>NZ_JAKGCV010000262.1 GCF_021556455.1 Streptomyces fuscigenes | reverse complement strand
GGGCGGGCCGCGTCCCACGGCCACCTTCGTCGAACAGCTCACCGAGTGGGCGGGCGAGAAGAGCGGCTGGTTCGACGAGTTCGTCGCCGAGGCGCCCGAACCCCGGGCCGAGGAGCTGGCGGCCGCGCACGACCAGCGTCGGGCAGCTCACCTGCGCGAGCTCGTCCCAATGTGCGTCGAGCACCCAGGTCTCCCGCGTGCGGAGCATCTGGCGGCGGGAGAAGAGCGGACGCCAGCCGTCCTCACGGCGGGCCAGCATCTCCGCGTGGAAGTCGCCGCGCGCGGCGATCCGGCCGCCGCCGAGCCAGGGGTCCTCCTCCGCGAACCACCGGCGCGCCTCGCCGAGCGACTCGAACGGCACCGGCCAGGTGCGGAACCACTCCTCCCACGCCTGCTGCGAGGCGGCACCCAGCGCCGACGCCCGCATGTCGAAGATCACCAGCGCGCGCACCAGGTCGGGGCGGCGCGCGGCGAGCTGCCAGGCCGTCAGCGCGCCCATGGCGTGGCCGACGAGCGTCACCGGGCCGAGCCCCATGCTCTCGACGACCGCCTCGGCGTCCGCGACGTAGGCCTCGCGGGTGAGCAGCCCGTCGGCGGGGCGCTCGCTGAGGCCGTGGCCCCGCTGGTCGTAGGCGACCACGCGGTGCCGCTCGGACAGCCAGCGGGCGGTGCCGTCCCAGTGGGAGGCGCGCCCCATCAGCCCGTGCAGCAGCAGGACTCCGGGCTCGGGGGCGCGTGCGCCCGCCCGGCGGCCCGCCGGGCTCCCGTCGCCGCCTCGGCGCGCGTACTCCCACGCCGCGAGGCGTACCCCGTCGGCGCCGATCACATCGGTGCGCCGCACCCGGTGCTCCGTGTCGTGCTCCGGCATGTGTCCTGGCACCCCCCTCGGTCCAGAGTGGTCGAATCCCCGGTCGTGCGTGGTCCCGCTCTCCCCGTTGGTCCCACGGGTCCCGCCGGTCCCACTGGGCCCCGCCGATCCCGTGTCCCCGTACGGCGCCGCCGTCCGCCGTTCAGGTCGGTCGGCACCGCGTCCTCGCCGTGCGGCTGGGCGACCCCGCCCCGCGACCGGTCGCACATCCGTCGAACCCTTGTCGGTTCCGGCTGGATCTTATCGAACTACTATTCGAACACGCCTCTTCTCAGCCCAACATCGCTCATTCGAGTGACCACCCCCCAGGATTGACCGCCCCGGTCCAGGGGAGATCTTTCAGCGGGAGGCGGACCGCTCGGGGATGACGGTCCGAGGGGATTGACCCTGGGAGCTCGGGGCTCCGGGTCAGCGAAGGGGAGGACAGGCCCCGGTGCCGAGAGGCACCGGGGCCGTCGTCCGTCCACGACCCCCCGGAGCGCCCGCCACGGCCGGCCGGTCCCTCCACGTCGGATCGTACGGGCCGCACCGTAGGAATCCCGTCGGATCGCAGGGCCTGCTTCGCGACGATCGGATCGCGCGTACGCATCGCGCAGTACAACCCTGAGCGCGCGGTCCGGGTGCCGCGCCGGGACCGCCCGCGACCACCACCGCGACCATCCGCGTCGGAGCCGCGTCCGCGTCCCGCCATGGGGACGGGAGCCCGCGGGCGGGGGGCGGGGCCGGCCGCGCCGCGCTCAGCGCTTGGCGACGAACACGTGGGACGCGACCTCGGTCCCCAGCTCCGCGGCCTCGCCGCTGCTGCCGACGAGCACGCCCGCCGGGGACTCCGTGACGCTCACCACGGATCCGGGCTGCACGCCCGCGCGCCGCAGCGTGTACATGAGCTGGGCGTCGGTCTGGATCGGCTCGCCGATGCGCCGCACGACCACGGTCTTGCCCTCCCCGCCCGCGTCCAGGTCCGCGAGGCTCACCAGCCCGGCGTCGAGGAAGGGGTCGACCGTGGAGACCTCGCCGAGTTCGTCGAGGCCGGGGATCGGGTTGCCGTAGGGGGACTCCGTGGGGTGGCGCAGCAGGTCGAGCACGCGGCGCTCGACGGCCTCGCTCATCACGTGCTCCCAGCGGCAGGCCTCCGCGTGCACCTGCTCCCACTCCAGGCCGATCACGTCGACGAGCAGGCACTCGGCGAGCCGGTGCTTGCGCATGACGCGCGTGGCCAGCATCCGGCCCTCGTCGGTCAGCTCCAGGTGCCGGTCGCCCGCGACCTGCACCAGGCCGTCGCGCTCCATCCGGGCGACGGTCTGGCTGACCGTCGGGCCGCTCTGGTCCAGCCGCTCGGCGATCCGGGCGCGCATGGGGACCACACCTTCCTCCTCCAGCTCGAGGATGGTGCGGAGATACATCTCCGTGGTGTCGATCAGTCCGGACATACGTGCCCCTTGTGGAATCGTTGCGGCCCTGACTTCAATTCTGACGCATCCCACCGACAACCGTGCCGTGCCGGTCCAGCCTCTGAAGACTGGGCGAACAGAACGCACGCGTCCGGTCACCGGGGCCCGGCCGGCGCGGGACCCCGGGCGGGGTTCCGCGCGGGCCGGGCCCAGCGGTGGCCCGTCCTGCCGTCAGTAGTGGATCGCGCCCCGTGCGCCCCCGGAGGGGACGAGCGGATCGCCGTTCAGCGCGGCGCTGAGCGGGCTCGCGAGGAACGCGACGACGGCCGCGACCTCGTCGGGTTCCACGATCCGGCCGATGGAGACGGAGGCCGCGAGCTCCCGTTCCACCTGCTCGACGCCGACGCCGCGGTCGGCCGCGCGGCGGGCGATCGCGTCGATCTGCGTCTCGGTACGCGTCATACCAGGATGCACCACCGTCACGTTCACCCCCTGCGGCCCGAGCTCGTCGGCGAGGTTCTTGGTCATGGCCGCCACCGCGACGTTGCGCACGGACCCGACGACCGACCCGCTCAGCCGCGCCGCGAGCCCGGCGATGTTGATGATCCGGCCCCAGCCGTGCTCGGTCATCGCGGGCGCGAGGGCGCGCGTGGTGCGCAGGTAGCCGCGGACCTTGACGTTGATCTGCGCCTCCAGCTCGTCCTCGGGGAACGCGCCGGGGCTCGCGGTGGCCGCGTTGTTCACCAGGATGTCCACGTCCCCGCCGAGCAGCTGCCGCGCGTCGGCGGCCATCGCGGCGACGGCCTCGTCGTCACCCGTGTCGGCGGCGATCCCGACGACGAGCCCGCCCGTCTCGGCGGAGACCGCAGCGGCGGCCTCCTTCACGGCGACCTCGTTCCTGGCCACCAGCGCCACCGCGGCCCCCTCCCGGGCGAGCAGGCGCCCCACCGCGAGGCCTATGCCCCGGCTCCCCCCGGTCACGAGCGCGCGCCGGCCGGCCAGCTGAAGATCCATCGTGGGGACTCCCGTCGCCATGCATCACTTGGTCACTTCACGGGACCTCGCGGCGTGCGCGCGCGAGATCCCGCCGGTACGGCAACGCGCGGCGCCCGCCCGCCGATGCCGCGCGGGGCCCCGGGGCACGCGAGCGTGACGAAGGTCTCCTCCGCAGGCCGCCCGCGTCCACATAATCGACGCATGGGAAAGAGCTACGAACGTCTGGACGGCAGGCTGCGCTCCTTCATCGAGGCGCAGCACATCTTCTTCACGGCGACGGCTCCACTCGACGGCGAGGGGACCGTCAACCTCTCCCCGAAGGGCCTGGACGGCTCCTTCGCCGTGCTCGACGAGCACACGGTGGCCTACCTCGACTTCGCGGGCAGCAACGCCGAGACCATCGCCCACCTCCGCGAGAACGGCCGCATCACGCTGATGTGGTGCGCCTTCGACGGCCCGCCGAACATCGTGCGCGTCCACGGCCGCGGCGAGCCCGTCTTCCGCGACGACCCGCGCTGGAGCGGGCTGCTGCAACACTTCCCGGACATCGACCCGGTCCCGCACGGCCTGCGTGCGATCATCGTCGTCACCGCGGAGAAGATCCGCGACACCTGCGGCTACGCCGTGCCGTTCATGACGTACGACGAGGACCGGACGCTGCACGCCTCACGCTTCGCCCGCGAGACGGACGAGTCGCTGGACGCATACTTCCACAAGAAGGAGCACGTGGAGAGCAGCATCGACGGCCTGCCGGGCCTCCCCCTGCCGCTGCCGCCGCTGCCCCCGCTGGTGCCGACCGACTGAATCCGCCGCCGGACCCGGGCGGGGCGGCCCGGGTCCGGAGCGGCCGGCCGGGCGCCCCCGCCGGGGATCAGCTCCGCACGAGGCCGACGAAGCTGCGCCACGCGGCCGGCTCCACGGTCAGCACGGGCCCGCTCGTCCGCTTGGAGTCGCGCACGTGCACGGCGGAGGCGGTGTCGCAGGCGGCGACCTCGACGCACTGGCCGCCCTCACTACCGCTGTAACTGCTCTTGGTCCAGGCGACCTCGACGCACTGGCCGCCCTCACCGCTGCTGTAACTGCTCTTGAACCAGGCCAGCTTGGTCATGCCTCTCCCAGAAGAGTCTCGACGAAGGCCAGCGACTCACGCGGAGTGAGCGCCTGCGACCGCAGGATCCCATATCGTGCGGCGAAGTCCTGGGTCTTCGACGGCTCGCTGTACAGGTGACTGGAGGTCTGCACCTCGGCGTACGCGAAGCGCTCGCCCCTGGCTGTTTCTACGGTCGTGAAGGGCCCACCCAACGCGGCGTGGTCCTCGCGGTCGAGAGGCATCACTTGCACGTCCACATTGCGGTTGCCCGCCAGGATCAAGATCTGCTCCAGTTGAGTGCGCATGACGCTGCGTCCTCCGATCGGCCGCCTCAGCACTGGCTCCTCCAAGATGAAACTCATGAGCGGCGCCGGAAAACGCTCGTAGATCTCCTGCCGCGCCATTCGTGCACACAGACGCTGTTCGATCACTTCCTCCGACAGCAGCGGGCGTTGCTGCTGGAAGACAGCATGTGCGTAGTCGCGCGACTGCAGGAGACCAGGAACAACAAGCGTGGCGTACTCGCACAGATGACTTGCCTTGGCCTCCAACACCGCCATGTCCCGGAAGAACGCCGGGTACTGCGCCTTCGCGACCTCCTCCTTCAGAGCCACCAGCAGACCGCCCGCGCCGAGCACCTCGTCCGCCTTGTCGATGGCGGCCGGGGTCGGGATGCGCCGGCCCTGCTCGAACGACGCGATGCTGGACGGCGAGTAGCCGACGAGCTTGCCGAGTCCCTCGCGCTCCAGGCCGGCCCGCTGCCGTAACAGCTTGAGCTGCCTGCCGAACGCGGCGACCACACCGCCGACATCACCCGCCTCGCCCGTCCCGGCCGCCGCGTCCGGGCGCTCGTCGGGTGTCGTGAAGTCCTCGTCCAGTGTGTCCACAGCCGTTCACTCCGCTCACTCGGCATGCCTCGTACCCGTGCCGCGGACACACCTACAACGCCCCCGTGTCAGCGCGTCACCACTGGTCACGCTACGCCACCGGCGGGACGGTGGGGGGCGTGATGAAAGAACACGCAAAAACGGAGGAAGCGGCGGCAGGGCGGGAGTTCGCCATGCGCTTCAGCTCGACGCCCCGGGGCGCGCGGCTGGCCCGGCGGCTGGCGGCGCACCGGCTCGACGCGTGGGGCCTGCCGTACGACTCGGCCGCGAACGAGACCGTCGTCGCCGTGGTCGGGGAGCTTGCCGCGAACGCGGTGACCCACGGGCGGGTGCCGGGCCGGGACTTCCACCTGCTGCTGCGCCTGGCCCGGGGCGTGGTGCGGGTCGAGGTGGGCGACACGCGGACCGAACGCGTCCCGGAGCCGCGTGAGGTGGGGGCGGCCGACCCGCTTGCCGAGTCCGGGCGCGGGCTCGCGATCGTGGAGGGCCTTGCGGACCGGTGGGGTTGGCACCCCCGTCCGGGCGCGCCCGGCAAGACGGTGTGGGCGGAGTGCGCCGTCGGGCCGCCCGGCGGCGGATGAGCCGGGAAGCCCCGGGGGGCTTCGGCGCGGTCGGGGAACGTCCTCGGGGGTGTGAGCGCGCATGGTCCTGTGCGGCTGCGAGCGCGTTCGACCCGGGACTCCCGGATCCGAGCCGAGAGCTTCGACCGGCACTTCGCCGTCAGCACCCGCGCCCCGTGGCGGCCGGCCGTCCTCTCGCGCGACGGCCGCGGTGGCGGAACCGCGGGTCAGCGCAGCACACGGTCCCCGGGCAGCTTGCGCGTCGACTCGCGCAGCAGGGTTCGCAGGCGGTCGGCCGGGAGCGGGGCCCCCGCGTCCACGGGGCGCGCGCTCCGCACCGTCCCGCCGGAGCGCAGTTCCTCGCCCAACTCCACAAGGGAGCGCGCGAACGCTTCGGGATCGCTGAAATACGGCATGACGTAAGGCGTGGTCTCCGGTTCGAAGCGCCAGCCCTCCGCCAGGGGGCCGGCGTCGACCGTGTCGAAGCCCAGCCTGTCGATGAGCGCGGCGGCTCGGGCCTTGGCCTCGGGCGAATCACCGGCGATCGGCAGGGCGGAGCGGCCCGCGGCGCCGGACGGCCGGGCGAGGGCGGTGAGGTGCTGCTCGCCGACATTGCTGAACGCCTTGACGAGGTGGGCGCCGCGTATCTGGGCTTGAACCAGCTCGCTCGAGGTGGTCCTGCCGGAGTCGAGCTCCTCGAAGTGCCCGTCCCGGAAGGGGTAGTAGTTGGTCGTGTCGAGCACCACCTTCCCCGCCAGACCCGCGGCGGGAAGCTGCCGGTAGGCGGCGAGGGGGATGCTCGCCACCACCCAGTCGCCCGCCTCCGCCGCCTCCTCGGGTGTGGCCGCTCGGGCGCGGGCGCCCAGGGCCGCGACCTTCTCCGCCAGGCTCGCCGGCCCCCGCGAATTGGACATCACGACGTCGATGCCTGCCGCGACGGCGAGCCGCGCCAGGCGCGAGCCGATGTTGCCGCTCCCGATGAAACCGAGTGTGGACATGACGGGACTCTCCTCGTGCGACGGGCCCGTGCCCGCGGGAGGACCACGGACGCAGGACGTACCAGCGCACCCGCCCCAACCGGAGCAGGCGCTCCGGTAAAACGTAACACAAGCGGAGCGGTTGCTCCGTTTGATCGCTCGCTTGTATCGTTGCCTCCGTGCCCGCAGTCGATCCGCCCACCCCTCACGCGAGACGTCGTCTCCGGGCGGACGCGGAGCGCAACCGCGAGGCGATCATCCGAGCGGCGGGCACCGTCTTCGCGGAGCAGGGCGGCGGGGTGGACGTGCGCGAGATCGCCCGGCGCAGCGGCGTGGGCATGGGAACCCTCTATCGCCACTTTCCGACCAAGGGCGACCTGCTCACCACGGTCTTGGAACAGGAGTTCATCTCCTGGATCACCGCGGCCGAAGAGGCCTCCGCAGCCATCGCGGACCCCTGGCAGGCCCTGACCGTCTTCTTCGAGCAGTCCCTGGCCCACCTCGCCCGCAATCGCGCCCTCGTCGAGGGGTGTGCGGACGTCACGGGCCCGTTCCCGCAGTGCGCCCGGCGCCGGATCGACGTCATGAACAGCCTGCGCCTGCGGTGCCAGGAAGCCGGACTCCTGCGCCCTGATGTGACCACCGACGACCTGGTCCTGCTCAGCATGTCGCTGAGCCAGGCCGTACAGGCCGCCGGCTCCACCGCCCCCTGGCGGCGCCTGCTCCAGATCTCCCTCGACGGCCTCAGCAGCCGAAACGGGGACCCGCTGCCCGATTACGGGCCCGCGGCCGAGACTTCCGACGCCCAGGGCCCTCCAGGCCGTGTTCGACCACCGGTCC
This sequence comes from Streptomyces fuscigenes, assembly GCF_021556455.1. GTDB lineage: Bacteria > Actinomycetota > Actinomycetes > Streptomycetales > Streptomycetaceae > Streptomyces > Streptomyces fuscigenes. The sequence goes on along the minus strand of NZ_JAKGCV010000262.1, from coordinate 288 downwards.
CGTGACGGGACGTGGTGAGGCGACGGCCGGCGCGTACGGGCGGACGGAGCCGCTGCCTCACCGGGCCGATGGGTGGGGGCCGCCGTGGCGGGATCATCGCCCGGCGGTCGGCGGGGCGCCGCTGCGGCCGCGTGGCGGCGGCCACGACAGGCCGAAAGGCACCGTGCCGGCGGGATGGACGGAGGTCCGCGCCCTCGGCGACGAGCCCCACGCGCCTCACTGGTTCGAGCGGGCACTGCGCGGCGAGCGGGACGCGACGGCCGGGGCCCCCGGGGTGGCGCACGAGGC
>NZ_JAKGCV010000261.1 GCF_021556455.1 Streptomyces fuscigenes | reverse complement strand
GGTCCGGCCGCCCCCGCCGGCCGGCGGGCGGACCGCGACGGGCCGCCGCACACACCGAGCGCCGGGCGCGCTCCGCAGCGCGCGAGCACCGCACCGGTGTACCGCACCGCCCGTACCGTGCCGATCCACCCGCCTCATCACCAGGAGTGACCGTGGGCCATCTGCAGAAGTCCTTCGACCGCAGGGCGTTCCTGCGCGCCACCGCGGGAGCCACCGTCGCCGTCTCCGCCGCGTCCGTCGTCGGGGCCGGCACCGCGGCCGCGGCGCCCGCCGCCGCGGCCCCGTCCCGGCTGCCCATCCCGAAGAACCGCATCTCCATCCAGCTCTACAGCGTCCGCGACAAGGTGACCTCGCTCGGGTTCGCCGTCGTACTGCCGGAACTCGCCAGAATGGGCTACAACGAGGTCGAGTTCGCCGGATACACCCAGAACACCTCGATCCTCGGCCGGCAGATCACACCGCAGGAGATCCGCCGGATCCTCGACGACAACGGGCTGCGCGCCACCGGCAGCCACGTCGGCATCGGCAACCTCGCGAACAACCTCCAGGGCGAGCTGGACACGGCGCAGATCCTCGGCATGCCGCACGTCGGCACGGCCAACGCGCCGTCCGGCACCAACACCGTCGCCGCCTACCAGGCCGCTGCGGAGGACTTCAACGAGTGGGGACGCGCGGCCACCGCCCGCGGCCTGAAGCTCTACCAGCACAACCACTCGGGCGAGTTCGCCTTCGCCACCGACCAGCCCTCGGTGCGCCTGTACGACGTGTTCCTGCGCAACACGGACCCGCGCCACGTGTACCTGGAGATGGACGTCTACTGGGCGTTCGTCGGCCAGTACCGCTACCCGGGCTTCGAGCCCGCCGCCTACGTGCGCGACCAGCCCTACCGCTATCCGCTGTTCCACCTGAAGGACGGGGTCTCCAACCCCTCCACCGGCGACGGCTACAGCATGGTCGAGTTCGGCGCCGGCGACCTGCCCTACGAGCGGTTCGTCCGCGACATCGGCGCGCGCGACAGCCACATCGGCATCTACGAGCAGGACAACGCGGTCAACACCCTGCCCAACCCGCCCGGTTCGTTCGGCGCGGCAGAGCGCAGCCTCGGCGGCATCAAGCACCTGCTGGGCGCCTGAGCCACCGGATCCGACCCCCGGCACGCGACCAAGGAGAGGCACCACCGTGCACCGAACCCTGAGACGCCTGATCACCGGGGTCGTGCTGGCGGCGCTGCCCGTGCTGGGCGGGGCGAGTCTCGCCCCGCTCGCACAGGCGGCGCCCGCCGCACCGACACCCCTGCACGCGCCCGCCCACGAGGAGGACGAAGCGGCCGACCCCGCCCTCGACTGGGGCAACTACGAGAAGGCCACCCTCACCAAGGAGACCGGCGAGCCCATCGACCTCGCGGTGCTCCCCGACACCCGCGTGCTGCACACCGCGCGCAACGGCGACCTGCGGATGACGGACCCCGGCACCGGCGTGACGAAGATCGTCAACCACATCGACGTGTACCAGAATTCGGAGATGGGCCTCCAGACCGTCACCCTGGACCCCGGCTTCGCGACGAACCACTGGGTCTACCTCTACTACTCGCCGCCGCTCACCACACCGGCCGGCGCGGCCCCCGAGACGCTGCCCGCCGGCCAGGACGACTCCTACTGGAAGCGCTGGGAGGGCTACGACAGCCTCTTCCGCTACAAGTGGACCGGCGACAAGCTCGACCTGACCACCGGCCAGGAGATCATCCGCGTCGACACCAACCGCGGCCAGTGCTGCCACGTGGCGGGGGACGTCGACTTCGACGCGCAGGGCAACCTGTACCTGTCCACCGGCGGCAACACGCCGGCCTCCGGGCCCAACGTCAACGGCTACAACCCCATCAACGACGCCCCGGGCTACAACCCCGGCCTCGACGAGCGCCGCGGCTCGGGCAACACCAACGACCTGCGCGGCAAGATCCTGCGCATCCACGTCGAGGACGACGGGAGCTACACCGTCCCCGACGGCAACCTCTTCCCGCCCGGCACCGCGAAGACCCGCCCCGAGATCTACGTGATGGGCCTGCGCAACCCCTACCGGCTCAGCGTCGACAAGAAGACCGGCGCGGTGTCGTGGGGCGACTACGGCCCCGACGCGGGCAACGCCGACCCGAACCGCGGCCCGATGGGCTACGTGGAGTGGAACACCACCAGCAAGCCCCTCAACAGCGGCTGGCCGTTCTGCACGGGCGACAACACCCACCCGTACCGCGACTTCGACTTCGCGACCCTCACCCCCGGCCCCGCGTTCGACTGCGCCGCCCCGGTCAACGACTCGCGCTGGAACACCGGCCTGCGCGACCTGCCGCCCGCACACCCCGCGACCCTCTGGTACGGCGACAAGGACACCGACCAGCCGTGGCCCGAACTGACCGCGTTCCGCGGCCCCGGCGGCCCCGGCGGCCAGGCCCCGATGGGCGGCCCGGTCTACCACTACGACGCCGACAACCCCTCCTCCGGGAAGTTCCCGGCGTACTGGGACGGCAAGGCGTTCCTGGGCGAGTTCTCCCAGGACTACGTGGCCGCCCTCACGCTCGACGGCCCCGACGGCCCCGTCAGCAAGCTCGAGAACGTGCTGCCCAACAGCGAGCGCTCCGAGAACGGCATCCCGCCGTGGGACAACCCGATGGACCTGGAGTTCGGCCCCGACGGCGCCCTCTACGTCCTCGACTACGGCGACGGCTTCTTCCGGCAGAACCCCGACGCGGGTCTCTACCGCATCGAGTACGCGGAGGGCAACAAGGCGCCCACCGCGGTCATCTCGGCCCAGCCGTCGTCCGGGCAGGCGCCGCTGAGCGTGCACTTCGACGCGAGCGCCTCCAGCGACCCCGAGGGCTCCGCCCTCACCTACCAGTGGGACCTCGACGGTGACGGGACCTTCGACGCCACCGGCCCCGAGGCCACCCGCACCTACACCGCCGACGGGCAGTTCCAGGCCCGCCTCAAGGTGACCGACCCGCAGGGCAAGACGGGCCTCACCAGCCACCAGATCACGGTCGGCAACACCGCGCCCACCGTGAAGATCACCGATCCGCCCGACGGCGGCTTCTTCAACTGGGGCGACACCGTCGCGTACGGCACCGACATCGACGACCCGGAGGACGGCACCGCCGTCGACTGCACCAAGGCGGCCTGGACGTTCGGGCTCGGCCACAACCAGCACGGCCACCCCGTCGACAGCGGCACCGGCTGCTCCGGCGCCGTCCGGACACCCACCGACGCGGGACACGGCGACACCGAGAACGTCTTCGGCGTCTTCGGCGTCACCTACACCGACAAGGGAGCGGGCAGCGTGCCCCCGGCCTCCGGGGACGCGCAGGTCATCCTGAACCCGGCGCTCATGCAGGCCGAGCACTACGACGCGTCCCAGGGCGTCACCGTCACCGACGACACCACGGCGTCGGGCCTGCGCCGGCTCACGTCCTTCGAGCCCGGTGACTGGATCGCCTACGACCCGGTCTCGTTCTCCGGCATCACCGGCGTGCGCACCAGGGCGACCGGCGCGGGCACCCTCGCGCTGCGCTGGAACGCACCGGACGCCGCCCCCTTCGCCACCGTCGACGTGCCGGCGGGCGACGGCTGGCAGACCGTCGACACTCCGCTCACCGGGGCGCCCTCGGGCAGCGGCAAGCTCTACATCACCTCCGGCGGCGGTGTGGAACCCGACTCCTTCACCTTCCAGGGCGCGGGAGTCGCCGACCGTACGCCGCCCACCGCCACCGCCACGCTCGACCCGGCGCAGCCGACGGGCACCGGTGGCTGGTACACGGGCGACGTCAAGCTCACCGTCGCCGCCAAGGACAACGGCAGCGTCAAGAGCCGGGAGTACTCCACCGACGGCGGGACCACGTGGAAGGCGGCCAACTCCGTCGTCACACTGTCCCAGGAGGGCGTGACGACCGTCCGCTACCGGGCCACCGACACCGCGGGCAACGTCTCCGCCGTCGGCTCGGCGACCGTGCGGATCGACCGCAGCGGCCCGGCCGTGACCGTCGGAGGCGTGGACGCGGGCGCCGACCTCGGCGACTCCACCGCGATCACACCGACCGTCGGGGCCACCGACACCGTCTCCGGCGGCGCCACCGCCACGGCCACCCTGGACGGCGCGGCCCTCACCCCGGGCAGGGCCCTCGCGTTGTGGCGACTGCCCCTCGGCGGCCACGACCTGAAGGCCACCGCCAAGGACGCGGCGGGCAACACCACCACGAAGACCGTGCACTTCACCACGCACACCTCCTTCGCGGAACTGACCGCACTGGTCACCCGCCTCCACACCGACGGGCTGGTCACCGACCAGGGCCTGCAACGGCTGACCGTACGGATCGGCCAGGCGGCCGACCACGCGCAGGCGGGCCGCACCGGCCAGGCGGCCGCCGTCCTCGACGCCGTGCGCGGCCTCGCGGCGCAGAGCTCCCTCGTTCCCGACGCGGCGGCCCGCGACGCGCTCGCCCGGGACGCCACCGCCGTGAAGGGAGGGCTGACCGGCTGACACCGCGGCCGGCCGGCAGGGGCAGGACCCACCAGGGCCCTGCCCCTGCCGCGCGGGCGGACACCGGCGCCGGACGACTCGCCGACCGGACACCGGTGCCGGACACACTCCCGCACCGGAGGGCCGCAGTCCCGAGTCCCATCGGACGGAAAAGATCGTTCCTCCCTCGTGGAAAAACCGCAGAGCCCGGCGGGGCACCGGTCTACCGTTGCCGCGACGCGGACCCCGCCCGCCGGGACCTCCCGCCGGCGACACCGAGGATGTGAGCCCGTGAGCATTCCCCACCGGGTACTGAGCCTGCTGCGTGACAACGGCCCGCTCTCCCGGGCCGAATTGCCCGACCGGCTGGAGGTGCCGAGGCCGCGGCTGCTGGCCGAACTGGACCGCATGGTCGCGGCGGGACGCGTCCTCGAGGCCGGACCCGCGGCCTCCCGGGGCGGACGCCGCTCCACCCTCGTCCGCCTCGACCCCGGCCTGCGCTTCGCCGCCGTCGACCTCGGTGCGAGCTCCGTCGAGATGGAGATCACGGACGGCTCGCTGACGACCGTCGCGGCCCTGTCCGAGGAGATGGACCTCCTCGCAGGCCCCGTCGCCGTCCTCGACCGCATCGGCGAACTGCTGCGGACACTGCGGGACAAGGGCCACTACGAGCGGCTCGACGCGCTCGGCATCGGACTGCCCGGGCCGGTCAGCTTCCGGGAGGGCGTCCCGGTGTCGCCCCCGATCATGGCGGGCTGGAACCGCTTCCCGGTGCGCGACACCCTCGCCCGGGCGCACGGCTGCCCGGTCGTCGTCGACAACGACGTCAACGTGATGGCCATCGGGGAGAAGTACGCCGGCGCCGCGCGCACGGTGGACCACCTGCTGTTCGTCAAGATAGGCAGCGGCATCGGCTCCGGCGTGCAGGTGCACGGCCGCATCTACCGGGGCGCCGAGGGGTGCGCCGGGGACATCGGCCACGTCCAGGTCGACGCCGGGGGCCCGGTGTGCGCGTGCGGCAACTCCGGTTGCCTGGAGGCGTACTTCGGCGGGGCCGCACTCGCCAGGGACGCGACGGCCGCGGCCCTGGCCGGCCGCTCCGAGCAACTCGCCGTGCGGCTGCGGGAACAGGGGGCCCTGACCGCCCTGGACGTGGGCGCCTGCGCGGCGGCCGGCGACGCGGCCAGCGTCGGGCTGATCCGCGAGGGCGGACGCCGGGTCGGCCAGGTCCTCGCCACCGTGGTGAGCTTCATGAACCCGTCCATGATCGTGATAGGCGGCGGCCTGGCCGGCCTCGGCCACGTCCTGCTCGCCGAGATCCGCAGCGTCGTCTACAAGCGCTCGCTGCCGCTTGCCACCGGCAACCTCCCCATCGTCATGTCGGCACTCGGCCCCCGCGCCGGTGTGGTCGGCGCGGCGCTGCTGGCGAGCGACGCCTGCTACGGGGCGGGGGAGTGAGAGGGGGGCACCGCGCAAACGGCACGGCAGCGGTCACCGGCATCCCGCCGCGGGCCGCGGCCGCGCTCACCACCGCAGCCGCGCCGCGACCGGCAGGTGGTCGCTGCCGGTGCGGGGAAGCGTCCAGGACGCGAGCGGCCTGACGCCCCGCACCAGGACCTGGTCGATGCGCGCCACCGGGAAGCGGGCCGGCCAGGTGAAGCCGAAGCCGTCGCCCGCCACGTCCTGGGCCGAGCGCAGGCCCGGGACGAGCACGGGGGCCAGCGCCCTGTCGCCGAGCGTCCCGTTGAAGTCGCCCATCACCAGCAGGCGTTGCCCGCCGCGGGGCAGCGCGGCAGCCAGCAGCCGGGCGGAGTCGTCCCGGCGGCCCGTGGTGAACCCGGCGTCCGGTGCGACCCGGACCGACGCGAGGTGCGCGACGAAGACGGTCAGGTCCCCTCGGGGCGTGGCCACGGTGGCCCGCAGGGCGCGCGTCCAGGGCATGATCGCCACGGGCCGCGCCCCGGTCAGCGGATACCTGCTCCACAGGCCGACGGTGCCCTCGACGCGGTGGTGGCGGTAGGCGGCGTCCAGCATCCGTTCGTAGGTGCCGGTGGCCGGACCGCCCAGCTCCTCCAGCCCGACCACGTCCGCGCCGGAGGCGGCGAGGGCCCGGGCGGTGCCCGCGGGATCGCGGTTGGCCTCGTCCACGTTGTGGCTGACCACCGTGAGGTCCCCGCCCGCCACCCGCTTGTCCGCGAGGGTGCCGCCGTACAGCGACAGCCAGACGAGGCCCGGGAACAGCAGCGCCAGCAGGGCCGCCGGTGCCCGCCGGGCGAACGCCGGCGCGAGCAGCACGGGAACGGCGAGCCCCACCCACGGCAGCAGTGTCTCCAGCAGGCTGCCCAGGTGCCCGGGGCCCTCGGGCAGCACACCGTGCAGGAGCAGCAGCGAGCCGGCCAGGACCGCCGCGGCCGTGGTGGCCGCCCCGCGCCGCCACGGTCCCCGGGCGGCCGCCGGCGGAGCCGTCGTCGTGCCGGGGGCCTCCAGGACGGCGCTCACCGCGAGCCCGCCGCGATCGTGGCATCGCGGTGTGCCCCTGGCGCCGCGCCGCGGTGGCCGCCCCCAGCGCCGAGGGCGGCCGCCGGTTCGCCGTCGTCGCCCGCGCCGAGCGCCGTGCGCAGGGCCGCCAGCAGCGTCCTGGTGCCGTCCAGCGCGGCGGCGAGCCCCTGCACGGGGTTCGTCCCCGCGTGCTGGTGCAGCACCACACCCAGCACGAGCCGGTCCCGGCCGCCGACGCGCAGGTGTGCCGCCCACATCAGGGCGCCGCCCGCCGGTGTGCTCGATCCCGTCTTGATCCCCACGACACCGTCCGTGCCGAGGAGTGTGTCGGTGTTGGCCACGGTGCCGCCGTCGGGCAGCTCGACGCTGCGCAGCGCCACGACGGAACGGAAGACGGCGTCTTTCATCACCGCCCGCGCGAGGAGGAGTTGGTCCTTGGCGGTGCTGCGCGTGGTGGCCTCGATCCCGCTCGCCCCCGTGTAGGTGGTGTGGTGCATGCCGAGAGCCTTCGCGGCGGCGTTCATCCGCACCACGAAGGAGCGTTCGGACCCCGCGTCCCACCGGGCCAGCAGACGTGCGATGTTGTTGCCGGAAGGGACCAGCATCAGCTCCAGCAGGCGCCGTTCGGACAGGCGCTGCCCGGGGTCGACGCGCACGCTCGACTCGTCCGCCGTGCCCGCCTCGTACGACGCGGTGCGGTCCACGGTGACGGCAGGACCGCTCGCGCCGCCCCGCAGCGGATGGTCCGCGAGCACCACGCGGGCCGTCATGACCTTCGCCACGCTCGCGAGGGGAACCGGTACGCCGGCACCCGGGGTCGCGGCCCCGCCGAGCCCCGCCACCGCCAGCGCGGCCTGGCCGCCCGGCGGCAGCGAGCGCAGCGCCGCGGCCATCGCCGCGGCGGCGCC
>NZ_JAKGCV010000260.1 GCF_021556455.1 Streptomyces fuscigenes | reverse complement strand
CGGGCGGCGGGCGGCCGGGACCCCGGCGGGCGCGCGCCCGAAGGCTTCTCGTCCGCCAGCCGCTCGACCGGAGGCCGCGGCCCCCGCGCCGGGAAGCCGTCCGGCCGCAGGACGCGCGCGGAACTCGAAGTGGCGGCGCAGCGCCGGGGCGGGCTGCCCGACCTGGTCACCGACGGGCTGAGCATCCTGCTCGTCGGCATCAACCCCGGCCTCTCCTCCGCCGCGGACGGCCACCACTTCGCCACGCCCGGCAACCGCCTGTGGCCCGCGCTCCACCGCTCGGGCCTCACGCCGGAGTTGCTCGACGCGCCGGAGGAGGAGCGGCTGCTCGGCCTCGGCATCGGGATCACGAGCATCGTGCGGCGGCCGACCGTCCGCGCCTCGGAACTCACCCGCGCCGAGTACGAGGAGGGCGGCGAGGACCTGCGGCGCCGGGTCACGGCGTGGCGCCCGGCCTGGCTGGCGATGCTCGGAGTGACGGGCTACCGGGCGGCGTTCGGCATGCCGGACGCCATCGTGGGGCCCCAGCCGGAGACGCTCGGGCCCACCCGGATCTGGGTGCTCCCGAACCCCAGCGGCCTGAACGCGCACTACCCGCCCGCGGCCCTGGCCAGGGAGTTCGCCAGGCTCCGCGTGGCGGCCGGCCTCCCGGACCGCTCGGGCATCCTCGGCGACGGCCCCTTCGAGCCGACGCGTCCCTGAGGGGCGGCGCCCCGAACGCCGGGGCGGCCATCCTCCGACTCCGGCCGCTTTCCCCCAAGGCGCGGCATCGGCACCCGCCCGGCCTCCGATGCGCGCGCCCGCCGTGTCACCCGGCCCGGGTACGGGCTACCGCACCGGGACGCCCGCCTCCGCGCAGACCGACGCGATGCGCTGGACGCCCTCGGCGATCTCGTCCGTGCCCGCGGTGTCGGCGAAGCTGATGCGGATGTGCGGGGCCGGCGGTTCCGCGGCGAAGAAGGGACGGCCGGGCGAGACGGCGACGCCCGCGCGCAGACAGGCCGTCGTCAGCGCGCCCTCGTCCGTGCCGTCGGGCAGCCCGACCCACAGGTGGTAGCCGCCCGCGGGGGTCCGGACGCCGGCGGCGAGGCCCGGCAGATACCGGTGCAGCGCCCCGAACAGGGCGTCCCGGCGCTCCCGCAGCCCGCCGGCGATGCCCCGCAGATGCCGCGCCCAGGCGGGGGAGCCGACCAGCTCGAGGGTCGCCTCCTGAAGGGGGCGCGGCACGAAGAAGCTGTCGACGACCTGGATCGCGCGCAGCCGGGCCATGACGGGACCCCGGGCGACGAGCGCGCCGACCCGCAGGTTGGGGGAGGTGGGCTTCGTGAGCGACGTGACGTGCACGACGGTGCCGTACGGGTCGTCGGCGAGGAGCGGCCGGGGCAGGGGCCCGCCGTGGCCGAGGCGGCGCGCGAAGTCGTCCTCGACGAGGAACGCGCCCGCCGCGTGCGCGATCTCGACGACCCGGCGGCGGCGCTCGGCCGACAGGACCGCACCGGTCGGGTTGTGGAACAGCGGCTGGCAGTAGAAGACCCGCGCGCCGGTGGAGGCGAACGCCGCCTCCAGCAGGTCGGGGCGCACACCGTCGCCGTCCACGGGCACGGGCACCGGGCGGAGCCCGGCGGCCCGCGCGACGGCCAGCACCCCGGGGTAGGTCGGGGACTCCACGAGCACGGCGGAGCCGGGCGGGGTGAGGGCGTGCAGGGAGGTGGTGAGCGCGGCCTGCCCGCCCGCCGTGACGAGGACGTGTGCGGGCGTGATGTCGCCGCCCGGGCCGCCCACGTCGCGGGCGAACCACGCGCGCAGGTCCGTCAGCCCCTCCAGCGGCGGCCGCTGCCAGGCCCCGGGGCGGCGGGAGGCGCGGGCGAACGCGGCGCCGAGGGCCAGTTCCGGCTGGAGCGACGGATGCAGGTAGCCGCCGTTGAAGGCGATCACGCCCGGCAGCGGGGATTCCAGCGCCGCGAGCACGCCGGACGCGTCGACGATCCGGGGCGCGGCCTCGCCGTGCTGTCCCTCGGCCGTGAGCGCGATCTGCTGCCAGGACGTGTCGACCGGGACGGCGCTGCCCGCGCCGGGCCGGGCCCGGAAGGCACCGGCGCCGGGACGGGTGAACACCAGGCCCTCGGAGACCAGTTGGGCCAGCGCACGGGACACGGTCACGGGGCTCACGCCGAAGCGCTCCACGAGGGCTCGACTGGACGGAAGCTTCTCATCCGGAGAGTAGCGGTCGAGCTCGCCGCGCAGGACATCGGCGAGGGTGCCTGCACTGCTACCGTCATTCATGGGGATGGAAGGTAGCACTGCTGGAAACACCCGGGTAGCACATGCCCGTACCTGCTCGTGGACGGATCCGCGCGGGACGGCCGCCACCGCCGCCCGCCTGGGGAACGCGGCCCGCACGGCCCGCTGTTCGACCGGGGCCCACGGCCCGGCCCCGGTCACGGCCTCCGGCCCCGGGCCCCTTCCGCGTCCGGCCCCCGGTCCGCTTCCCCGTTCCGTCGCCCGTGCCGGTCCTCGTCGCGGCCGCTGTCCGGCCCCGGGCGGTTTCCGCGCGCGAGGTGGGCCAGCAGCTCCAGCCGCTCGTACGACTCGGAGCCCGCCCGCGCGTGGTACGTCACGAGGATCTGGCCCTGGGTGTTCGGCAGCGCGAGCTTCTCGTAGTGCAACTCCAGCGGGCCGACCTGGGGATGGCGGAAGCGGGACGTGCCGCTGGTCTGGAGGCGCACGATCTGCTTCGCCCACAGCGTCCTGAACCGCTCGCTGCGCAGGCTCAGTTCGCCGACCACCTCGACCAGGCGGGGATCGTCGGCCTCCGGGCCCGTCATGGAGCGCAGGTACGCCACGGCCTTCGCCGTCATCGCGTCCCAGTCCTCGTACAGCTCCCGCATCTCCGGTTCGAGGAAGGCCGCACGCAGGGTGTTCACGCCGGGTGAGAAGTACGGGCTGAGCGCGACGGCCACGGCGTTCGCGGCGACCGTCGTCATCGACAGGTCCTGCACCAGCGCGGGCGTCGCCGGCCAGCTGTCGATCAGGCTCCGCACCCCGGCGCCGACCCGCTCGGGCCGCGGGGTGCGCCTGCGCCGGGCGGCCGGGGCGGGGCGGGCCAGGTCGTGGAGGTAGCGCTCGGCGTCCTGGTCGAGCTGGAGGGCGCGTGCGAGCGCGCCGAGCACCTGGTCGGAGGGGTGCCGGTCGCGGCCCTGCTCCAGGCGCAGGTAGTACTCGACGCTGATGCCCGCCAGCAGCGCGACCTCCTCGCGGCGCAGACCGGGCACGCGGCGGCGCGTGCCGCCCGGCAGGCCCACGTCCTGCGGGCGCAGCCGTTCCCGGCACACCCGCAGATGGTCGCCGAGTGTCGTGATCGCCATGCGTCCACCGTACGGCCGGACCGTCCGCGCATCCTGTCCCCGCCACCCCCACCGTCCGGCTGCCGCACCGTCCGGGGAGCGGCAGGGCGAGGCAGGGAGCGGCGGGGCGCCGCCGCGCGCTCGGTACCGGGGCGGGCCGTGTTCACGCCACGCGCAGCCCGGCGATGGCGTCCTCGTCCCAGGCGATGCCGAGGCCCGGGGTCTCGGGCGGGACCACCGCGCCGTCCTCGATCACCAGCTCGCTCGTGGTGATCGCGCCGAGCTGGGGGATGTGCTCCACGTACATGCCGGCCGGCACGGCGCAGGCGAGGCTCGCGTGGAGTTCCATGAGGAAATGCGGGGCGACCTTGACGTTGAACGCCTCGGCCGCGTGCGCGACCTTCAGCCAGGGCGTGATGCCGCCCACGCGCGCCACGTCGACCTGGACGATGCCGGCGGCCCCGGCACGCAGGTACTCCGCGAAGTGCCCGGCGCTGTACATCGACTCGCCGACCGCGATCGGTACCGACGTCGAACGGGCCAGACGCGCGTGGCCCGCCACGTCCTCGGCGGGCAGCGGCTCCTCGAACCACGCGATGTCGAGGGGTTCGTACGTGCGCGCCCTGCGGACGGCCTCGGCCCCCGTCAGCGACTGGTTGGCGTCGACCATCAGCTCGAAGGCGGGCCCGACCGCCTCGCGTACGGCGGCGAGCCGTTCCGCGTCCTCGCCGGCCGTGGGCTTGCCGACCTTCAACTTCGCCCCGTGCAGACCTCGTTGCTGTGCGGCGGTCACGTTCTCGACCAGGGCGCCGGTCGGCAGGTGCAGCCAGCCGCCCTCCGTGTCGTACACGGGCAGCCTGTCGTGCGCGCCGCCCGCGAGCCGCCACAGCGGTTCGCCGGCCCGCAGGCAGCGCAGGTCCCACAGGGCGGTGTCGACCGCGGCGAGCGCGAGGGAGGTCAGCACGCCGAAGGCGGTGGCGCGGGTGGCGGCGAGCATGCGCGCCCACACGCCCTCGATGTCCCGGGCGTCCAGGCCGAGGACGACCGGCTCCAGGTGGTCGCGCAGCAGCGCGAGCACCGACGAGCCGCCGGTGCCGATCGTGTACGAGTAGCCGGTGCCGCGCAGCCCGTCGGCGGTCTCGATCGTGACGAGCACGGTCTCCTGCCGCACGAAGGTCTGGGTGGCGTCCGTGCGCAGCGTCTCCGGTTCGATGGGGACGAGCCGGGTCTCGATCTTCCTGATCGCCGTGGCGCCGCTCGCCCGCGCGACCCCGCCGTCCGTCCCGGTCGCGCCGTTCGTCCGCTCCCGCGTGCTCTTCGTGCTGGACATGGCCTGCCTCTCCTGCTTCCCGTCCGCTGCTGCCCGCTGCTGCCCGCTGCTGCCCGTTGTTGCCCGTTGTTGCGCGTTGCTGTCCGTCGGTGCTCGTCGGTGCACGTCGGTACGTCCCTCGCCCGCCCGCCCGTGCGGGCCCCCGCTCCCTCAGGCGACCGTGGCCGCCGCCCGGCGGTCCTCCCTGCGCCGCCAGTCCTCCTCGATGTCCTCCAGCGAACGCCCCGCCGTCTCGGGCACCTTGGTCAGGACGAAGACGAGCCCGGCCGCCGAGAGCACGCCGTAGATCCCGAAGATCCAGAAGTGGATCGCGCCGAGGATGTCCGGGAAGGTCAGCGAGAACAGGAAGTTGAAGAGGTACTGGACGAACGTCACCACGCCCATGCCGAGCGCGCGCGCCCGCAGCGGCAGGATCTCCGGGATGTAGAGCCAGAACACCGGGCCGAGACCGAATCCGAAGGCGAAGGTGAAGACGAACACGCAGACGATGTCGAGGACCGTCACGTGCGGGAACAGCGCCAGCAGTACCAGCGGCACGATCTGGCCGCCCAGGCTCGCCGCCAGCAGCTTGCGTCGGCCCACGCGGTCGATCAGCGGCAGCGAGAGGGCCGTGGAGACGACGAGCGCGCCGCCCACGCTGTAGTTGGCGATGATGCCGGTGTCCGTGGCGCCGCCGGTGGCCGACGCGAACACCGTCGGGGCGTAGTAGACGACGCCGTTGATGCCGGTGAAGACCTGGAAGAACGTCAGGATCAGGCCGATGCCGACCGCCGGCCGGTAGCGGTGGAACAGCTCCCGCAGCCCCGCCCCCTGCCGCCCGAGGCTGCGCCGGATCTCGCCCGCCTCCTCGTCCGCCTCCGCCGCCGTGCTGCGCAGCCGTACGAGGACGTCGTGGGCCTCCCGGTCGCGGCCGCGCAGGATCAGCCAGCGGGGGCTGTCGGGGCTGAAGCACATGCCGACGAGGAACAGCAGCGCCGGTATCGCGCCCAGCCCGAGCATCCACTGCCAGGCGCCCGCGCCGCGCAGGGCGTCGCCCACGCCGTACGCGACGAGGATGCCCACGTTCACGCTCAGCTGGTACAGGGCGCTGATCAGGCCGCGGGTCCGCTTCGGCGCCAGCTCGGTCAGGTAGATCAGGCCGAACATGTTGGCCAGTCCGACGCCGAGGCCGAGCACGAAGCGGAAGGTCAGCAGGGCCGCCACGTCGCCCGACAGGGCGCAGCCGACGGAGCCGACCACGAAGACGACGCCCGCCGCGAGCAGCAGGTGCCGGCGGTCGAAGCGCTTCGCCGCGAAGGAGCCCGCGACGATCGCCGGGAGCGCGCCGAGCAGGATCAGGCTGGTGACCAGGCCCTGCTCGGTCGAGGACAGGCCGAAGGACTTCGTCGCGAACGGGAGGGCCGTGGCGATCGCGCCGGAGTCGTAGCCGTAGAGCAGGCCCGCCATACCGCCGAGGACGGCGACTGCCTTGACGAACAGCGGGAGCGGCGGATCCGGCGCGGTGGGGTCGGCTGCCATGACGCCTCCAAGGACAGTCGGAAATTTCCTATAGGAAATTCTGAGATGTCTGGAGGTTAGGCAGGGATGTCGGTGGTGCGTCAAGGGTTTGAGCGGCACTTTCTATAGGGTGCTGCGCGCGGCTCGCTCGGCGGCGGCTGTGGAGTACCGCGCGAAGGGTTCTCCTTTTTCGGTTGTTCCTATAGGTTCTGTTGGGAAGACATCGGACAGCTGGGAGCGCCGACCGGCCGTGCACCGCGGGCGGCAGCGAGCGGGCGGGGACGGTCGCGGCGGGGCTCGGCAGCGCGGGCTGTGAGCGGAGCGGACGTTGCGGCGCATCGCACAGGTGATCAGGCTGAAACCGGAGAAGCGGGACGAGTACCGCGAGCTGCACCGCGCCGTCCCGGAGGCGGTGCTCGCCAGGCTGCGCGACGCCCACGTGTCCAACTACTCGATCCACCTGCTGGGCGACCGCCTCTTCAGCTACTTCGAGTACCACGGCGACGACCTCGACGCCGATCTCGCGGCGATCGCTGCCGACGAGGCGACGCGCGAGTGGTGGAAACTCACGGACCCCTGCCAGGAGCGGGTGCCGGAGGCCGCCCCCGGCGAGTGGTGGGCCTCGACGGAACAGGTCTTCCTCATGGAGTGAGCCACCCCGCACGCGCGAGGCCCGCCCGGCGCGCCACGCAGTCCGCTTCCGGGGCAGGCGGCGCGGTCACCGCGCGCCCCCTCGCGGCGCACGCGCGTCGCGCGGTCCGCACGGGCGGCGCCCGCCGCGCCGCCCGTACCGGACGCACCGGAGCGCACGCACACCGGACGTACGGCGGGCCGCATGCGGCACGCACGCACGGGCGCGGTACGGCCCGCACGGCGCGGTCCCGCGGCCCGCACGGTGGGGCACCACCGTCCGCACGGGGCGGCACCGCGCAAGGCCGGCCCGTCCCACACCGCTCCACCCCCCGGCACCGCCCGTACCAGCACGGGGCACGACACCGCACACCGCACGCACACCGCGCGCAGCGCGACACGAGAAGGACGGCGAACAGCACATGACTGAGACATCCGACCCCGCCCGCGGCGGCGAGTTCAGCGGCCTCGTGGCCGCCGTCACCGGCGGGGCGTCGGGCATCGGCCTCGCCACCGCGCGCGAACTGGCCGCGCGCGGCGCGGAGGTGTGCGTGCTCGACCTCAACGCCGAGGCGGTTCCCGCCGGACTGCACGGCTTCACCTGCGACGTCACCGACCGCGCCTCGGTGACGGCGGCCTTCGCCTCCGTCGGCGAGCGCTTCGGACGGCTGGACGTCCTGGTCAACAACGCCGGCATCGGCGCCCAGGGCACGGTCGAGGACAACGACGACGCGGAGTGGACACGCGTCCTCGACGTGAACGTCGTCGGCATGGCCCGGGTGGCCGCCGCCGCCCTCCCGCTGCTGCGCGAGGGCGTCGCCGTCAGGTCGGCGGACGGACCCGCGACCGCCGCGATCGTGAACACCTGCTCCATCGCCGCCACCGCGGGCCTGCCGCAGCGCGCGCTCTACTCCGCGAGCAAGGGCGCGGTGCTCGGGCTGACCCGGGCGATGGCCGCCGACCACGTCCGCGAGGGCGTGCGGGTCAACTGCGTGAACCCCGGCACCGTCGACACCCCCTGGATCGGGCGCCTGCTCGGCGCCGCGCCCGACCCGGCCGCCGAGCGCGCCGCGCTGAACGCCCGCCAGCCCACCGGCCGGCTCGTCAGCGCCGAGGAGGTCGCCGCCGCG
>NZ_JAKGCV010000025.1 GCF_021556455.1 Streptomyces fuscigenes | reverse complement strand
CCGAGCGGTCCGGCCCGTCGACCCCGTCCGCGCCCGTTTCGCCGCCCGGCGCGGGGGCGGCCGCGCCCTCGCACGCATCGGGCGCCGACAGCGCGGGGCCG
This sequence comes from Streptomyces fuscigenes, assembly GCF_021556455.1. GTDB lineage: Bacteria > Actinomycetota > Actinomycetes > Streptomycetales > Streptomycetaceae > Streptomyces > Streptomyces fuscigenes. Next base: position 28,707 of record NZ_JAKGCV010000025.1, on the reverse strand, counting down.
CCGCTCGCGGTGAACGTCCAGCCGTACGCGTTCGAGGACCCGTGCAGCCAGCACTACCTGGTCGACAGCAAGCCGGCCAAGGTGCCGCCGCCGCCCGAGGAGGCCGACGCGCGGGGCTGGGTGACCGCGCTCGGCGGGGTGGCGAGCGGCGAGCAGTACGTCTCGCTGACCGTCCAGGGCACCGGGAGTACGACAGTCGTCCTGGACGCCCTGCACGTCCGCGTCGTCCGCAGCGGCGCCCCGCTGCCGTGGACGGACTACGCGATGGGCGTCGGCTGCGGCGGGGGCGTCGGGGTGGGCACGTTCGCCGTCGACCTCGACCAGGGCCGCCCGGCGGTCACGGCCGCGCACGGCCAGCCCGACTTCCCGCGCAAGGTCAGTGAGAGCGACCCGGAGGTCTTCCACGTCACGGCGGACACCCGTGCGCATGACGTGAGTTGGTACCTCGAACTGGACTGGTCGAGCGGCGACCGCCACGGCACGCTCCGCATCGACGACCGGGGCCGCCCGTTCCGCACGAGCGGATCCGTCGGCAGGCCCGCGTACGACTTCCCGCTCGGCGGCAGCGCCTGGCAGCCGGCGGCGAGCGGGAACTGAGGGGCTTGCCCGCGACGGACCGTGACACCATCGACCGGGCACGGCAACGCCCTTGTGCGCGAGCGGCGTTGCTGTGACGCTTCCCGAGTGCCGAGGAAGCAGGGGGCGGAATCCGTGCACGATGTGAAGGGTGACGGCGCGAACGGGGCTCGCACGCAGCCGGACGGTGTCCGGTGAGTCGGCCGGGCGACGACGGGTCGGCGCAGTCGATCGACGTCTACCCGGATGATCTCGACCTCGCCGCCGAGGAGTTCGCCTCCGGGCAGGCACGTCTCGACTCGATCGCGAGCACACTCAACGCCGCGCTTCGCAACGCCTCGGGGATGGCCGGCAACGATACCTACGGCCAGAAGTTCGGCGCGAAGTACGATCCGGCGGCCAACGCCCTCTTCCACACCTTCTCCGCCGCCGTCCGTGCCACAGGCCAGGCGTCCACCGGCCTGGTGACGACGGCGAACAACTACCTCAAGGCCGACCACCACTCCAACCCCAAGGCAGGCAAGAGAGCGCCCGCGTTGTACCCGGCTCCTTCCGTCTTCACGGACATCATGTATCCGGACGCGGCGTCCGCGATCGGTGAGGGGAGCTCCTCCATGCCCTCCGTTTTGGCGAAGTACTGGCCGAACGGACACCAGGACAAGCTGCGCGACGCGGCCAAGGCCTACAGAACCGCTTCCACGGATCTCACCACCCTGGGCCGCGATCTCCACGGTCAGGTTCAGTCGCTCACCGACAACAGTTCCGACGACTCCGTGCACGCCATGGCCGCGTTCTGGGCCAAGATCTGGCAGGAGGGCGCCAGTGCGACGAGCGCACCGCTGTCGGCTGCCAAGGAAGCCTGCGACAAACTCGCCTCGGCCTGCGAGAAGTTGGCGTCCGCAATCGATGATGCCCACAGCAGCACGGAGCAAAAGCTTGCCGGCGCGGGCATCGCGATCGGTCTCACCACCGCCCTCGGCATCATCCTCACCCCCTTCACCGGCGGCGGGTCGGACGTGGGTGCGGCAGCCCTCGACAGCGCGGAGGCCGCGGGGATACTGGGCGGCGTCGAGGTCGCACTCGACGCCGCCGTCACCGACATCAGTGCCGACATGATCGCGGACATCGAGACCTACCTCCAGGCCGCTGCCGACGGCGTCCCCGAGATCGAAGCGGTCGACGCCGAGACCACGGAAGTCACTCAGGCTCTGGATCGCGAACTCGCCGAGACCGAGGCGCGTGAGCCGGCCGGCGTCGGCGGCCGCGGCGGTGGGGGACGCGGGACGGGAGGAAGCGACGAGCCGCCGACCGGCGGGGGCGACGATCCGCCCGGTCAGCCGGAGGAGTGGGGGGACGACGACGCCGACATCACCGCGGACCGCATGGTCAATCACGCACCGGGGCGGAGCGTCCCGGGAGTGGAGGAAGACGATTTGCCCGAGTACCTCGAGAACGTCATGAGGGGCCCCGGCTACCGTCTTCGTCCGACCCCGGGTGGATCACCGCGTATGGCATGGTGGGACGCGGACACGGGGACTGTCATCATCCGTGAAGGAGGCGGCGGCACGTTCATGCAGCCGAGCGCCGGATACTCCTACTTCCTCAAGTTGATCGGCGAGTAAGTCCTGCTTCCTGAAGGGGGAGGTTCCGTGGCCCGCCTGGCCGTACCCACGACGGAGCGCTACTTTTCCACTCTCACGCCCGCCGACGCGCGCGTCTTCGACGCGTTGGACCGGGAGGCCCTTGAGGAGGAGAAGAGCCGTGTCGCTCCCTGGGTCGCCGAGAAACTCACCACCCCTACTCTCGGCGTGAAACGCCGGTTGGCGATCTGGGAGACGCTCGGGGTGCGCATGCGGGAGGGGTGGCCGCCGGACGGAACGTACTTCGTGGACGAGTACGTGAACGACCTCGACACCCGCGATGCCCTGGAGGAACTGGCCGAGGGGCTGCCGGAGGGAGCGGGGCGCGGGTTCCGCGCCGTCCTCGGCGAACTGGACGAGGTGTTCGAGGCCCTCACGGAAGAGGACGGGGGCGCGTCCCTCGCCTGGCGGCTGGACGAGGCCGAAGGGGAGGCCCCACTGCGTGCCTGGTGGTGGCACCGGGCGCCTGCCGACGCACCGTGGGCGCCGGAGCCGTCCGCCGAGGCGGACCCGGAGCGATGACGCCGGCCCGGTGCGCTCCCTGAGAAGAGCAGCCGTCCCGTGCTTCCCGGTCGTTGCCGGGCGCGGCCGTTGCAGTGGCCTCCGGCCGCGAGCCGGTGGCGGGCACGAGGGGTGAGAGCCGGCCGCTGCTCGTCGCCGCCGCGTCCGTGGCACGATCGGGTGCGTACGTGCGGTTTCGCGCACGTGCCGGGCCGCCACCGGAACCCGGAGTGGCCCGGCTGTGAGCAGAGAAGGAGTCCGCATGTCCCGTCCCGGCCCCGCACCGGACAGCCGTCCCGTGGACGAGGGCAGGCCTTCGCACGAAAGCGGCCCCCCGTCCGACCGGACGGCGTTCGCGCGGCCCGAGCCGACCCGGAGCGAGCCGACCCGGACCGAGCCGTCCCCTCCGGTTCTGCCCCGGTTCCCCGGTCCACAGGACGTGGTGCGGCTGGTGGGGGAGGGGCTCGTGCTGCGGGAGTGGTCGGCCGGCGACGCGCCCGCGCTGCCCGCGCTGTTCGACGATCCGGACGTGGCGCGGTTCACGCCGCTCGCCTCGCCGTTCGACGAGGCCGCCGGCCGCGCGTACCTGGCCCGGGCCGCCGAGAGCCGGGCGGCCCGGCGCCGCGTCCAACTGGCGGTCACCACCGACGGCGGGGCGCCGCTCGGCGAGGCTCTGCTGTTCACGGCGTCCGACGACCCGTTCGCGGTCGAGGCGGGCTACGTGATCGGCCCGCGCCACCGGGGGCAGGGCCTCGCGGTGCGCGCGCTGCGGCTCGCGACGGAGTACGCGTTCGGCGGGCTGGGTGCCTGCCGCGTGCTGCTGCGGATCGTCGTCGGGAACGAGGCGAGCGACGCCGTGGCCCGGTCCGCCGGGTTCTCCCTCACGGGTGAGGCCCCGATCTCGACGGGCACCGCCCTGCTGCGCACATGGCACCGGGAGGCGCGGCGCGCCGTCGGCACGTGAGCCGGTCGGCCGGGACGCCGGAGCTGCCACCGCCGTACCCGTTCGGCGGGGTACGGCCGTTGACGCGGAGCTCCGGGACCCATCTTGTCCGCCCCCTGTCGGAGGCCGGAGGTTGGTGCCGTGCGAAAACCGCAGGCCGCCCCGGGGCTTGAGCCCCGGGTTCCGGGCCCCGGGCCCCGAGCCCTCTTCAGTGGAGTGGGCGGGTGAGGGAAAACCACCCTTCCCCCCAGGACCCCCGCTGACGAGCAACGATGGCTGTGCGTGCACGATTTGCGGCGGAGCGTGGCGACCGTTACCGTTCGCAGCATCAAGCAGCCCCGCCCGGTGCTACCAACACCGAACGGGGCCTGACCAACGCATCGATTAGGAGTCGATCGTGGCTTGCGACAACTTTAGTGCTGCCCTGCCCGCGCGCGCACATCCCGCGGCGAAGCCCGGCTACGGGAAGCGGAGTGCGCCCGAGCAACGCCCGCGCGGCGAAGCCGACTTCGGCCACCTGCGCACGAGAGAGGCGGCGGTCGCCGCGTACATCGACCGCCTGCCCGAGGGTGCGGCCATCGGCTACAAGGCGCTCGCCGCGCACCTGGCCGACTACGGCCAGCAGGCCTGCGGCAAGGCGCTCAACTTCCTCTCCGACGCAGGCCACTTGCGCCGGATCAAGGAGCACCTCCAGCTGGACGACAACACCTTCCGCTGGGTCACGCACACGTTCTACTCGCGAACGGCACGGGACGACGACTGGTGGCGGGGGTTCGTCGCGGGCATGCGGGGCATCGACCTGACCGAGCGGGCGCGGCGGGCCCGGGAGGCCACGGCGCGCGGGGGTTCCGGAGGGTGCGAGGCATCGCCCGCCCCCGAGCCGCCGGGCGCCGGAGAGGGCACGCGACTCCAGAGGGACCCGGAGGCCGACGGCGACGCCGAGGCCGGACCCGAGGCGTCGGCCGACGCTGTCGACGAGCCTTGCGTCCCAGCTGTCGCGGCTGTCGCGGCTGTCCCGGCTGTCGCGCCCGTCGCGCCGGTCGCCACCGGACCCGTGCTCCCGCCCGCACCCTCCGACGCGTACCGCGCGCTCCAGCGGCTCGGCCGTACCGAGCCCCGGATGACCCTGTCGGCGGCCGAGTGCGCGGCCCTCGAACCCCTGGCCGCGCAGTGGTTCGCGCGCGGCGCGACCCCCGAACACCTCACGCGTTCACTGACCGAGGGCCTGCCGCATCCGCTGCACAGCCCCGGCGCGATCGCCCGCACCAGGCTGGAGAAGAAGATGCCGCCCGAACCCCTTGAGGAGCGCGCGTACGTCCGCCGCGCGGTCATGGTCTGCATGACCTGCGACGTCCCCGACAACGTCAGCCCGCTGATCAACGGCGTGTGTGTCGAGTGCCGCGAGGAGATGACCGCCTACGAGGCCGCCGAGGAGGCCGGCGTCGTCATCGACCGCGTTCCCGACACGTTCCGCCGCGTCCCGGCGCAGGTGGACGTGGCGCGCCGCGCCGACGAGCTGCGCGCGGCGGCCGGGATGAGGGCCCGCCCGATCCCGCAGCCCACCCAGGGGTCGCTCGCGCGGGGCGGGACGCGGTAGGAGGCGACGCGACGCTTCCGGGCGGCCGGGGCCGGGTTCAGGAAGCGGGCAACTCGGCCCGCCGCAGCGCCCCGACGAACGCGGCGAACGCCCCGTGCCCGAAGGCGAGCACCGGGCCGGCCGGATCCTTCGAGTCGCGCACGGGGACGACACCGGGGACGCGGTCGGCGACCTGGACGCATTCGCCGCCGTTGCTCCCGCTGTACGTGGACGTCCGCCATGCCGCGTCGGGTATCCGGTCCATGGGGCCTGATGTGGTCACGAGAAGCACTCCTTGAGGACCGCGTCGATCAGCGGGGCGGACTCGTCGGGCGGCAGCGCGACCGCCGTGAGCAGATCATAGGCAGTGGCGGCCGCTGCCACATCCCCCGGTTCGGCGAGGACATAGCCCTTGGGGAATCCGTCCACATGCACCACGTCCGGGCCCTCGCCGAAGGACAGCAGGCCGAACGGAGCGCCCGAGCCCGGGTAGGCCGCGATGCTGCGCGGGATGACCTGGACGACGTGGGGCGGTGAATCCGCGAGGGCTCGGAGCCGTCGCAGTTGCTCCCGCATGACGGCGGCTCCGCCCACTGCCCTCCTGAGGACTCCCTCGTCGAGGATGATCCACAGGCGAGGCGGGACTTCACGGGTCAGGATGCGTTGTCGCTCCATGCGGGCTGTCACCAGGTCGTCCAGTCGAGTGGGGCGTCCCGTTCGCAGGATCTCGCGGGCGTACGCCTCCGTCTGCACCAGGCCCGGCAGGAGCAGCGGGTGGAACATGCGGATCACGGTCGCCGACCACTCCAGCTCCACGTACCGCCGGAACCACGGCGGGAACGCATACCGCAGCGCCAGCGGCCAGAGCCTTACGAAGCGGCCGCCCGCGTGCGGGAAGACGCGGTCGCAGGTCTCCGCGAAGTCCAGGGCCGGCACCCGGTCGCCGGACTCGATCTTCGCGACGAGCGAGTAGCCGCAGCACGCCTCCTTGCCCAGCTCCGCGCGCGACATCCCCAAACGCTCGCGCTCCAGGCGTACTTCGGCGCCGAAGTGGGTGAGGGGGGACGTGCTCGCGCCGGACGTGTCCGCGTTCTCTACCTCACCGCTCATGCGTGCCCCCGCAGTTCCCCGCCCCTGGACAGCTCTCGGCGTCCAAGCGGCCCCCCCTGGTGGGGGCGGGCGGCTCCGCCGATGCTGAATGTGCGGAGAGTGATCGTACATCTACGGAGAGGGAGAGCGGTCGTGTGCGGAGGCGAAGAGGGCGGGACGGAAGAGGACGGGTCGGCCGAGCTCTTGGCCGTCGTCCACCGGGGCGGCTTCTGGCGCCTCGTGCCGGACCACGTTCCGCGCCGGTACGCCGTGCCGACACGGCAGTTGCTCGAACGGGTACGGGACGGTCTCGGGCGGTTGGCCGAATGACGGAGACCCGAATGACGGACACCGGGACGGTGAACGGTGGAGCCCGGACCCCGGTCCCGTGGCATCTGGAGCCCCTGCCCACGGAGGGCTGCGGGGTGTGCGCCGCGCTGGTGAGGCAGCGCGAGGAGGCCCGAGGCGCCCGTGCGCCGTGGACGGTCGAGGACTGCAATGGCGAGTTGCGGAACCATCGCCACCGTTGACGTGCCGTCGAAGCGGCGAGCGGCCGGTGCCCGCCCGGGGTGTCCGGTGCCCGCCCGGGGTGTTCGGTACGGGGTCGACCCGGGCCGAGACGCCAGAGGCCCCTGGTCTCCGCGGGGGCCGTTGCCGGGATCCTGGACGTCACCGACCGGGACGGGGGCGTTCAGCGGGGTACGACGTACACACGACTGCTCGTGGGGCGGCGGAAACGTCGTGAACTCCTGTCCGTGAGCAACCAGTTCAGAGGAAACCGAGTGGCAATCTCCTACGACTTCGAGATCGCGGCGGCTGTGCCCGCGCGGCAGGTCGCCGAGGTCCTCGACCGCGCCCTGCGCGACGCCGGCCTGCTCGACGCGCCCGTCGCCCCGCAGGACTGGGTGGAGGAGGGCGGCGTGACCGGGCGGGGTACCGCCGTCCAGGTCTTCGAGGAGCACCCGCAGCCCTGGCACCCCGTGGTCACCGATCTCGGCATCACGCCGACCGTCTCGGTCTCGTTCCGCCTCGACAAGTTCGGCGACGTCGGGGAGCAGCAGGACGACATGGTCGTGGCGGTGGACGCCCTGCTCGGCGCGGTCCCGGGCGACGCGCTGCTCGAGTACCAGTCGGAGACGATCTGGCTGCTGCGCCGCGGTGGCGACCTCGCGCTGAGCGAGGACGACGAGCTGTGGCCGCGGCGCCGGCTGGCCCTCCTGCACCGGCCGTACCGCCGGGCCACCCACTCCTTCAGCGAGGACTGAGGGACAGACCACCCACTCCTTCAGCGAGGACTGAGCGGCGGGCGGTGCGCCGGGCCCGTACGCGGGGCCGGGCGCGACGCACGCAGCCCGGCCGCGCCCCGTGCGTCAGAGCCGCTCGGGGGCCCGGATGCCCAGCAGGGACAGGCCCTGCTGGAGGGTGCGGGCCGTGACCGCGCACAGGAACAGCCGGTTCTCCACCTGCTCGGGCGTGTCCGCCTTGAGCACCGGGCACTGGTCGTAGAACGTCGTGAACAGCGACGCGAGCTGGTAGAGGTACGCGGCCAGCTTGTGCGGCTCGTAGCCCTGCGCGACCTCCGCGAGCGTCTCGCCGAACTGGTCGGCGTGCAGGCCGAGCGCGCGCTCGGCCGGGGCCAGCGCCAGCTCCGGGTGCGGCACGGGGGCCGCGTTGCCGTCGGCCCTGCGCAGGATGGACTGGATCCGGGCGAAGGCGTACTGGAGGTAGACGGACGTGTCGCCGTTGAGCGAGACCATCTGGTCGAGGTCGAACTTGTAGTCCCGCACGGCCGACGTCGACAGGTCGGCGTACTTGACCGCGCCGATGCCGACGTACCGGCCGTTCTCCTCGATCTCCTGCTCGCCGAGCCCGGCCTTCTCCGCCTTCTCGCGCACGACGGACGTGGCCCGGTCGACCGCCTCGTCCAGCAGGTCCACCAGCCGCACGGTCTCGCCCTCACGCGTCTTGAACGGCTTGCCGTCCTTGCCGAGGACCGTGCCGAACGCGAGCTGGACGGCCTTGACGTCGTCGCTCAGCCAGCCCGCCCGCCGCGCGGTCTCGAAGACCATCTTGAAGTGCAGCGACTGCCGCGCGTCCACCACGTACAGCAGGGTGTCGGCGCCCAGGTTGCGCACCCGGTCGCGGATGGCGGACAGGTCCGTCGCCGCGTAGCCGAAGCCGCCGTTCGACTTCTGGACGATCAGCGGGACCTGATTGCCGTCTGGGCCCTTCACGTCGTCGAAGAACACGCACAGCGCGCCCTCGGAGCGCACGGCGACGCCGCTCTCCTCAAGGATCCGGCAGGTCTCGGCCAGCATGTCGTTGTAGCCGGACTCGCCGACGATGTCGGGGTCGTGGATCTCCATGTCGAGCTTGCCGAAGACCGAGTAGAAGTAGACCTTCGACTCGTCCACGAACCGCTTCCACAGCGCGAGCGTCTCCGGCTCGCCTGCCTGGAGCGCGACCACCCGGTCCCGGGCCCGCGCCTTGAACTCCTCGTCGGAGTCGAAGGCGGCCCGCGACGCCTTGTAGAGGCGGTTCAGGTTCGACATGGCGGCCTCGCCGGCCTCGTCGGACGGGGCCTCGGCGGCGTCGGGGGCGGGGGCCGCCGCCTCGCCGCCGCGGTCCAGCTCGTGCGGGTGCTCGATCAGGTACTGGATGAGCATGCCGAACTGGGTGCCCCAGTCGCCGATGTGGTGGCGCCTGATCACCTTCTCGCCCATGAACTCCAGGATCTCGACCATCGCGGCGCCGATGACGGCGGACCGCAGGTGGCCGACGTGCATCTCCTTCGCCACGTTCGGCTGGGCGTAGTCGATGACCGTGGTGCCGGCGTGCTCCGCGTGCGGGACGCCGAGCCGCTCGTCCGCGAGGCGGGCGGCGAGGGTCTCGACGACGGCCCGGTCGCTGACGGTGATGTTCAGGAAGCCGGGGCCGGAGACCTCGACGTCCTGGATCACCCCGGGCGCCGAGAGGGCGGCCACGACCTGCGTCGCCAGCTCCCTCGGGTTGCCCTTGAGCTTCTTGGCGAGCGCCAGGATGCCGTTGGCCTGGAAGTCCGCCCGGTCGCTGCGTCGCAGCAGGACATCGGCCGTACCGGCCTCCGGCAGGGCTGCCGAGAGGGCGGACGCGATGTGCTGGTCGACGGTCGAGGCGAGGGAAGGAACCGAGGCCATGGGCTGGCTGCCGTTTCTGTCGGGTGTCGGAGCTGGGCCCGGAAGGCTGCTGCCTGGGCCCGGTGCCCATTGTCCCATGGGGCGGCAATCCGTTTTCGCGCTGCCGTGCGCACCTGGGACAATGGCGGGGCCGATCCCACCGACCGTGAAGCAGCACGCAGCAGAAAGAAGGACGTGCCGACCGTGGCTCAGAGCACCGAGACCGACTGGGTCTCCCGTTTCGCCGACGACGTCATCGCCGAGTCGGAACGGCGTGCGCCGGGCAAACCGGTCGTCGTCGCGTCCGGCCTCTCGCCGTCGGGCCCCATCCACCTGGGCAATCTCCGCGAGGTCATGACCCCGCACCTGGTCGCCGACGAGATCCGCCGCCGCGGGTACGAGGTGCGGCACCTGATCTCGTGGGACGACTACGACCGGTACCGCAAGGTGCCGAACGGCGTCCCGGGCGTCGATCCGTCCTGGTCCGAGCACATCGGCAAGCCGCTCACGTCGGTGCCCGCACCTGCCGGGTCCGAGTACCCGAACTGGGCCGAGCACTTCAAGGCCGCCATGTCCGAGGCCCTCGGCGAGCTGGGTGTGGAGTACGACGGCATCAGCCAGACCGCCCAGTACACCTCCGGCGTCTACCGCGAGCAGATCCTGCACGCCATGCGGCACCGCGGCGACATCGACGCGATCCTCGACCGGTACCGCACGAAGGACAAGGGCGCCCAGCAGGGCGCCGGGGCGGGCAAGGCCAAGCAGGGCCAGAAGCAGCAGAAGCAGCAGAAGCCGCTGGACGAGGCCGAGGTCGAGGCGGCGGAGGGCTCAGGCGCCGCCGACGAGGACGACGGCAGCGGCGGCGCGGGCGGCTACTACCCGTACAAGCCGTACTGCGGCCGCTGCGGCACGGACCTGACCACCGTGACCGCGTACGACGACGAGACGACCGAGCTCACCTACACCTGCACGGCGTGCGGGTTCGGCGAGACGGTGCTGCTCAGCGAGTTCAACCGCGGCAAGCTGGTCTGGAAGGTCGACTGGCCGATGCGGTGGGCCTACGAGGGCGTGATCTTCGAGCCCTCCGGCGTCGACCACTCCTCGCCGGGCTCCTCGTACGTCGTCGGCGGGCAGGTCGTGCGCGAGATCTTCGACGGCGTGCAGCCGATCGGCCCGATGTACGCGTTCGTCGGCATCTCCGGCATGGCCAAGATGTCCAGCAGCAGGGGCGGTGTGCCGACGCCCGCCGACGCGCTGCGGATCATGGAGGCCCCGCTGCTGCGCTGGCTGTACGCGCGCCGCCGGCCCAACCAGTCGTTCAAGATCGCGTTCGACCAGGAGATCCAGCGGCTGTACGACGAGTGGGACGCGCTCGCGAAGAAGGTCGCCGACGGCAGTGTGCTGCCCGCCGACGCGGCCGCCTACGCGCGCGCCGTGCGCACGGCCGCGGGAGAGCTGCCGAGCACGCCGCGGCCCCTGCCGTACCGCACGCTCGCGTCCGTCGCGGACATCACGGCGGGCGCGGAGGAGCAGACGCTGCGCATCCTCAGCGAACTGGACCCGGCGCACCCGCTGACGTCGCTGGACGACGCCCGGCCCCGGCTCGACCGGGCCGAGCACTGGATCAGCAGCCAGGTTCCGGCCGAGGCCCGCACGATCGTGCGCGCCGAGCCGGACAAGGAGCTGCTCGGCTCGCTGGACGAGCAGGGCCGGGAGTCGCTGCGGCTGCTCGCCGAGGAGCTGGACTCGCACTGGTCGCTCGACGGGCTGACGACCCTGGTCTACGGGGTGCCGAAGATCCTGGCGGGGCTGGAGCCGGACGCGAAGCCGACGCCGGAGCTCAAGGTCGCCCAGCGGACGTTCTTCGCCCTGCTGTACCGGCTCCTGGTCGGCCGCGACACCGGCCCCCGCCTGCCGACCCTGCTGCTCGCCGTCGGCGCGGACCGGGTGCGGACCCTGCTCGGGCACTGAGACCCGGGCTGTTCGGGCAGTGAGACCCCGGGCTGTTCGGGCAGTGAGACCCCGGGCCCGGGGCTCTCGCGCTCCGGGCCCCGGGGCCCCCGGCTCTCCGGGCCCCGGTGGCCGCGGGCTCCCGACACCGGGGCCGGGCCTCGGGGCCGCGTGCCGTCGCCGCGCCGCCTTGAGCGGACGTGCCGGGACCTCGTCCCGGGATGAACGCCGGGACCTCGTCTCGGGATGAACGCCGGGACGCGCCGTGTCCTGAGCGCCGGGACGCGCGGGGCGTCGGGCTCAGGCGATGTGCTCGGAGTCCAGGTCCTCCTGGAAGCGGCGCTGCGCCTCCCGCAGCGGCGCCCGCAGCGTGCTCTCGCTCAGCGGGCCTCCCGCGCGCCCGCGGAAGTCGTACATCTCCAGCAGGTAGCGCCCGAACTGCCGCTCGTTCGGCATGTCGTTGTATTCGCTTATGTACTTGCGCAGGGCGTTGTAGTACGCCTCCTCGCGGGGCAGCTCGTCGGCCGGCGCGCGCTCGTCGAGCGGCTCGCCCGGCCCGTCCGGCCCGTCCGGCGCGGCGTCCACCCCGGCCTCGGCCTCGGGCCCGTACGCCGGCCCGGCTCCGGCCGCGCGCTGCCGCTGTGCGGCCCACTCCTCCGCGACGAGATCCCGCGGACCGTCCTCCGCGTATGCCTGGAGGCCGTTCCCGGGCTGCTGGGGGTCCTGCGGCACCGTGGCGCCCGGGCCCGCGCCCAGCGGGCGGCCGCGGCCGCCGGGGCCGGTCGGCGGCAGCACCGGGGTGGGTTCGAGGCCCTCGACGTACGTCGGGTTGTACCCGCCCTCGTAGGCGCCCTCGGGGACCGGGGCCGCGAACCAGGGGTTGACGTCCTGCTGCTGCGGGTACTCCTGCTGCCCGGCCCAGGCCTGCTGGTCGGCCCACTGCTGGTCGTCCGCCCAGTCGTGGCCGTCGTCCTGAGGCGGCGTCATGTCGGCCTCCGGGTAAGCGGGCTGCTGCGCGGGACCCGGGCCCTGCTGCGGGCCCTGGGGGCCGTTCGGCGGGCCCTGCTGCGCGAGCCGCGCCCGGACCCCGGCGTCCTGACGGGGGTTCCGGCCCTGCGGCCCGCCCCCCGGTGCCTGCGCCTGCCCCTGCGCCTGGCCCTGCGCCTGTCCCGCGCCGGGGCCCTGCTTCGTCAGGTCGACGTCGCCGCCCGCCGGGGCGGCGGTGTCCTGAGCGGCCGTCAACTCCCGTGCGGCGCCCGCGGCCGGGATGATCGCGGGGGTCGCGTCGATGCCCGCCGCGGTGAGCCCGGCCGAGGCCGTCTCCGCGAGCGGCACGCCGTACCGTGCCAGGCGCAGCGGCATCAGGGACTCCACGGGGGCCCTGCGCCGCCAGGCGCGGCCGAAGCGCGCCTGGAGCCTCGACTGGTAGATGAGCCGGTCCTGTTCGAGCTTGATGACCTGCTCGTAGCTGCGCAGCTCCCACAGCTTCATGCGCCGCCACAGCTTGAACGTCGGAACGGGCGACAGCAGCCAGCGTGTCAGCCGCACGCCCTCCATGTGCTTGTCGGCCGTGATGTCGGCGATCCGGCCGACCGCGTGCCGCGCCGCCTCGACGGTGACGATGAACAGCAGCGGGATGACGGCGTGCATGCCGACGCCGAGCGGATCGGGCCAGGCGGCGGCGCCGTTGAAGGCGATCGTCGCGGCCGTCAGGACCCAGGCCGCCTGGCGCAGGAGCGGGAAGGGGATGCGGATCCAGGTCAGCAGGAGGTCCAGCGCGAGCAGAACGCAGATGCCGGCGTCGATGCCGATCGGGAAGACGAGCGCGAACTCGCCGAAGCCCTTGGACTCCGCGAGCGCACGCACGGCGGCGTACGAGCCCGCGAAGCCGATCCCGGCGATGATCACCGCACCGGTGATGACGATGCCGACCAGTATTCGATGCGTTCGTGACAGCTGCATCGCGGCCACGCGCGATCCCTCCCGTTCCCGTCCTCGGATGCCGACGTTGCCGTCGCGCGGCAGGGCCGGCGGGCGCCGGCCGTGCGGCAGGGCCGGCGGGCGCCGGCGGGGCAACAGCCTTGCACATGCCCGCGGGAGACGGGGTCCCGGGAGCGGACGCGGCCTCCCGGACCCTGCCGCGGGGCCGGACGAACCACCCAAAGAGGCAGGTGCCGTACAGCGGATGCCGTACAGCGGGGGCGGGTACGCGGCCCTTCCCGGCGGACGCGAACGCCCACCCGCCGGGCGTGCGCAGGGTGGGCGTTCGTGCCGGGCCCGGCGCCGCGCGCCGCGCGGCCCGGGTGCCGGAAGGGCTCCGGGTGCCGGAAGGGCTCCGGGTGCCGGAAGGGCCCCGGGGTCTGCGTCAGCCGGCCACGCCTGCGCCGGCCGACGGGGACTCGGACGTCTTCGCGCCGGACTTCGCGGCCGACTTCGACGGCGACGACGACGGCGAACCGCCGGGCTTGCCCGGGTCGTGCCCGGCACCGCCGGAGGAGGACTTCGAAGGGCTCGGGGAGGACGAGGCCTTGCCCGAACCCGAGCCCGAGCCGGATCCGGAGCCCGAACTCGAACCCGAGCCGGATCCCGAGCCGCTGCTGCCGCTTCCGCCGTCCTGGACGTTCCCGACGGCGCTCTTCGCTGCGGTCAGCGCGTCCTTCGCGACGTCCGACGTGCTCGGCGACTTCTCGCCCTCGAAGCCGGCGCCGTTGTACGTGAGCGCGACCACCACGTTGTCGACGCGGGCCACCACGGTCGCGTAGGAGAAGTCCTCACCGGACTTGGTGAGCCGGTAGGTGACCGACGTCGCCTGGTCGCCGGTGCCCGTCACGGGGGACGTCATGACGCTCTTGGCGTCCTTCGTCGTCTGCGCGGCGTCGACCTCGGTCGTGTACTGCTTGGACGCCTGGGCGTTCCCGCTGCCCAGCGCGGTCTGCGAGTCGAAGCGCGAGAGCGAGACCTCGAGCCAGCGGTACTGCGAGCCGTGGACGCCGTGGTCCTTGAGGCCGTTCCAGGCGCAGCTGCTGTGCGAGTTGATGTCCGTCGACGTCCCGGCCGTGCCGCCCTTCGGCTTGGCGTTCGGCACGAGGCCGGTGACCGTCGAGGAGTCGATGGCCTTGCAGGCGTCCGGCAGGCTCTGGTACTTCGCGGGCGCGACCGACGGCGAGTGCTGCCCGGACGGGGCGCTGGAGCCGCCGCCGTCGGCGCTGTCCTTGGCGCTCCCGTCGCCGCCGCCGGAGCCGGAGGAGCAGCCGGCGACGACGAGCAGCGCAGGAACGGCCGCGGCGGCGAGTATGCGGGGGAGTCGCGATGCTGATCGGCGCATGGTTCCTTCAGTCGATGCTTTCGGTCACGGGTCACGGGTTCCGCGGAGTCACTGTCCGTGTCCCTTCGGCTACGAACGGACCGCCGCGGAGCGGTTGTCGTCACGCACCGTACGCACTGGCGGGGGCGAACGGTCCGAGCGGCCACCGTAACCGCAGCAGGAGCCCCGGAGGGTCCGCATCCCCCACCTCGCCCCGGGGCGTCCCGCGCCGCCGAGGGGGTGCCACGGCTCCTACTGGTCGAACTCGTCGGTCAGCTTCTTCGCCAGCGCCTGTGCCCTGTCCTGGAGTTCCTTGCTGTCGGGCACCTCGTCGGCGTGCGTCGGCTGCGCGGTGTACGTGATCGTGACGATCACGTTGGATGTGCGGAACACCACGCTCACCGTGCGGTTGCGGGTGGCCGATCCGGACTGCGAGAGCACGTCGTCCACGTACGCCTCGTCGCCGAGGTCGGTGAGCCGGCGCGGCTGGAGCCCCGGCGCGAGGGCCGCGTCCCCGGAGCTGCCGTCCGAGCCGTCGACCAGGTCGCCGCCGGAACCCGAGGGCGAACCGGAGGGTGTGCCCGATGTGTTCGGGGTGCTGCTCTTGCGCGGTGTGCCGGAAGTGCCGTGTATGTCCGTACTGTCCGACGCGCCGGGTGTGTTCGGCGTCCCGGACGGGTTGGGCGCGTCCGAGGCGTCCGGCGTGTCCGAGGGCGATCCCGAGCCGGTCTCGTCGCCCGTCGAGGGCGGGGAGGGGGAGCCGGACGCCGGGATGTGGGCCGCCTTCAGCTCCCGCGCGTACACCTGCTGCGCGCGCTGCGCGTCACTGACGCTCGTGTCGTACGAGACGACCCGCTCGATGTCCAGCGACAGCCGGTGCGAGGAGTCGGGGGCGTCCGCCTTCCAACTGCAGCCCACCCTGCGGTCCGTGTCGTACGTCACCGCCGGCGTGCCCTGCAGTGCGCGCTCCTGCTGGTCGGGGGAGAGCGAGGAGATGCCGGGGAGCAGGTCCTCCAGCATCGACGCGGGCACGGCGCCGCACGGCTCCAGCAGCGTCGCGTACTTGCCCGGCGCGGGCAGGGAGAGCGTCGGGTCGCCCTGCTTCGCGTCACTGGGCGAGCCGTCGGAACTCCCGCCGGCCGTGCAGCCGCCCGCCACCAGTGCGACGAGCAGCGCCGCCAGACCCGGCGCCCACACCTTGCGGCGAGCGCTGCGGTGCGGTGTGTGCGCGAATCGCTGCACGGACCCGAGCCTCCTCAAGACGGTGTGCGGGCGGGAAAAGCGTTTGCCGCCCCTGGTCGGTGAGTGGACACAATGTGTATCGCACATGTCGTCGACGCCGCAGGTCGGCCCGGGTCTTCGAACGCCTCGCGCGCTGTGCGTCCCGCACGTCCTCCGGTGGCGTGCGTCCTGTGCATCGTAAATCTCCGCGGGAAGTCCAAGGGCTCCACGGGGAATCGGGGGAATGGAGAATCATGACTTACACCGAGATTTCGGGCGTGAAGATTCCGATCCGGATGTGGGCGGATCCGGCGGCCGTCGAGGACGGGGCCATGCGGCAGCTGCGCAACGTCACGACGCTGCCCTGGGTCAGGGGCCTCGCCGTGATGCCCGACGTGCACTACGGCAAGGGCGCGACGGTCGGCTCCGTCATCGCGATGGAAGGCGCGGTCTGCCCGGCGGCGGTCGGCGTGGACATCGGCTGCGGCATGTCCGCGGTCCGCACGTCCCTGCGTGCCGGGGACCTGCCGGGCGACCTGTCCCGGCTGCGGTCCCGCATCGAGCGGGCCATCCCGGTGGGGCGGGGGCTGCACGACGAGCCGGTGGACCCGTCCGGGCTGCACGGCCTCGCGACGGCGGCCTGGCAGGACCTCTGGTCCCGTTTCGGGAGCGTCGCGACGGCGGTGCACTTCCGGGAGGACCGGGCGCGCCGGCAGATCGGCACGCTCGGCGCCGGCAACCACTACATCGAGGTGAGCATCGGCGAGGACGACGCCGTCTGGCTGACGCTGCACTCCGGTTCGCGCAACATCGGCAAGGAACTGGCCGAGCACCACATCGGGATCGCCCAGAAGCTGGCGCACAACCAGGGACTCGTGGACCGCGACCTGGCGGTCTTCGTGGCGCGGACACCGCAGATGGCCGCCTACCGCAACGACCTGTACTGGGCGCAGGAGTACGCCCGCCAGAACCGGACGATCATGATGGAACTGCTCAAGAACGTGTTCCGCCGCGAGTTCAAGAAGGCACGCGTCGGGTTCGTCGAGGAGATCAGCTGCCATCACAACTACGTCGCTGAGGAGCGCTACGACGGGATGGACCTGCTGGTCACCCGCAAGGGCGCCATCCGCGCGGGCAGCGGGGACCTCGGCATCATCCCGGGGTCGATGGGCACCGGCTCGTACATCGTGAAGGGCCTCGGCAACGCCGCGGCCTTCAACTCCGCCTCGCACGGGGCGGGCCGGCGGATGAGCAGGGGCGCGGCCAAGCGCCGCTTCTCCACGCGGGACCTGGAGGAGCAGACGCGGGGCGTGGAGTGCCGCAAGGACTCCGGCGTGGTCGACGAGATCCCCGGCGCGTACAAGCCGATCGAGCAGGTCATGAGCCGGCAGACGGACCTGGTCGAGGTCGTGACGCGGCTGCGGCAGGTCGTCTGCGTGAAGGGGTGAGGCCGGCCCCGCGGACGGAGGCGCGGGCGGGCCGGCCGGCGGCGCGGTGCCGGCGGGTGCGCGAAGGCGCCGGCCTCCTCGTGGAGGCCGGCGCCCGGGCTCGCGGGTGTCAGACCAGCCAGCCGACGAAGTGGATGAGGCCGGCGAGGACACCAGTGAGGATGTTCATGTTCAGTTCTCTCCTTGCTGTGTGCTGCCCGACGGGCGCACGACGTGGGACTCTTCCCGCCTCGTGGGACAGGGGCGGGTGCGCCGGGACGGTCCGCGGCCGGTCACCTGCGCACCACGAGCATCATCCGTACGAGGGGTCTCACGCCAGAGAGTTGCCACTCCCTCACCTGAAGTGATGATCTTTCGATCGTTCGTTCAGTTCATCGGACTGGATGGAGGCAGCCCGCGGCATCGGGCCGACGCCCCCGGAGCCGACGCCGGGCGCCGGTCCCCGGGCGCCGGAGGCGGCGGCCCGGGGGCCGGGGCCCCGCGCGCCTCACAGCTCGGTGTCGTGCAGCTTCCGTGCCCGGTCGAGCGCCTTGTCGAAGTCGCGCTGGGTGTCGTCGGCCCAGTGCAGCAGGTCCGCGAGCAGTCTCGTCAGCGTCTCCCCGGGGCTCGACCGCCAGCTCTCGCCGCTGCTCGTGTAACCGGAGTACGTGTAGCCCTCGACGGCCTCGCCGCCGCGCTTGGCACCCTCGTCGTGCGCGCGCGTCGTGAAGTTGTCGCTCATCGCATGCTCCTCGCGTGGATCGTCCCGGCTTCGGCCGGGGGAGCGGACGCCGGCATCACAGCTCCCTGTGCACCTTGGTGTTGGAGGCCTGGGCCCGGGGCCTGACCACCATGAGGTCGATGTTGACGTGGCTGGGCCGGGTGACGGCCCAGGTGATCGTGTCGGCCACGTCGTCGGCGGAGAGGGGCGCGGCGACGCCCTCGTAGACCTTCGCCGCGCGCGCCGTGTCGCCGTGGAAGCGCGTCGTGGAGAAGCCCTCGGTCTTGACCATGCCGGGCGCGATCTCGACGACGCGCACGGGCGTGCCGACGATCTCCAGCCGCAGCGTCTGGGCCAGGACGTGCTCGCCGTGCTTGGCCGCCACGTAGCCGGCGCCGCCCTCGTAGGTCCCGAGGCCCGCGGTCGAGGAGATGACGACGACGGTGCCGTCGCCGCTCGCGGTCAGCGCGGGCAGCAGCGCCTGCGTGACGTTGAGGGTGCCGAGGACGTTCGTCTCGTACATCTGCCGCCACTCCTCGACGACGCCCGACGCGACGGGGTCCTGACCGAGGGCGCCGCCCGCGTTGTTCACCAGGACCTGCACGGGGCGCCCGGCGCCGGCCGTGAGCTCCTCGGCGAACGCGTCGACGGCCGCGCGGTCGGTGACGTCGAGCCGGTGGGCGCTCGCGCTGCCGCCCGCCGCCTCGATCTCCGCGACGAGCGCGGCGAGGCGGTCCTCGCGTCGCGCGGTCACCGCGACGTGGTAGCCGGCGGCGGCGAGCTGCCGGGCCGTCGCCGCCCCGATCCCGCCGCTCGCGCCGGTCACGACGGCGGTGGCGGTGGCTGCGGAGCCGGCGGCTGCGGCGGTCATGGGTCTCCTCCTGCGGTGGTCGGGGGCCTCGGGGCCCATGTGCCCCAGGATAGGCAGCCGTCCCCGGGCGCCTTCCGCGGGTTTCCCCGTGCGCTCGGCGCACCGCGAGCGGGGGCCTGCGACACGGGCGGGAGCCGCCGTGCGCGGCGGGACCCGCCCCGCCGTCCGCTCCCGTCCGGCGCTCGGCCGACCCGCGTCCGCGCCTCGGCGTCGCGCCCGGCCGGTCCGTGTCAGCGGCCCCGGGGTCCGAACATGATCAATGACATGCCCGCCAGCGTGACCACCGCGCCCGCGATGTCCCAGCGGTCCGGGCGGTAGCCGTCCGCCACCACGCCCCAGACGATCGACCCGGCGACGAAGATCCCCCCGTACGCGGCCAGCACGCGGCCGAACTGGCCGTCGGGCTGGAGCGTCGCCACGAAGCCGTAGACGCCGAGCGCCGCGACGCCCGCGACGATCCACGGCCAGCCGCGCCCGCCCTGGCCCGCGTCGCCGCGCACGCCCTGCCAGACGAGCCACGCGCCGCCGATCTCGAAGAGGGCGGCCAGCACGAAGAGGGCGACGGAGCGGAGTACGAGCATGGCGACAGCGTGCCACGGCCGGCCGGCAGGCCGGACGGCCCGGCGGCGGCCGCGAGCGGGCCCCCGGGCGGCCCCGAGCGGGCGGCGAGCGGGACGTACGAGAGGCTCAGCGGCTCACGCGGCCGTGCCGTTCCCGAACTCGGCCATCACGGCCTCCACGATGCGTGTCAGGTGCCCGTGGTGCGCGCCCCGCCAGTACACCCGCCCGCACGCGGTGCACCGGGCGAAGACGTCGTAGGTGCGGCGCGTGCCCTGCTGGAGCTGCTCGCGGACGGCGGCGTCGTCCTTGTCGGCGGCACCGAGCGTGCCGTTGCACGCCGTGCAGCGCGTCCAGGGCGCCAGTGCGGGGGCGAACCGCTGGAGGATGTCGCGCACCTGGTCGTCCGGGCGGTCGCTGTAGACGTACGCCCCGGCCCACAGCTCCCTGCGGCGCAGCAGGCCCCGGTCGCGGGAGAGCAGCACGCGCCGCTCGTCCGCCGACCGCCTGGCCAGCGCGGGATCGCCCGGGTCCGTGCTCTCGTAGGCGGCGTCCACACCCAGCAGGCGCAGGCGCCTGGCGAGGGTGCCGAGATGGACGTCGAGGAGGAAGCGCAGTGGCGCCCCCGGCACGGACTGGGGCCGCTCGCGGGGCAGCACCCGGACGGACTCGCCGTCGGCCGGGACGTGCGAGGCGGGCCGCGGCGTGCCGTCCACGATCAGGGTGCCGACCTCGGTCAGCGGGATGCCGAGCGACTCCACGACATGACCGAGCGTGGAGGACCCGTCGATCGCGACGTCACCCACGTCCCGGCGCCGGTCGACGGGCAGGAACACGTGCAGTTCGCGGGAGGCGCCGAAGCGGATCGTCCGGGGACCGTTCACCTGGTCAGCATGCCATCGCGGGCGGGGCCGTGCCACGGATTACGGGCGGCGGTGACCGGTCACCGCCGCGCGGGCCGCGCACCCCCGCCCGTGCCGCGCACCCCCGCCCGTGCCGCGCACCCCGCGGGTGCCGAGCCCCGCCGGGCTCCGCCGGGCGTGACGCTCAGTCCTCGCCTGCCGGGTCCTGGGCCTTCGCGAGGTCCATCCACCAGTCGTTGCACCGCAGCACGTTGCCCGGCGGGTACTCGAAGGCGCACTCTCCCCGCAGCGTGTAACCGGCCCGCCGGCAGACCGCGTTGGACCGGGGATTGCCGACCGACGGGAAGGCGTGGAGCCTGCGGTGCGCGCGCTGCGCGCGGGCCTGGCGGGCGGCGGCCCGGGCCGCGACGGCGGCGATGCCCCGGCCCTGGAACGCGGCGAGCAGGCCCCAGCCCGACTCGTAGATCTGCTGCCCGTCCCAGACGTTCTCCCAGTAGCCGACCGTGCCGACCGAGCGGGCGAGGCCGGGCGCGGCGGACCCCTCGCCGTCGGGGAGCAGCACGATCCGGAACAGCCTGCCCCTACGCGGGCTCTCGGCGCTCAGCTCCACGTACCTCCGGTGCCGCACCTCGACCTGTACGTCGGTCTCGGGCCCCCCGAGGTGCACCATCAGTTCGGGCGCGTTCAGGGCGCGCAGCAGTCCGAGATCGGCCTCGGACCACGGTTCGAGCCGTACGCGGGGCGCCTTCGTCTTCATGCGTGACGACTGTAGGAGAACCCCGGGAGGAGGGGCCGGCCGCGCCCGCCGGGCGGCAGAAGGCACCGCCGCCCGGGACGGACGCAGGACGGACGCTCGGGACGGACGTCGGGACGGGCGCGTGGCCGGGCGGCGTCAGCCCTGGCGGGCGTACGCGGTGGGCGGCACCCCGACCGTCGCCGTGAAGTCCCGCACGAGGTGGGCCTGGTCGCTGTAGCCGAGCTCCGCCGCGAGCGCGGGCCAGTCGACCGCGCCCGGCGCGCCCTCGGCCTCCGCGCGCTCCAGTGCCTCGTGGATGCGGTAGCGCAGGACGACCCACTTCGGGCCGACGCCCACGTACGCGCCGAACAGGCGCTGGAGCGAACGCGGGGACAGGCCCGCCGCCGCGGCGAGCAGGTCCACGCGCTGCATCGTCCGGTCCTGCCGGACGAGGTCGGCCAGCGCGGTCGCCCGCGCGACCGGCCCGTCCGTGCCGCCGCCGGGGGCCCGCAGGACGCCCTGAAGGAAGGCGTCGAGCGCGGCCACCCGCTCGTCCTCGCCGTCCGGGCCCAGGATCGCGGTGACGTCCTCGTCGCCGACCGGCATGGCCTCGGCCAGCGGGACCCGGCGCCCCGTCCAGTGGGAGACGGGGTGCCGAGGCGAGAAGGGGCGGAAGCCCCCGGGCCTGAACTGCACGCCGCACACCCGGCCGCGGCCCGCGAGCCTCTGCGCGAACAGCTCGTCGCGGATGCCCGCGATCTCGGCGAACGGCCGGCTCGCCTCGTCCAGGTGCTGGAAGACGACGTTCACCGACGGGTGCGGCACGACGTGCGACACGTACGGCTCGTCGAGGTCCCAGTCGATGAGCCAGTAGTGCTCCAGATACGGGCGCAGCGCGGGCGCGGGCTCCCGGCGCCGGAACCGTACCCGGGCGAAGAGACCCGCGGCATCGACGATGCCGCGGGTGTCACGCCGTGGGGCAGCCATGCCGCCGATCGTAGGCGCCCAGGAGGAGGGACGCCGGGAGGACGGCACGGCCGCGCGCACGGCCGTGCTGTGACCCCCGCGAGACGGTGCCGGTCCTCGCGGGGGCCACGTCGGTGGGTGCCCCGCGCGCGGCCGTGGCGGCCGCGCGCGGTGTTCACCTGGTGGTGCCCCCGGTCAGCAGGTCACGTACGCGACGTGGATCCAGACGCCGGTGCGCCCGCCCCAGAGGTCGCCCATGTACCAGTTGCCCTGCTGGCCGCGGACGTTGATCTTCTGGCCCCTGTTGACGGTGCCGAAGACCTGGTAGTTCTCGCCCGGGCCGCTGCGGTAGTTCACCCCGTTGTCGTTGACGGTGCAGGTCACGTAGGCGGCGTGGTGGCTGGGCGCCGCGGCGGGCAGGATGCGGGCGGGGCCGCTGCTCGCGGCCACGGCCGTCGTCGCGCCGGCGAGCGTCAGGACCGTCGCGGTGGCGAGGGCCGCGGCGAGCGCGCGCGGGGTGCGGGCGCCGAAGTGCTTGCGGGTGGTCGTGCGGGTCAACTCGGTCTCCTTCATAAAAGGTGATCCCCCGTGGCCGGTCGGCCAGTGGACCGGAGGGGACACGCGCCGCTCGATTACGGTCCGTGTTCCTTCCGTGACTCATTGGACACGGGCGTGTGCTCCCGCCGCCAGAGCATCCTGGGTGGATCACCCGGTTGTGCGGTGGTACGCGGCCCGGGGGCCGGCCGCCGCGCTCCCGCGCGCTTCCGCGGGGCCCCGGGCGCTTCCGCGCGGCAAGGCGTTCGAGTTTGACGAAGGGCGCGGCGGGCCATGGAGTGACGCGTTTGTTCAAGACCGCCGGCCGGCAGGTGCCTAGGTTCGAAGCCATGAACGAGAAGATCAGCGCACTGCTGGAGCGCGCGGCGGCCGGGACGGTGCCGGTCGTACGCGGCCTCGACGACGCCCAGTTGTCCCTGCCGACGCCCTGCGACGACTACGACGTCCGCACCCTGGTCGGCCATCTGCTCCTGGTGGTGCGCAACTTCCGGGAGCTCGCGGCGAAGCGGGACGCCGACTTCGGCCGGCAGTCCCTGCCGCTGGAGGGCGACTGGCGCGAGGACTTCGCGCGGGAGGTGCGCGCCCTGGTCGGGGCCTGGGCGGCCCCCGGCGCCGAGGAGGGCACGACCGGCGCGCTCGGCATGCCGGCCAGGACCGTCGGGGCGATGGTCCTCGGCGACCTGGTCGTGCACGGCTGGGACCTCGCCCGCGCGAGCGGCCGGGCGTACGACGGCGCAGCGGCGGACGCCGTCCTCGTGACCGAGGTGCGCGACCGGTTCGCCGAACTCGCGCCGACGGCCCGCCGGATGGGCATGTTCGCCCCGGAGGTGCCGGTGGGCCCCGACGCGTCCACCTTCGACCACCTCCTCGGCCTCACGGGCCGCGACCCGTGGTGGACCCCGGAGGTCGCGCTCGGAACCTGAGCCGGGAGCCGGGAGCCGGGAGCCGGGAGCCGGGAACGGGGAGCCGGGAACGGGGCGCCGCCACGCCTGCCACGGGTCGGGCGGCCGACCGGGGCGCCGGGGCGGGGGCTCCCGGTCCCCGGGCGAGAGCGGGCCCCGCGCCTGGGGCCGGACTTCGCACCAGGGTGCCGGCGCGCTCGTAGGCTGGGGGCAGACGTCCCGTACGGGCGCGTGGCGCGCCCGCTGAGGAGGCCACCGATGACCGAACGCAAGCCGCCGGGTGTCAGCTTCGAGACCTGGGTGGACCGGCAGATCCGCGAGGCGCAGGAGCGGGGCGTCTTCGACGGCCTGACCGGGGCCGGCAAGCCGCTCGCGGGCCTCGACAAGCCCTACGACGAGCTGTGGTGGATCAAGGACAAGATGCGCCACGAGAACCTGTCGTACCTGCCGCCGACGCTCGCCCTGCGCAAGGAGGCCGAGGACGCCCTGGTGGCGGCCCGGCGCGCACCGTCGGAGGGCAGGGTGCGGCGGATCGTCGCCGAGATCAACGAGAAGATCGGCGAGCTGCTGGCGAAGCCGCCGCCCGGCCCGCCGCTGGGCATCCGCCCGTTCGACGTCGAGGAGCTCGTCGAGGACTGGCGCCACCGCAGGCGGGCGGGCTGACCGGGCGCCCCCTCCGTACGGCCCGGCCCGGCCCGTCTGCGGCGGGTCCGGAGCGGCCGCCCGTCGCGGTGTCCGGGCCGGCGGGCACCGCCGCGTCCGCAGGTCGCCTCGCGCGGCGGGATCCGGCTTTCCGCGCGCGGTCAGAGTGCGGGGCGCAGTTCGCGCACCGGGCTCAGCGCCTCCAGCAGCGAGGCGGTGTGCAGGACGGTCGAGTCGGCGTGCAGGTTCCCGGCCAGCTGGACGCCGATCGGCATGCCGTCGCTGCTCGTGCCGAACCGCATCGACAGGGCCGGGTGCCCCGTCAGGTTGAACGGGACGGTCGTCGTCGACACGTGGAAGGCACCCATCGTCCGGCCGCCGACGGTGAAGTCCTCCAGCCGGTGGCCGTGTGCGGGGATCGTCGTGACGGGGAGCAGCAGGACGTCGTAGCGGTGGAAGTGCGCGGCGAGGGCGTCCCGCAGCCGTTCGACGCCCTGCTCGGCGTCGAGGAAGTCCTCCATGGACGTGTCGGGCAGGGAGGCCACGAACGCGGAGTAGTCGAACATCTCGTCCTCGTGGCCCGCGGTGACCCGGCGGAAGGCCGGTTTCACCTCCATCGTGCTCAGCCTGGTCCACAGGTCGAGGGGGTTGTCCCGCTCGAAGGCCGGGATGCTCACCGCGTCGACCTGGGCTCCCGTCGTCCTCAGGGCCTCGGCCGCCGCCCTGACGATCGCCGCGACCTCCGGGTCGGTCGGACCGAGTCCGGAGTCGACCAGCCAGCCCACCCGCGGCGGCCGGTCCGGCGAGGGGCCCAGACCCGTGTCGAACCGGGGCGGGGCGGTCGCGAAGCCGTCGGCACCGTCGGGCCCGGCCAGCAGTCCGTACGCGAGGGAGAGGTCCCGGATGCTGCGCGCCATGGGTCCGACGTGCCAGTTGCGGCGCGGCTCCCGCGGCCAGACGCCCGTCATGGGAATGCGCCCGTAGGTCGGCTTGAAGGCCGAGACACCCGTGTCGGCGGCCGGACCGCGCACCGAGATGGACAGGTCGCTCGCGAGTCCCAGCGGCGACATGCCCGCCGCGATCGCCGCCGACTCGCCGCCGCTGGACCCGCCGGGCGAGCGGTCGAGGTCCCACGGGTTGTTGGTCCTGCCCGTCAGGAGGTTGTCGGTCTCGATCCAGTACGAGAACTCCGGGAGGTTGGTCTTCGCCAGGAGGATCGCGCCGGCCTGCCGCATGCGCGCCACGGCGGTGGCGTCGGTGTCCGGGACGCGCCCGGCGAAGATCGGCGAACCGCGCTGGGTGAGCACCCCGGCGGTGTCGAACGAGTCCTTCGCCGTGAAGGGCACGCCGTGCAGGGGGCCGACCTCGCCGCCCGCCGCGAGCTGCTCGTCCGCCGCGCGCGCGGCCTCCAGCGCGCCGTCCGCGAGCGTGACGACGGCGTTGAGCAGCGGGTTCACGGCCTCGATGCGGTCGAGGTGGGCGCGCACCACTTCGACGGAGGAGGCCTTGCCGGTGCGGATCAGCCCGGCGAGTCCGCTCGCGTCCGAATGAATGAGTTCGCTGGTCATGGTCAAACACTTCCTGGACCGGGGAACGGTCGGTGAGAGGCGTCGTCGCGGCTCCTGCCGTCGGCCGCCGCCGCGAGGCGGCCGTGCGCGGGGCACGGGGACACCTGTCGCGGGGGACGGCCGGACAGGCTGCCCGGTCAGCCGGCGGCGGGCTGTGCCGCGGCGGTGTCGGCGTAGATCTGGGCCCCGGTGAGGCGGCCGCCCGCGGTGCGGAAGAGCCACAGGTTGTCGAAGGCGAGTTCCCGGCCGCTCGCCCTCGGAACCGCCCTGATGGCGAGCTGTACGACGAGGTGGTCGTCGGCCTTCAGGATCCGCTCGACGTGGAGGTCGAAGGACTCCCAGACGGCGGAGCCGCCGGGTGTGCCCGCGAAGAACTTCGCGAACTCCTCGGTGCCCGTGTACGTGCCGCCGTAAGGGAGGGAGGCGGGCACCGTGAGGGTGAAGTCCTCGCGGAGCATCGGCAGGACGGGGCCGGTGTCCTGGTGCTCGAAGAGCTCGCCGAGGGCGTAGGCCATTTCGGCCCGGCTGTACCCGGCGCGAGCGCCCGGGTTCCCCGCCGCCGCGTCGAGCGCCTCGGAGGCGGCCTGATCGGCGCCGAAGACTCCCGCGCCGAACGAGAAGTCCTCCGGCGTCGAGAAGACCATCTTGACGAACACGTCCGCCGGATCGATGCCCGGATCCTCGTGCAGCAGCCGCACGAGCGTCCTGTAGAGGCCGCGCTTGGCCTGCTCGCCTCGTTCGAAGCCGTCGCTGAAGGTGAAGACGATCCAGTCCCCGGAGCGGGGGCCGCCCCGGAAGTCGCGGCTGAAGACCATCTCGCCGGGGTCGTGCTGGTGGATGAGCTGGAAGTCGTCCTCGGGTCGCATGTGCAGTTCGGTGACCAGCGCCTCGTGCGCCGCGCGTGAGACCGCTTCGAGGTAGGCGGCGGGCTTGCCGCGTGCCAGTGAGATGTCGACGAAGGGCATGAGGGACTCCTCTGCGAGAGAGAGTGGTGTTCTTGGGTTCTGCGCCCTCTATAGATACTATGTAGGTCAGCATACATTGCAGGACGGGAGGACGCAGGATGGGGAAGCGGACGGACGCCAAGCAGAAGATGGTCCAGGCCGCCAAGGAGCTGATACGGCAGCGCGGCTACAACGCGACGGCCTTCTCCGACGTGCTCGAACTCAGCGGCACGTCCCGCGGCTCGGTCTACTTCCACTTCCCCGGAGGCAAGACCCAGCTGGCGATCGAGGCGGCCGAGGCGCACGCGTTCGAGCAGGTCCAGATCATCGACCGGGCCGCCGGCGAGGCCACGTCCGCGGGCCGGCTGGTCGAGCTCTACGTCGATCTGGGCCGCGACGGCATGGTCGCCGCCGACTACGGGCGGGGCTGCGGGGTCGCCCCGCTGATCACCGAGGGCGCCACGCGGGACTCCGAGGAGATCGCCGAGACCGGCCGCCGGGCCTTCTCGGAGATGACCGACAGGCTCGCCTTCCACTTCGTCGCCTTCGGTGTCGAGCGCGCCCGCGCGAGGGTGCTGGCCGACGCCGTGATCGCGGGGGTCGAGGGCGCGATGATCACGTCGCGTGCCCTGCGCAGTCCCGCTCCGTACGAGTCGGTGCGGGCCGTCCTGGTCGCCCACGCCGCGACGGTGTCGCCGAAGGGCGACGGGGGTGCCCGCGGCTGAAACACGGGCCGTCAGGGGCCCGGGCGGTGAGGTCCGGGCACCGGCCTCGGGCGGCGGGGGCCGGGGCGGTGCCGGGCTCCGTCGGCCCCCGACGTCGCTGTCCGCCGCGCCCGCCCGCCGTGCGCTGCCCGACGCCACCGTCTGCGGTCTGCCGTCGTCCGTCGTCGTCCGAGCCCGGCCCCGCCCCTGCGGGCCGGGCCGTTCCGTGCTGCCCGGCGGCGGCCGCGCGGGTTCCTCCGCGGCGGCCGCGCGCGCTGCCCGCCGATGCCGGCGGTCCTTGACGGTGACGGATTAAGTATGTTGACCTACATAGCATCTGCTCATCGCCGACCGGCCTCGCGACCGGTCGGCGATGTCTCTCGCCGCGCGCCGCCCACCGCGGGCCGCCCGCCAGTCGAAGGAGTTCCCCACATGGCTCGCGTACTCATCACCGGCGCATCGCGCGGCATAGGCAGGGACGCCGCGACGGCACTGCACGAACAGGGCCACGAGGTCATCGCCACGGCCCGCGACGTCTCCTCGCTCGACGACCTGCCGGTGGCGCTCAAGCTGCGACTCGACGTCACCGACCAGGACTCGGTCGACCGGGCGCTGGCCGAGGCCGGCCGCGTCGACGTCCTGCTCAGCAACGCGGGCGCGACCGTCCGGGCGCCGATCGAGACGATCCCGCTCGACGCGCTGGCCGAACTGTTCGAGCTCAACGCCTTCGGGGCGCTGCGGGTCGCGCAGGGCGTCCTGCCCCAGATGCGCCGGCGGGGCACCGGGCAGCTGATCTTCATGTCCAGCATCCAGGGCCGTCTCGTGATCCCGCTGATCGGCGCGTACGGCGCCACCAAGCAGGCCCTGGAGGCCCTCGCGGAGGCCCTCGCCATCGAGGCCGGCCGGTTCGGCGTGTCCGTGCACGTCGTGCAGCCGCCCGCGGTGTCCTCAGGGGGAGCGGAGCGCGCCCAGGTCCACCTCGACGACAGCAGCCCCTACCTTCCGCTGCTCGGCAAGCTCGGCCCGTTCCGCGCGGAACCCGTCTCCGTGCGGGAGGTCGCCGACGTCGTCGCCGCGACGATCGCCGAGGGCCGCGGGGCGCCCTTCCGCATCCCCGTCGGGGAGAGTGCGAGGGCCGTCCTGGACGCGCGCAAGGCCGCACCCGACCACACGCCGTTCCTCGCCGCCCCGCTGGACTGGTAGCCGCGCCCCCACCCTGCGGCGAGGGCGCCGGGGGCCGCCCGGCGCCGGCGTCCCGGACCGTGCCCGGCGGCCGTGCCCGGCCCGATGCCCTC
>NZ_JAKGCV010000259.1 GCF_021556455.1 Streptomyces fuscigenes | reverse complement strand
GCGGGCCCGGGCCGCTCCGCAGCCGGCCGGCCCAGCGGTCCCGGGGTTTCGGGACGCGCGGCCGGTGCGGCGGCCGCGCATCCCGTCGCCCGGGTTCCGGTACCGGCCTCGTCGCCCGGGCTCAGGCGTTGCCGACCGGCAGGCCCGGCGGGTTGACGAGGGAGGACGGCACCGCCTCGTCGGTCAGGTTCCACGCCTTGAGCCAGGCCGCGTACTGGCCGTGCCGGATCAGGTAGTCCACGGCGTCGGCGAGGGGTTTCGCGAGACCGCTGCCCTTCTTGGCCGTCGCGCAGATCAGTCCCTGGAGCGTGGCGCCCGCCCCGGAGTACGTCCCCGCACTACGGGTGGCGTTGGGCGTTCCCGCCGTGCGCGCGGTGTGGTACGCGACGCTGGGGTTGGGCGCGAGGTAGGCGTCGATGCGCCCGGCGCCCAGGGCGAGGTAGGTGCTGTTCGTGTCCTGGAAGTACTTGACGGTGAGCGTCCTGCCCGCTGCCTTCAGCTGGTCGCGCCAGTGCAGCAGCAGTTTCTCCTGATTGGTGCCCGCGCCCACGGCGACGGTCTTGCCCGCCAGGGAGCGGTACGTGCCGTCGAACCTCCAGGAGTCGGAGGCACGGACCTCGAAGCCGAGGTTGTCCTTGCGGTAGCAGGCGAACTCGTATTTCTCCTTGCGCTGTTCGGTGTCCGTGATGTTGGAGAAGCCGACGTCGGTCCGGCCGCTGTCGATGCCGACGAACAGGTTGTCCCAGGTCGCGTTGGCGATCTGGGGTCTCAGGCCGAAGACCGCCGCGACGAGGCGCCCGAGGTCCGGCTCGGATCCCGTGACGGTCTTCTGGTCGGTGCCGACGAAGCCGAGCGGAGGCGACCCCGCGGGCAGGAAGCCCAGCCCGATGCCGAGTGTGCCCCGCGCCAGCAGGGACTTCGGCAACTCGGCACGTATGGTGGCGACTTCGGGCACCTTCACGGTGGTCTGCCGGGCGGCGCCGTTGGACAGCGTCCCGACGGCGACCGTGCCCTTGGCGGCGCCCCGGTCAGTGGCGTCCTTCGCGGACGGGGAGGGGCCCCCGCAGGCGGCCAGGGCGAGGGCGAGCGCGGAGGCGGCCACTGCGGCCACTGCGCCCCGCGAGACGGGGCGGCGCGGCGGGCGGGCGGAACGGGTGGGCTCACGGAAGGGCGGCATGGGTTCCTCGGGAGGTGGGATGTGCGCGCGGGCGCGGACGGCACAGTGGTGGGCGCGGGCCCCGGCACCGGGGCGCGGCGGGGTGTGTGCGGGGCGGGGTGTGTGGGGGCGGTGGTCAGACGGCGCGGCTCAGGAACGCGCGGGTGCGGGGGCTGCGCGGGTGGACCAGCACCTCCCCGGGCGGGCCCTGCTCGACGATCCGGCCTCCGTCGAGGAAGACGACGTCGTCGGCGATCTCCCGCGCGAAGCCGATCTCGTGCGTCACCACGATCAGCGTCGTACCGGTGCCGGCCAGCGACTTGATGACGTCCAGTACCTCCCCGACGAGTTCCGGGTCGAGGGCGGAGGTGGGTTCGTCGAAGAGGATCACGCCCGGTTCGAGCGCCATGGCGCGGGCGATGGCGACGCGCTGCTGCTGGCCGCCGGAGAGCTGGCGCGGGTAGGCGTCGGCCTTGCCCGCGAGGCCGACCAGTCCCAGCAGGGACCTGGCCCACTCCTGGGCGTCGGCGCGTGTTCTGCGTCCCGTCGCGACGGGCGCGGCGGCCACGTTCTGGGCGGCCGTCAGGTGGGGGAAGAGGTTGAAGTCCTGGAAGACGAAACCGATGCGCCCGCGCTGGGCGCGGATCGCGCGCTCGCCGAGCTCCCGCAGCCGCGTGCCCTGCCGCCGCACGCCGATCAGCTCGCCGTTGACGAGGACGTGTCCCGAATCGAGCTTCTCCAAATGGTTGATCGCCCGCAGCAGGGTGGACTTGCCGCTGCCCGAGGGGCCGAGCACCGCGGTGACCCGCCCCGCGGGAACGGTCAGTTCGACGCCGTCGAGCACGTGGTGCGCCCCGTACCACTTGTGTGCGCCGCGGACCTCCACCGCGGCGGGCGGCCCCGCCCGGCGCGGGGTCGCGGTGGCGGCGTGTGGGGCGCTGCCGGGGCCGGGGGCACCGGTGCCGGCGAGGGGCGCGCTCATGCGGCGGCCCCCAGGGCGATCCGGGCCCGGAGGGCGCGTGCCGCGGCACGCAGCCTCGCCGGTGGTGTGGGCGGCGGCGTCCGCAGTGCCCCGCGGGCGAAGCGCCGTTCCACGTAGTACTGGACGACGGACACGGCACTGGTCAGGATCACGTACCAGACGGTCGCGACGAGCAGAAGGGGCACGACGTCGCCGGGGAACGTGCTCCCCATGTTCTGCACCTGGCCGAACAGGTCGAGCAGCGAGACGTAGAAGACCAACGAGGTGCTCTTGACCAGCCCGATGAGCTGGTTGACGTACGACGGAACGATGGCCCGCATGGCCTGGGGAAGGACGATGCGGGTGAACCGGTAGCGGGGTGGCAGCCCGAGCGCGTCGGCCGCCTCGTGCTGGCCGTGGTCGACCGAGAGCAGGCCCGCCCGGACCACCTCGGCCGCGTAGGCCGCCTCGTTGAGGCTCAGCCCCACCACGGCGATCACGAGGTCCGTGGCGAGGTGCGACTCGTCGAAGGAGAGGAAGCCGGGGCCGAACGGGACGCCGAGGCTCAGCGACTTGTACAACGCCGAGAAGTTGTAGAGGAACAGCAGTACGACGATCAGGGGCACCGAGCGGAACAGCCAGATGTAGAGCCAACTCGCCGCCCGCACAACGGGGTTGCGGGACAGGCGGCCGAGCGCCAGCGCGGTCCCGCCCAGCAGGCCCGCCACCGCGCTGTAGGCGGCGACCTTCAGTGTGATCAGCAGGCCGCCGAGTATGGAGGGCCGCAGGAACCAGTACTGGAAGCGGTCCCACTGGTAGAACGGGTTGGTCGCCAGTCCGTGCGCCACCTGGGCGGCCACCACCAGCAGGAGCAGGGTGGCGGCCCACCGCCAGGGCCGGCGCTGCGGCAGGACGCGCCGGGGCGCGGCGGATGCCGTGGCCGTCCCGCCCGCCGCGAACGGCATCCCGTGTGCGTCGGCAGGGGCGGGCGGGGACGCGGTGGGACCGGGCGGAAGGCTGTCGCGGGCCGGGGCCGGGGCCGGGGCCGGGGCCGGGGCCGGGGCCGGTTGGGGCGGGGCTGCGGGCGGTTCGTTCATCGGGGCTCCAGCGAAGTCGGATCGGGCTCGGGCGGCACGGGGGCGGGAAGCCCCCTTCGGCCTGCCAGCGCCGGGCCGGCCGCACGGGACACCGGCCGTCGGTGCGCGCGGCGTGTCCCGGGGCGCGGTGAAGCGGCGCACGGGCGGGCAGGAAGCGGTGGTCTCCTCACGTCCCGGGGCAGGGCGTGACACCGGCGGCGAGTGGTCCCCGCACGGGGGCGGCGGCGCCGGACCGGCGGGCCCGGACGCGACGCCGCCGGGAGCGGAGGCGGCCGGACCCGCGGCCCGGGGGGATCCCGTACTGCTGCGCGAAGGCGCACGTGCGGGAGTGCCGGCGCGCGGGGGAGTCCCGGACGCGCGGTGGGTCCGGAGGCGGTGGGACGGGGGTGGTGGCAGGCCCCCGGCGGATCAGGCGGGCAACCGGGGAGCCCGCTGGGCCCAGCGCCGCCCGGGAGGCGGCAGCGGTGTCACGCCCGGGGGGCGGGGAGGCAGCGCGTACAGAGGGCGCTGCTGACGCGCAGCAGGTCGACACTGCGGTCCAGGACCGCGGAGAACCGGCCGTGGCTGAGCCACGTGGCCTCTTCGGCTGTGTCCAATGCTGTCACCGCCGCCACCCCTCGTGCGCCCCTCGGGGCGTCGCGTGCCGCCGGCAGAGGTGCCGGCGGGGCCATCAGTTAGGCACGGGCGCGGCGCCGGTGTCAACGCCCCCGGCGGGCCGTCCCACTGCTCAGGACGGCAGTTGACGGGACATCGCCCCGGTGGTCGACTGGAGCCATGCAGAGGCGAGTTGCGCTGATCACCCGCGGACACATCGACTTCGGTCGCGTGTGGTCCGCCTCGTGTCGCGCCTGACGGCAGCCCCTTCTCGTCCCCGGCCCGCCCTGTCCGCCGCGGACGCCGCGCACCCCGTCGTCGCCCGTCCGGGCCTCTCGCGGAGGCCGACCCGCGGTCCGGCGTCCGCGACCGTCCCCTGCCGGCCGCGTGCGTCGCGGCCCGGGACGGTGCCGCGCGTCGGCGCACCCCGGGAGCGTCGTCCGCGCGCCCGGCGAGGGCGGGACAGGCGCCCCCGTTCGGGACGGCCCCGATCCCGCCCGCGCGCGGTTGGCCCGTCCGCACCCCACGGCCACCGGCGTGCGTTTCGCGCCGCCCGCAGGAAGGCTCCCCGCCATGACCACTGTGCCCCCCGCCGCAGAGCCCCCCGGCACCACCTGGCTGCGCACGGTCGTCTCCGACCCGCTGGTGGCGCCGATGCTGCGCCAGCTCGGCGACGAGTACTCCGCCCGGTACGGGAAGGACGCCCACGCCGAGATGGCCCGCTACCCGGGCGCCGAGTTCGAACCTCCGGACGGGGCACTGCTGCTGCTCATGGAGGCGGGCGCGGGTGTGGCGGGCGGCGCCTTCCGTCGCCACGACGCCACGACCGCCGAACTCAAGCGCATCTGGACCCACCCGGCCCACCGCAGGAGGGGTCTCGCCCGGCGCGTCGTCGCCGAGCTGGAGCGTGAGGCCGCCGCCCGCGGCTACCGCAGGGTGTTCCTGACCACCGGGCCGCGCCAGCCGGAGGCCCGCGCGCTGTATCTGGCCGCCGGCTACCGGCCGTTGTTCGACCTGGCCGCGGACCCGGAGTCGATCGGTCCGCTGCCGTTCACCAAGGACCTCGCGGGCACCGGCTGAAGCGCCCGCGGGGCCGCCCGCCCCGCGATGACCGAGGTCCGGGCCGGGCGGTCCGCCCCTGCGCCGGGCGGTCCGCCCCTGCACGATCGGCGCGCCCGCCGGGCCGGCGGCTCAGTACGAGTAGAAGCCGTAGTTCGTCTTGCGGCCCAGCCGGCCCGCGTCGACCATGCGCTGGAGCAGCGGGGGAGCCGCGTACAGGGGCTCCTTGAACTCGGCGTACATCGAGTCCGCCACCGAGGCGACGGTGTCCAGGCCGATGAGGTCCGTGAGCTTCAGGGGACCCATCGGGTGGGCGCAGCCCAGCTCCATGCCGTTGTCGATGTCCTCGCGGCTCGCGATGCCCGACTCGAACATGCGGATCGCGGCCAGCAGGTAGGGGATCAGCAGCGCGTTCACGACGAAGCCGGAGCGGTCCTGGGCGCGGATGGTGTGCTTGCCGAGCATGCCGCCGACGACCTCCTCCGCGCGCTTGAGCGTCTCGTCGGACGTCGTGAGCGCGGGAATCAGCTCGACCAGCCGCTGCACGGGCGCCGGGTTGAAGAAGTGGATGCCGATGACCTGGTCGGGGCGCGAGGTGGCGACCGCGAGGCGCACCAGCGGGATGGAGGACGTGTTCGAGGCGAGGATCGCGTCCGGGCGGGTCACCACCTGGTCGAGGACGCGGAAGATCTCGGTCTTGACCTGCTCGTTCTCCACGACGGCCTCGATCACGAGGTCGCGGTCCGCGAACTCGCCCAGGTTCGTCGTGTAGGTGAGGCGATCGAGCGCGTCGTCGCGCTGGACCTCGGTGATCTTCCCGCGCTCCGCGGCCTTCGTCAGCGACGCCACGATGCGCGTACGGCCGATCTCCAGGGCCTCGCCGGTGGTCTCGGCGACCATCACCTCCAGGCCGCTGCGGGCCGCCACCTCGGCGATGCCCGCGCCCATCTGGCCGCATCCCACCACTCCGACGCGGGAGATATCGGTCCTGGTGTCCGTCACGTCGACCCCTCACTGATCGCTGTTCTCCGCCGGCCCCCGTGCGATTCCGGGGGAGTCCGCGCCAAGACGTTACTCTGCGCTCCGGCGTGCGGTGGCTCAGGGAGGGGCGCGTGTACCGGCGTGTGCGCCGGAAGCGCCCGCACGCGCCCGCGGGTCAGACGCGTGCGCGCTGCGTGACCGTGATGCAGACCAGCACGGCGACGGCGGCCGCCACCGCGACCGCGCTCAGGCGCTCGCCCAGCAGCAGGACGGACCAGACGAGCGTCAGCAGGGGCTGCCCGAGCTGCAGCTGGCTGGCCCGGGCGACCCCGATCGCGCCCATGCCCCGGTACCAGGCGTAGAGCCCGCTAAACGTCGAGCCGGCGGCCACCCACAGCAGGCCGGCCACGCCGTGGACGCCGAGGCGCACCGGTTCGTACGCGAGTGCCACGGCCCCTCCGGCGACCGCGAGCGGCAGGCAGGCGACCAGGGCCCAGCCCACCACCTGCCAGCCCGGCATCTCACGCGCGAGGCGCCCGCCCTCGGCGTAGCCCGCCGCGCACACCAGCAGGGCGCCGAAGAGACACAGGTCGCCGGCCGAGAGCGTGCCGCCGCCCTGCTGGACGGCGAAGGCCACCACCACGGCGGCCCCGGCCAGCGCCCCGCACCAGAACGTCCGGGACGGAGCGCGGTGCCCCCGCGCCGCCCCGTACACGGCGGTGCTGAGCGGCAGCAGCCCGACCACCACGGCCGCGTGGGAGGTGCTGGACGTGCCGAGCGCCAGCGTCGTGAGGATCGGGAAGCCGACGACCGTGCCGCCCGCGACGGCCGCGAGCGGGCCCCAGTGCGCGCGGGCCGGCACCGGCACCCGCCGCGCGAGCAGGAAGGCGCCCGCGATCAGCGCGGCGATCACCGTGCGCAGGGCCACCAGTGCCCAGGGCCCGAAGCTTTCGAGGCCCCAGACGGTGGAGGGGAAGGTGAGCGAGAAGGCCGCCACCCCGGCGCACGCGAGGAGGGTGCCTCCGCGGACCGGTATCGGCCGAGCGACGGTAGCGCTACTTTGTGCTGTCATGCACGAGCGTAGCAGTGAGGTGCCTTGCGGGCGGAGGGGCCGGGGGCGGCCGGCGCGAGCCCGCACGGGCCGCACGCGTCCGGCGGGTCCGGCGGGTCCGTCAGGGCCACGATGCGCCGAGCCGCCAGCACCCGCTGCCGGATCAGGGGCGCCGGCAGCTCGACGCCCTCCAGCGTGTGCGAGTGCACCGGGCCCCGGCGCAGCGCGAGATCGCGCAGTCCCCGGTAGGGGCCCGGATACGACATCCGCCACTCGCGCCGCCTCGCCGGCATGAACAGCACGCCGTCCGCCCGCGTGTGCCCGGTGACCTGCCGCACGGTGGCCGCGACGGCCGCCACGTCGTCCTTGCGGCCCTCAGGCGTGCGCATCCGCACCGAGACGGGCAGCAGCGAAAGGACCGCGAGCGCGACCCCGGCCCGCACCCCGAGGAGCGCCAGCCGCCGGGCCCGGGCACCGCCCCGCGCCGGGCGGTGGGCCAGCAGGAGTGCGAGCGCCTGGCCCAGCACCAGCGCGAGGCCGACGTAGGAGTAGAGGACGTAGCGGTCCAGGTACACGGGCCGGTACGCGGCGGCGGCCAGCAGCACCGCCGTGGGGGCGATCAGCAGCGGCAGCCCGATCCCGGCCGGCGACACCGGTCCCCGCCCGCGCGCCGCTTCCGGGCCCGCCGCCCGCCGGACGAGGTACGCGCAGCCGGCGCCCAGCAGCGTCAGGGCGCCGATCCCCGCCCACTGGAGCACGCTCGGCCCGGCGATCCACGCCACCTGCCCCGACTGGCGGGAGCTGAACGCGGCGAGCGGCGCCACCGCGAGGACCGCGGCGCCCGCGGCGGCGCACCACCTGCGCCGGACCGCGCACGGAACTCCCGTGCTCAGCACGGTGATCCCGTGGGCCACGAGCGCCGGCAGGGCGAACTCGTGCAGCCAGCCCGCCGCCGCGGCCGCCGCCGCGTAGCCGGTCCACACCCGCCGGCCGCCGCCGTCCAGCCCCCGCACGAGGAGGTACGTCGCCAGCGCCACCAGCGCGCCGACCGACGCGTAGGACCGGCCCTCCTGCGCGTACATCTGCACCAGTGGCGCGAGCGCGAAGGCGGCCCCGCT
>NZ_JAKGCV010000258.1 GCF_021556455.1 Streptomyces fuscigenes | reverse complement strand
GGGCGCGGGCTGCCCGGGGTCCGGCTGCGGCGGGACCGGACCGCCGCCCGCGACCTGGTCGACCTCGTGCGCGTAGGGCATCGCGGACGAGCAGGCGAGCCGGGAGGCGACGATGGCCCCGGCGGCGTTCGCGTACCGCATGGTGCGCTCCAGGGGCCACCCGGCGAGCAGGCCGCGGCAGAGGGCGCCGCCGAACGCGTCCCCCGCGCCCAGGCCGTTGACCACGTCGACGTGCACCGGGGGGACCTGCGCGGTCGTGCCGTCGCGGTGGACGGCGAGGACGCCCTTCGGCCCCTGCTTCACGACGGCCAGCTCGGGCCCCGCGGCCAGCAGAGCGCGGGCCGCGGCGTGCGGGTCGCGCTCGCCGATCGCGGTCTCGCACTCGTCCAGGTTGCCCACCGCGACACTCGCCCGCGCGAGAGCCTCCGCGTACACGGCCCGCGGGTCCTCCTGCCAGAACATGGGCCGCCAGTCCAGGTCGAAGACCGTGAGGCCGCCGGACGCGCGGGCCCCGAGCGCGGCCAGCGTCGCGGTCCGGCTGGGCTCGGCGCACAGGCCCGTGCCCGTCATCCAGAAGACCCGCGCGTCGCGCACCGCGTCGAGGTCCAGTTCGTGGGGGTGGATCTCCAGGTCCGGGGCCTTGGGCCGGCGGTAGAAGTACAGCGGGAAGTCGTCGGGCGGGAAGACCTCGCAGAAGGTGATCGGCGTCGGGTACTCCGCGACCGGGGCGACGAACCGGTCGTCGACCCCGAACTCCCGCAGCTGCCGGTGCAGGTACGTGCCGAACGGGTCGGCGCCGGTGCGGGTGACGACGGCGGTGCGCAGGCCGAGCCGCGCGCCCGCGACGGCCACGTTCGCCGCCGAGCCGCCGAGGAAGCGGCCGAAGCTGTCCACGTCCGCCAGGGACACGCCCGTCCGCAGCGGATAGAGGTCCACCCCGATCCGGCCCATCGTGATCACGTCGTACGGCCCGGGGTCCATGGCTCCCGTCCCTCCGCCTGTCTCGGACCTGCCTCACGCGCCGTGCGACCGGCGCCCCGCGCGGACTCTCCTCGCGGAGGTCGGCACCTGTCTACTGCTCCGCACAAAGCCCTGTCAACGGTATGTCCGGACATTCGGACGTTGCCTTGACACCGCTTCCCGGCGGCCGGAAAGCTGGTCGTCATGGCCTTCTCAGCGCCCTCGTCGCCCTCGCCGTCGTCGTCGCAGCAGCCCGCACCCGCCGCCTTCGCGGCTCCTTCCGCCACGCGTCCCGCCGCGCCGCGGATCCGGGTGGGCTCGGCCCCGGACTCGTGGGGCGTCTGGTTCCCCGACGACCCGCGCCAGGTCCCGTGGGAGCGCTTCCTCGACGAGGTCGCGGAGGCCGGCTACGAGTGGATCGAACTCGGTCCCCACGGGTACCTGCCGAGCGACCCCGCACGGCTGCTGGACGAGACGGCACGCCGGGGGCTGCGCGTCTCGGCGGGCACGGTGTTCACGGGGCTCCACCACGGCCCGGCCGTGTGGGACGCGACGTGGGAGCACGTGGCCTCCGTCGCCGCACTGGCCCGCGCGGCGGGCGCGGAGCACCTCGTCGTCATCCCGTCCTTCTGGCGGGACGACAAGACGGGCGAGGTCCGCGAGGACCGGACGCTGACGCCGCGGCAGTGGCGCGATCTGACGTCCCTGACGGAACGCCTGGGCCACGAGGTCCGGGAGCGCTACGGGCTGCGCATCGTCGTGCACCCGCACGCGGACACGCACATCGACACCGCGCCGAACGTGGCACGCTTCCTGGACGCGACCGACCCCGCGTCCGTCTCGCTGTGCCTGGACACCGGGCACTACGCCTACTGCGGCGGCGACAGCGTCGAACTGATCGAGACGTACGGCGAGCGCATCGGCTACCTGCATCTGAAGCAGGTCGACCCGCGGGTGCTGGCGGACGTCGTCGCGCGGGAGGTGCCCTTCGGGCCCGCCGTCGCGGGCGGTGTGATGTGCGAGCCGCCGACGGGGGTGCCCGCGCTGGAGCCGGTGCTCGCGGCGGCCGGCCGGCTCGACGTGGACCTGTTCGCCATCGTCGAGCAGGACATGTACCCCTGCGAGCCGGACCGCCCCCTGCCGATCGCCCGGCGGACCCGGCACTACCTGCGCGGCTGCGGCCTCTGACCGCCCGCGTCCTCCGTACGCGCCGCCGAGGGCGGGCCCCGGGGCCGGGGGCCCTCCGAGGGGCTCCCGGACGCGGGGCGCCGCCTCCGGCGCCGGGGGCGGAGGGACGTCAGGCCGCAGGGACGTCGGGCCGGAGGCCGTGCACGCGGAGACGGGCCGCGGTCGCCCCCGGACGCGAGCCCCGTGGCGCGGGCCGCGGCCGAGGCACGCCCCTCTCCCCCGGCGCCGTCGCGGCGTCAGCCGTCAGCCGTCAGCCGTCAGCCGTCAGCCGTCAGATCACTACAAGTGATGTCTCTTTGTCGCAAGAGTTGACGTACGTCAACTTCCGCACCACAGAACCGTTTCTGTCACAAAAGTCGATCATTGGTGACGGATGTCTCCGTTACGCGGGTTTCATGCAACAGGGGCGCGACAGGCATCGACACCCCATCACGCTGCGTCGCTGAATGGACACAGGCCTGGTGATCACCGGCCGATCGCGCCACGGGCCCCCCGCCCGGCCGTCAGGACCGGCGCCGCGGCGCGCGCAGGGAGGCACGGACCCATATGACCGACACGAGACTCTGGTCCTACAAGGAGATCGCCGCACACATCCGCGTCCAGCCGGACACCGTCCGCTCGTACCGCAAGCACGGACTGCTGCCGCCGCCCGACCACGTCGAGAACGGCAAGCCCTACTGGTTCGCCGACACCATCCGGACCTGGGTCGCGGGCCGGCCGGGCAACCGGGGCCGCCGCGGCTGACCCGGGCCGCCGGACCCCACGACGCGCCCCACCCCCGCCGGCGCGCCGGGTCCTCGCGGCCGCCGCTCCCCCGCACCCCGGCGCGCGGGACGGGACCGCTCCTCGCGGCCCGCCCGCCACGTGACGCCATACCCCCTAGGGGTACAGTGGAGCGCACTGTGCCACCCACGTTCGTCGAGGAGGACGTCATGAGCAACGTGACCACCGTCTACCAGGTCACGGGGATGAGCTGCGGCCACTGCGAGGGCGCCGTGGCCGGCGAGATCTCCGGCATCGACGGCGTCGTCTCCGTCCAGGCGGCGTCGGACACCGGCAAGGTGACCGTGACGTCCGAGCGCCCCCTCGACGAGTCGGCCGTGCGGGCCGCCGTCGACGAGGCCGGCTACGAACTGGCCGGACAGGCCTGAGGCCGGAAATTCGACTCCAGCCGCTCACACCGTGGCCGCGCTCGTGCGGCGGATCCGCCGCTCCATACGCGGAGCACGAGAAATCCGGGGCCGAGGCGAACATCCCTGGAGGTCGGGCAGGCGCCTGACCAGGTCTTTGCGGTTGCGTGTCCTTCACATGGGGCACGAGTCCTTCACATGGAGACCTAGATCACATAGATTTATGGGTAACCATCAAGGCAGCTCGTGTGTCATAGAGGACGATGCCATTGAACGTCTTGGGGGACGTTCACGAGATGTCTTGGGGGACATCTCGGGCTAGCGATTGGCCGGGGCACGTGCATCGGGGAGCTTGAGCGGCCCTCCCGTACGTACCCCGGTCGAACCGCACACGTGGCCTTGATGGTCGCGGTAGAACGCCCGGCCCGGATCCCGTGGGGGGAATCCGCTCCGGGGATATGGAAAGCGCCCCGCCTGCCGACCCGTGGGGGGATCGGCAGCGGGGCGCTTTTCGCTGCCCGGATCGCGTGATCGCGGTGGTCCCGGTGGTCCCGGTGGTCCCGGTGACGGGACGGACCGGGTGACCCCGGCGGACCCGGAGGTGCGCGGGACGGCCCGCGGCTGTCGGCGCCGCCCGGAGAACGCGAACGGGCGCCGCGCGTGCCGGACTCGCGCGGTGCGGTGCGCGAGCGGCACACGGACGCCCGTGTGCGAGGTGCCGGGACTGCGGTCAGCGGCCCTCGACCGGCACGAAGTCGCGCTCGACCTCGCCCGTGTAGATCTGGCGCGGACGCCCGATGCGGGAGCCGGGCTCCTTGATCATCTCGGTCCACTGGGCGATCCAGCCGGGGAGCCGGCCGATGGCGAACAGCACCGTGAACATCTCGGTCGGGAAGCCCATGGCGCGGTAGATCAGGCCCGTGTAGAAGTCCACGTTGGGGTAGAGCTTGCGCTCGACGAAGTAGTCGTCGGCGAGCGCGTGCTCCTCCAGCTTGAGCGCGATGTCGAGCAGCTCGTCGGACTTGCCGAGAGCGGAGAGGACGTCGTGCGCGGCCGCCTTGATGATCTTCGCCCGGGGGTCGAAGTTCTTGTAGACGCGGTGGCCGAAGCCCATGAGCTTGACGCCGTCTTCCTTGTTCTTCACCTTGCGGATGAAGGTGTCGACGTCGCTGCCGCTGGCCTGGATGCCCTCGAGCATCTCCAGCACGGACTGGTTGGCACCGCCGTGCAGCGGTCCCCACAGGGCGTTGATGCCCGCGGAGATCGAGGCGAACATGTTCGCCTGCGAGGAGCCCACGAGGCGCACGGTGGACGTGGAGCAGTTCTGCTCGTGGTCCGCGTGCAGGATGAACAGCTTGTCCAGCGCGGAGACGACGACCGGGTCGAGGTCGTACTCCTGGGCCGGGACGGAGAAGGTCATGCGCAGGAAGTTCTCGACGTACCCGAGGTCGTTGCGCGGGTAGACGAAGGGGTGGCCGACCGACTTCTTGTACGCGTACGCGGCGATCGTGGGCAGCTTGGCGAGCAGCCGGATCGTCGAGAGGTTGCGCTGGCGCTCGTCGAACGGGTTGTGGCTGTCCTGGTAGAACGTCGACAGCGCGCTGACCACGGAGGACAGCATCGCCATCGGGTGGGCGTCCTTGGGGAAGCCGTCGTAGAACCGCTTGACGTCCTCGTGGAGCAGGGTGTGCCGGGTGATGTCGCTCTTGAACGTGGCGAGCTCATCCACGGTCGGCAGCTCACCGTTGATCAGCAGGTACGCCACCTCGACGAAGCTGGACCGCTCGGCCAGCTGCTCGATGGGATAGCCGCGGTATCGCAGGATGCCCTGCTCGCCGTCCAGGTAGGTGATCGCGGACTGGTAGGCGGCGGTGTTGCCGTAGCCGCTGTCCAGGGTCACGAGACCGGTCTGGTTGCGGAGCTTGCCGATGTCGAAGCCCTTGTCACCGACGGTGCTGTCGATCACCGGGTAGGTGTACTCGCCATCGCCGTACCGCAGTACTACCGCGTCGTTGTCGCGTTTCTCGCTCACGTCATCCCTCACCGACGTAGTGCCTCTTCTTCGAGGTGCCCTGATGTCTCTACCATCCCCCATTTGGCGCAGGAAGGTGCACTCGGGGTCGACCATTGGGCTTATTGGCGGCACTCAGTGCCGCCAACTCGCTCATCCTGCCCCCTTCGCCCTGGTTCCGGAAGTCCTACGTGATGTTTCATACCCCGACGGCCCGCTGCCCGAGGCGATGGGCGAGGGCGGTGAACCGGCGGCCGGCCGACACGGAGCGCACGGCCTGGGCCACGGCCTGGGGGGAACCCACCAGCACGACCAGCCGCTTCGCCCGGGTGATCGCCGTGTAGAGCAGATTCCGCTGGAGCATCATCCACGCGCTGCGGGTGACGGGGACGACCACGGCCGGGTACTCGCTGCCCTGCGAGCGGTGGATCGTGACCGCGTACGCGTGGGACAACTCGTCCAGTTCGTCGAAGTCGTAGGGCACCTCCTCGTCCTCGTCGGTCAGCACGGTGAGCCGCTGCTCGACCTCGTCGATGCCCGTGACGACGCCCACCGTGCCGTTGAAGACGCCGTTCTCCCCCTTCTCGTAGTTGTTCCTGATCTGGGTGACCTTGTCGCCCACCCGGAAGACGCGGCCGCCTACCCGCTTCTCCGGAAGGCCGGGCCGCGCGGGGGTCACGGCTTGCTGGAGCAGCCCGTTGAGCACGCCGGCGCCGGCCGGGCCCCGGTGCATGGGCGTGAGGACCTGCACGTCCCGGCGGGGGTCGAGCCCGAACTTCGCGGGGATGCGATGCGCCGCCACGTCCACCGCGAGGCGGCCGGCGTCCTCGGTCTCCTCGGCCACGAAGAGGAAGAAGTCGTCGAGGCCCCGCGTGTGCGGCGGGAGCCCCTCGTTGATCCGGTGGGCGTTCGTGACGACCCCGGACTTCGCCGCCTGCCGGAAGATCCGGGTGAGCCGCACGCGGGGCACCGGGCCGTCCTCGGCGAGCAGATCGCGCAGCACCTCGCCCGCCCCGACCGACGGCAACTGGTCGACGTCCCCGACGAGCAGCAGATGGGCGCCCGGCGGCACCGCCTTCACCAGCTTGTTGGCCAGCAGCAGGTCGAGCATCGACGCCTCGTCCACGACGACCAGGTCCGCGTCGAGGGGACGGTCCGCGTCGTACGCGGCGTCCCCGCCCGGCTTGAGCTCCAGGAGCCGGTGGACGGTGGACGCCTCCGCGCCGGTCAGCTCCGCGAGGCGCTTGGCCGCGCGCCCGGTCGGCGCGGCCAGCACCACCGTGGCGCGTTTGGCCCGGGCCAGCTCGACGATCGAGCGCACCGTGAAGGACTTCCCGCAGCCCGGGCCCCCCGTGAGCACCGCGACCTTCTCCGTGAGCGCGAGCCGGACCGCCTCCTCCTGCTCCGGCGCCAGGGACGCCCCCGTGCGCTTCGCGAGCCAGGGCAGGGCCCGCTCCCACGCCACGTCGCGGAAGGCGGGCATGCGGTCCTCGTCCGCCCGCAGCAGGCGCCGCAGCCGGCCCGCGAGGGATGCCTCCGCGCGGTGGAAGGGGACCAGGTAGACCGCCGTGACCTCCTCCCCGTCCGGGCCCGGCAGCCGCTCGCGCACGACGCCCTCCGGGTCCGCGGCGAGTTCCGCGAGGCATTCGATGACGAGGCCCGTGTCGACCTGCAGCAGCTTGACGCCGTCGGCGATCAGCTGGTCCTCGGGCAGGTAGCAGTGTCCCTGGTCGGTGGACTGCGAGAGCGCGTACTGCAGGCCCGCCCTGACGCGCTCCGGGCTGTCGTGGGGTATGCCGACGGACTGGGCGATGCGGTCCGCCGTCAGGAAGCCGATTCCCCAGACGTCGGCCGCGAGACTGTAGGGCCGTTCGCGCACGACGGAGATCGAGTCGTCCCCGTACTTCTTGTAGATGCGCACCGCGA
The DNA here is from genome assembly GCF_021556455.1 of Streptomyces fuscigenes. GTDB lineage: Bacteria > Actinomycetota > Actinomycetes > Streptomycetales > Streptomycetaceae > Streptomyces > Streptomyces fuscigenes. Next base: position 855 of record NZ_JAKGCV010000258.1, on the reverse strand, counting down.
TGGACGTGGAGACGCCGACGGACTGGAGGAAGACCATGACCTCCTTGATGGCCTTCTGCTCCTCCCACGCGGCCGTGATCTTCTTCGTCCGCTTCGGGCCGAGCCCCGGGACCTCGATCAGCCGTCCGGGCTGCTGCTCGATGACGTCGAGGGTGTCGAGGCCGAAATGGCTGACGATGCGGTCCGCGAAGACCGGGCCGATGCCCTTGACGAGGCCCGAGCCGAGGTAGCGCCGGATGCCCTGGATCGTCGCCGGCAGGGTGACCCGGTAGTTGTCGACGGTGAACTGCTTGCCGTACTGCGGGTGGGAGCCCCAACGCCCCTCCATGCGCAGCGACTCGCCGGGCCGGGCGCCGAGCAGTGCGCCGACGACCGTCAGCAGGTCGCCGCCGCGGCCGGTGTCGACGCGCGCGACCGTGTAGCCGTTCTCCTCGTTGGCGTACGTGATGCGCTCCAGCACGGCCTCCAGCACGGCGGGCGCGCGGGGCGGCGGGACCTGCGGGGCCTGCTGGGCCGGCTGGGCCTGCTGGGCCTGCTGGGCCTGCTCGGGATGCTGCTTCTGGTGGGTGTGCGGGGTCTGCTCGGGTTGCCCGGTCTGCTGAGGTCGCCGGACCTGTTGGCGCTGCTGGGGCGGACGGCTGGACATGCCCCGACGTTATCCCCAGCGGACGACACCCTGCCGGGGCTGTGGACAACCGGCGCCGCCCCGGCGGCGACTGGGGACAACTCGGCCACCCGCGAGGGTGACGGCCCAGCCCGGCGACCAGCGCGGCCCGGACCGGGCACCCGGGACGCCCGCGCCCCGCAGGCGCCCCGGACGACCGGACCGGGCACCCGGGACGCCCGTGCGCGGGT
>NZ_JAKGCV010000257.1 GCF_021556455.1 Streptomyces fuscigenes | reverse complement strand
CGGCCGGGCGAGCAGCCCCCGCCCGCCCCGCCGCCGGCGCCCGCCGGGCGCGACCGCCGTGACCACGAGAGGGAGGCCGGAGGCTTGTCCACGCAGCAGATCCCCGCACCGGAGCCCGGCGGCGGCGCGACCGCCCGGCAGGGCCCCGTCACGCAAGCGGCAGAGGACCCGCGTCCAGAGGCCGGCGCGCCGGAGTCTTTCGTCGAGGACGCCTTCGACTACGACGTCGTCGTGGTCGGTTCCGGCTTCGGCGGCGCGGTCTCCGCGCTGCGCCTGACCGAGAAGGGCTACCGGGTCGGCGTCCTGGAGGCCGGGCGCCGCTTCACCCGCGAGACGCTGCCGCGCAACTCGTGGGACGTGAAGAACTACCTCTGGGCGCCCGCACTCGGCCTGTACGGCATCCAGCGGGTGCACCTGCTCGGCAACGTGATGGTGCTCGCGGGCGCCGGGGTCGGCGGCGGCTCGCTGAACTACGCGAACACCCTGTACGTCCCGCCGCCCGCCTTCTTCGCGGACCCGCAGTGGGCCTCGATCACCGACTGGCGCGAGGAACTGGAGCCGTACTACGACCAGGCGCGGCGCATGCTCGGCGTGCGCACCAATCCCACCATGACCCCCTCCGACGTCCACCTCAGGGCGGCGGCGGAGGCGATGGGCGTGGGGGAGACGTTCCGGCTCGCGCCGGTCGGCGTGTTCTTCGGCGACGGCGAGGACGGGGCGGGCGGCGGCGGCGAAGGGGCCGGCGGGGTGGTCGCGCCGGGCACGCCCGTGGCCGACCCGTACTTCGGCGGCGCGGGCCCCGAGCGCAACGCCTGCACCGAGTGCGGCGAGTGCATGACGGGCTGCCGGCACGGCGCCAAGAACATGGTCACGGAGAACTACCTCCACCTCGCCGAGCGCGCGGGCGCCGTCATCCACCCCATGACGACCGTCGCCGCCGTCACCGAGCACGAGGACGGCGGCCACCGCGTCGTCACCGTCCCGACCGGCGCCCGGCGAAGGCGGGGCCGCCACCGCACGCTCAGGGCCCGGTACGTGGTGATTGCGGCGGGCACGTACGGCACCCAGACGCTGCTGCACACGATGCGCGACCGGGCGCTGCTGCCCCGGCTGTCGGACCGGCTCGGCGAGCTGACCCGGACGAACTCCGAGGCCCTGGTGGGCGCGCAGACCGACGACCGCCGCTACCGGGAGCGGCACGGCGCCGAACGCGCCGACTTCACCCGGGGCGTGGCCATCACGTCGTCCATGTACCCGGACGAGCACACGCATGTGGAGCCGGTCCGCTACGGCCGGGGCTCGAACGCGATGGGCGCGCTGTCGATCCTCCAGGTCCCGCACAGCGACCACCGGATCAGGGCCTGGCTCGGGCACGCGGCCCGGCACCCGTCGCTGATGCTGCGCTCGCTGTCCAACCACCGGTGGTCCGAGAAGACGATCATCGGTCTGGTCATGCAGTCCCTCGACAACTCCCTGACGACGTACCTCAAGAAGAGCGGCCCCGGAAGGGGGCTGCTGACGGCGCGTCAGGGCCGCGGGGAGCCGAACCCCAAGCAGATCCCGGAGGCCACGCGCGCGGCCTCGCTCATCGCGGAGGAGATCAACGGCTTCCCCGGCAGCAACGTCGGCGAGCTGATGGGCACTCCGCTGACCGCGCACTTCCTCGGCGGCTGCCCGATCGGGGCCTCGGCGGAGGAAGGCGTGATCGATCCGTACCACCGGCTCTACGGGCACCCGGGGATATCGGTGGTGGACGGCTCCGCGGTCTCCGCCAACCTCGGCGTCAACCCCGCGCTGACGATCACCGCGCAGGCGGAGCGCGCCATGTCGTTCTGGCCCAACAGGGGGGAGGCCGACCCGCGGCCGGCGCAGGGCGAGGCGTACGTGCGGCTGGGCGCGGTGGAGCCGAGGTCGCCCGCGGTGCCGCCGTCGGCGTTCGGCGCGCTGCGGCTGCCGTTCCTGGAGGTGCCCGAGGTCCCGAAGGCGAGGCGCGGACGCGGCGGGAAGGCCGGGGGTGCCGGCGGGGCCGGGAAGGCCTGAGCCGGGCTGAGCCCAGTGCGAAGCGGGGCCGGGAGACACCGACGGGGACGCTGCACCCCCCTCCGAGTGCAGCGTCCCGTCATCGGGTCAACGCATGGAAGACCTGCGACCCGCGTAGATGGTTGTCGTGCGGATCGGAGTGAATGCATGTGATCTGCGTCACTTCCGGCTGTCGCTCCGGTGGCGCGGGCGCCGTCCCGGCCCGTCGGCGCGCGCCGTGCGGATGCCGCACGGGGGCGGAGCCGGGCGGGGTACGGCCGCAAGGCCGTGGGGCGGGGGGCCGGTGGGCCGGGCCGTCGGAAGACCGCAAGACGTCCGCAGGACCTTCGAAGGGCGGGAGGGGCGGGGAGCCGCCGGGGAAGTTCGGGGACGCGGTGCCCGTCGCGGGAGTCGGGCGGGCGTTCGGGCCGGGCGGTCAGGAGGGGCGCCGCAGCGCGGACGCGGCGGACGGGGTCGGCCGCCGGGTACGGATGAGGCCGGCCCCGGGCGTCCCCGGAACCGGCCCACCCGGGTGACCGGGCCGCTGTCCCCTGCCGCCCGGTCACCGAGCCGGGATGAGGTCCCACGACGCACCGCTGGTACGCCACACACCCCGGCAGGGCCACGCGTGGATGCTGCTGATCCTGCTGTGTACTGCTTGCTGCCATCCGTGCCTGGCGGGCACGGACGCACTCTCCAACGAGGCTCGGGCCCGCCCGGTCACGCGCCGTACGGGTGAGAGCCGCTGCCGCGTCTTGCCCGAACGGACGTGCGCCCCTCGCGGCAGGCCGCGGGCGGTGCGGCGCCCGTTCCGGTGTCCCGGCCCCGATTCCCGGACCCGAGCCCCGGCCCCGAGTCCCGGGCTCGTGTCTCCGGCCCACGGTTCGGCCCACGGTCCGGGCGCGCGTCTCCGGGCCCGGTGTCTCAGACGCGTCCCCGGGACAGTTCGAGCAGCTTCAGCGCCAGCGACGCGCCGGGCTTGCCCAGGGCGCGGCTGTAGTTGCCGAGGATCTCGTTCTCGCGCGAAGTGTGCACGCGGCGGCCGCCCGACTCGATGCGGGCCTTCTGGATGACCGCGGAGACGGCCATGCGCTCCTGGATGAGGCCGATGATGCGGTCGTCGAGCGCGTCGATCCGCTCGCGCGCCCCCTCGATGGTGCCGGCGGCCTCCGCGGTGCGGGCACCGGTGGCGTCCGCACTGCCGGAAGGGGAGGAGGGGGAAGAAGTGGTGAGGGCCATGGTGGGTGCTCCTTGTGGTCCGTTGACGGTGTTCCGTGCGGCGGCGGTGGACGGAGCCCCGGGGTGCGGGTCGGGCCCGGAAAGCGAGAAGCGCCCCGGGACCGTGCCGGTCCGGGGCGCTTCGGAAGTCGCTTGTCAGCTCAAGCAGCACGACCTGTGGCACCCGGACTGGCCGGTGCCATAGGTAAAGACGAAGGTCGAGTGCTCGCGCATGGCGCCGAGTATGGACCATGCGGCGCCCGCGGATCAAAGCACCGTTCGCATGATGAGACCGCTGCCACGGCGCCGGCACGCCGGTGAGACCGGAGAGGCCGAGACCGGAGGGGCCGAGACCGGAGGGGCCGAGACCGGAGGGGCCGAGACAGGATGGGACCGAGAGCGGAGGGGACCGAGGATTCCGGAGTCCTCGCGGCCCCGGATCCGGGCCCGGGCCGGTGCCCCTCGGGGCACACCGGCTCCAGACCGCTCCACCGGGCGGCGCCGGTAGAATCGGGAGAACCGACCGACCCGACCGCCCACCCCGCCATACCGCCGGAAGGCCGCCCCGTGTCAGCAGCACCACCCACCGCCGAGAACACCGCTGCCGCCGGCAGCGCCCACGAGGACACGGTCCTGGTCGTGGACTTCGGCGCCCAGTACGCCCAGCTCATCGCCCGTCGCGTCCGCGAGGCGCGGGTCTTCAGCGAGATCGTGCCGTCCACCATGCCGGTGGCCGAGATGCTGGCGAAGAGGCCGAAGGCGATCATCCTCTCCGGCGGTCCCTCGTCGGTGTACGCGGAGGGCGCGCCGAGCCTCGACGCCTCGCTGTTCGAGGCGGGCGTGCCGGTCTTCGGCATGTGCTACGGCTTCCAGTTGATGGCGAAGGCCCTCGGCGGCACCGTCGAGGCCACCGGCACCCGGGAGTACGGCGGCACCCCGCTGCACGTGGCGAAGCCCGGCTCGACGCTGTTCGAGGGCACGCCCGCCGAGCAGTCCGTCTGGATGTCGCACGGCGACACCTGCACGGCCGCGCCCGAGGGCTTCTCCGTCACGGCGTCCACGGATCTCGTCCCGGTCGCCGCGTTCGAGAACGACGAGAAGAAGCTGTTCGGCGTCCAGCACCACCCCGAGGTCATGCACTCGACGTACGGGCAGCAGGTGCTGGAGCACTTCCTGTACCGCGGCGCCGGCATCGACCCGACGTGGACCACGCAGAACGTGGTGGAGGAGCAGGTCGCGCTGATTCGCGAGCGGGTCGGCGCCAAGCGCGCGATCTGCGGGCTGTCCGGCGGCGTGGACTCGGCGGTCGCCGCCGCGCTCGTCCAGCGCGCCATCGGCTCGCAGCTGACCTGCGTGTACGTGGACCACGGCCTGATGCGCAAGGGCGAGACCGAGCAGGTCGAGAAGGACTTCGTCGCCGCGACGGGCGTGCAGCTCAAGGTCGTCGACGCGTCCGAGCGGTTCCTCGGCGCGCTCCAGGGCGTCAGCGACCCGGAGCAGAAGCGGAAGATCATCGGACGCGAGTTCATCCGGGTCTTCGAGCAGGCGCAGGCGGAGATCGTCGCCGAGGCGGGCGCAGAGGGCGAGGACGTCGCGTTCCTCGTCCAGGGCACGCTCTACCCGGACGTCGTCGAGTCCGGCGGCGGCACGGGCACGGCGAACATCAAGTCCCACCACAACGTGGGCGGCCTGCCCGACGACATCGAGTTCGAGCTGATCGAGCCGCTGCGCGAGCTGTTCAAGGACGAGGTCCGGATGGTGGGCCAGGAGCTCGGCCTGCCGGAGGAGATCGTCCAGCGGCAGCCGTTCCCCGGCCCCGGCCTCGGCATCCGCATCGTCGGCGAGGTGACGCGCGAGCGGCTCGACCTGCTGCGCGAGGCCGACGCCATCGCCCGCGAGGAGCTGACCGCCGCCGGACTCGACCGCGACATCTGGCAGTGCCCCGTGGTGCTGCTCGCGGACGTCCGCTCCGTCGGCGTCCAGGGCGACGGCCGCACGTACGGGCACCCCATCGTGCTGCGTCCCGTCTCGTCGGAGGACGCGATGACGGCCGACTGGTCGCGCCTCCCCTACGACGTACTGGCGAAGATCTCGACGCGCATCACCAACGAGGTGGCGCAGGTCAACCGCGTGGTCCTGGACGTGACGAGCAAGCCGCCGGGCACCATCGAGTGGGAGTAGCCGCCGCAGGCAGGCGGGGAACGGCGAGGGGCGCGGGGTCCGGCACGGCGGACCCGGCGCCCCTCGCCGCGTCCGCCCCGCCGCCCGCCGGCGTCCGCGCCGGGGCCCTCAGCGCCCCGACAGCGGGTAGGAGACGAAGGCGTAGCGTTCGCTGTCCGGCGCCCAGCTGTTGACGTTGACCGTGCCCTGGCCGCCGAACAGGCCGTGGCTGTGCACGGGCACCGACCAGTCGTCGGCGCGCACGAGGTTGACCGTGACGTCCAGGTTCTCCGGGTGGCCGAGCGTGCCCGAGGGGAACGACAGGTAGGTGGCGTGCCGCCCGTCCGGCGACAGGTGGGGGAACCAGTCGACGGTGTCGGACGTGTGCAGCCGCTCGACCGGGCCGCCGAGCGCCGGGACGCGTGCCAGCTGCGCGTGGCCCGGCGCGGTCGTGAACGTCTCCGTGTTGAAGAGGATCCATGCGCCGTCGGGTGAGTACTCGGGCCCGTCGATGTGCCCGTCGCCGGTGTCGAGCACCCGGGCCGGGCCGCCGGCCGCGGGCATCAGCGCCAACCGGCCCTGCGCGCCGGGCTCGTCCCGCGGGATGTGCACGTATGCCAGGGTCGTGCCGTCGGGGCTGACGCCGTGGAGGTAGTGCAGGACGTCGTCGGCGCCCTCGGTGAGGCGGCGGCCGTCCCCGCCGCCGGCCGGAACGGCGTAGAGGTGGCCGTCCATGCCGGACACATACAGGGTCCGCCCGTCCGGGGCGAGCACGTGGTCGTTGTTGATCGGCGGTACGCCCCGCAGCTCCACCTCGCTCAGGCCCGATGCGCCGTCCAGGTCGAGCCGCCACAGCCGCCCGTCGCCGTTCAGCAGGAGACTGCGGCCGTCGGAGCTCCAGTTGGGGGCTTCCAGCAGCATGTCGCCGGTCTCGAAGACGGGCTCGGGCGCGCCCGGACCGGTGGGAGCGGTCCACACGACGGTCCGCTGCCCGGCCGCGAGCGTCCGCGGCCGCATCCCGGTGTCCTCGCTGTCTGCCATGGGTCTCGCACCCTTCCTCGTCGGGTCCGCCGGGCGGGGCACCGCCTGATCGCCGGCGCGTCCGCGGCTCCGGCCGGACACCCGCGATGATCAAGGCGGTCCGCGCCCGGTGTCAACGGCGCGGAGCCCGCGCCCGCGTGGGGCGTGGGCCCGGACCGTACCCTCGGCGCCGCGTACCGGCCCGTACCGCGGTCACGCGTCCGGGCCTCCGGCGCCTGGGGGAGCGGCGCGGTCCGTACCCGCGACCCACCGTGCTCCGGCCCGATGGGTCGGTGCGGTCGAAGGGACCCGGCCGCCGTCGAGGCCCGGGCCCGGGCGAACTCGACCTCGGCCCACGGATGCAACTCCGCGTGTGCAACGCTATGAGCAGTTTGTTACGTTTTAGGATCTTTGCATGCGCATCGTTCCCTGGTGGGCCGTGCTGTCGGCCACGGCCGCCCCCATCGTGCTGGTCGCCGGCTGGACGGTCGCGCAAGTGATCCAGGGGCCCGGCTACGACGCCGCCACGGAGTCGATCAGCCTGCTCGGCTCCTACGGCGCTCCCGGCTACTGGGTGCTGACCGCCTCCCTGCTCGCGCTGGGCGTCTGCTACCTGGTCACCGCCGCCGGTCTGCGGGCCGCCACCCGCTACGGGCGGGCAGCGCTCGGCGGCGGCGGGGTGACGCCCATCGCGCTGACGCTCGTCCCGGCCCCCAGCAGCGGCGGCTCCTTCGTGCACGGCACGGTGGCCACCATCGGATTCGTCCTGCTGGCGCTGTGGCCCGTGCTCGCGGTCGGTCGCGGCGGCAACGGCATGCCCTGGGGGCTGCGCCCGATCCCGGCGAGTGTGGCGAGCGGGCTGATGTGGTTCGGCGCGGGCTGGTTCTGGGTCGAACTGCACCGGAACGGCCCCCACCGGCTGCCCGGCGTCGCCGAGCGCGTCGTGACCTTCGGGCAGGCGCTCTGGCCGATGCTCGTGGTCGTCTCGTGCCTGGCCTTCCCGCGCATGCTGCGCGGCGTGGGCCCCGTGCGCGGCCTCGACCCGGCCCTCAGGCGCGTGGCGCCGGACGGCGGAACGAAGCTGATGCCGGGGCCCGAGCCGAAGGAGACCGGGCGCCTGCGCCGGTGGGACGGCTCCTGAGGGACCGGGCCACCGGCGGCGCCGGGGGAGTGCGGCCGGGCCGGGGCGGCGGTGGTGCTCCGCCTGCCCGGCCCGGCGGGTCAGCCCCTGGTCACAGGATCGGGTCCGCGGGGTCGGGCGCGGCCGACGTCTCGGGGAGCGGAAGCGTCCCGCAGGTGAAGCCGAGACGGGTCAGCGCCCGCGTCACCTCGTCCGCCGTGAAGTCGCGGCGGTCCTGCCGCGTGATCAGCTCACCCACCTGCTTGACGGGGTAGACCTTGCGGCCGATCGTCACGGCGGCGCCGGTGCCTTCCTCGGGCTTGACGCCCTTCATGGTCTGCTCGACCTCGCTCTTGACGAGGTCGAAGGGGAATCGGGCGATCACGCAGCGCATGGGGTCCTCACCAGTGTCGATCGGCAGTTGGTGTCTTCGGGGTGGTGCATCTGCTGGCCTGCGGCAGAGGTCTGCGGTGGTCCCGGTACGGGGACGGCCCGCGGGCGCCGGGCCGCCGCACGGACGCTGCGGGGGCGCGGGCGCCCGGGCCGGGCGCGCCG
>NZ_JAKGCV010000256.1 GCF_021556455.1 Streptomyces fuscigenes | reverse complement strand
TCCGCGCCGGGGACGGCCCGGCCACCGGGCGCCGTACCGTCCGGGGCAGCCGGGGGGCGGGCCTGCGGGGCCGTGCTCGCCGCCGCGGAGAGCGCCTCGGCCAGCCCGCCGATCTCCACGTACACCACCGCCACCGGTTTCGCCGGGCAGGTCTCGGCCGCCTCGCGCAGGGCCGTCGCGAGCGCGCCGCCCGCCGTGGGCGTCTCCGCGCCGACCCGGGGGATCGCCGTGACGACGACGGCGTCGCAGGCCGGGTCGTGCAGGGCGGCCGCCAGGGCGGCGCGGAAGTCGCCCGCCCCTGCCGACGTGGTGAGGTCCCGGGGCGGCAGCGGGCGCAGCCCCTCCGCGAGGCAGGCGTCGTAGGTGAGCAGGCCCAGGGACTCGGAGTTGCCGACGATCGCGACGCGGGGCCCCGCGGGCAGCGGCTGGCCGGCGAGCAGGATCCCCGCGTCGACCAGCTCCGTCACGGTGTCCGCCCGCTGCACGCCGGCCTGGCGCAGGAGCGCCGAGACCGTCGCGTCGGGGATGCGGGTCTCCGGGACGGCGTGGCCCTGGGGCATCGCGCCGCTGTGGCGGGCGCCCTTGACGACGACGACCGGCTTGGCGGCCGCGGTGCGGCGGGCGAGGCGGGTGAACTTGCGCGGGTTGCCGATGGATTCGAGGTACATGAGGACGACGTCGGTGTCCGGGTCCTCGAAGCCGTACTGGAGGAAGTCGTTGCCCGAGACGTCCGCGCGGTTGCCCGCGGAGATGAACGAGGACGGCCCGACGCCCCTGCGGTGCAGCGCGGACAGCAGGGTGATGCCGATCGCCCCGGACTGGGCGAACAGCCCGATGCGCCCGGGCACGGGCGACGTCGGCGCGAGGGACGCGTTGAGCCGGACCGCGTCGGACGTGTTGATGATCCCGAACGCGTTGGGGCCGATGATCCGCATCCCGTACCTGCGGGCCCGCCGCACCAGCGCGCGCTGGCGGGCCCTGCCCTCCGCGCCGCTCTCCGCGTAGCCCGCGGAGAGCACCACCAGCCCCTGCACCCCGTGCGCGCCGCAGTCCTCGACGACGTCCGGCACGCGCTCCGCGGGCACCGCGACGACCGCGAGGTCGACGGGTTCGGCGAGTTCGGAGACGGAGCGGGCGGCCGGCACCCCGTCGATCTCGGTGACGCCGGGCGCGAAGGCCGCGTTGACCGCGTACGTACGGCCCCGGAAGCCGCCGGCGAGCAGGTTGCGCAGGACGCTGCGGCCGACGCCGCCCGCCTCGCGGCCGACGCCGACGACGGCCACCGAACCGGGCGCGAGCAGCCGCTGCACGGAGCGCGCCTCGGCCCGCAGCTCGCGTCCGCGCTGCACGGCGAGGGAGCGCTCGGTGGGCTCCAGCTCCAGGGTCAGGCGGACGGCGCCGTCCTCGAAGCTGCGACGCTGGGTGAACCCGGCGTCCATGAAGACCTTGATCATCTTGCCGTTGGCCGGCAGGACCTCCGCGGCGAAGCGCCGGATCCCCCGCTCGCGCGCGACGGCCGCGACGTGCTCCAGGAGGGCGGAGGCGACGCCCCGGCCCTGGTGGACGTCCTGCACCAGGAACGCCACCTCGGCCTCGTCCGCCTCCGGTCCCGCGGCGGCCCGGCCGTCGGGCCCGATCCGGTCGTAGCGCACCGTCGCGATGATCTCGTCGCCCACCGTCATGGCGAGCCCGACGCGGTCGACGTAGTCGTGGTGCGTGAAGCGGTGGACGTCCCGGTCCGACAGGCGCGGGTAGGGGGCGAAGAAGCGGTAGTACTTCGACTCGTCCGAGACGTGTTCGTAGAAGTGCACGAGACGGGCCGCGTCGTCGGGCGTCATCGGCCGGATCCTGGCGGTGCCGCCGTCGCGCAGTACGACGTCCGCTTCCCAGTGGGCCGGGTAGGGATGGGCGGGCGCGGCGGTGCGGACGGCGGACGTCTCCATGTCGAAAGCCTACGGCGGGGCACCCCGGTCGGGCCCGCCGGCAAGTGCGATACTGGTCTAGACAACCTCTGTCAGATCCGAAGGGCAACACCATGGCTGAGCGCCGTGTCAACGTCGGTTGGGCCGAGGGCTTGCACGCCCGCCCCGCCTCCATCTTCGTCCGCGCCGCGACCGCCTCCGGCGTGGCCGTGACCATCGCGAAGGCAGGCGGCACGCCCGTCAACGCCGCGTCGATGCTCGCGGTGCTGGGCCTGGGCGCCCAGGGCGGCGAGGAGATCGTGCTCGCCTCCGACGCGGACGGCGCCGACGCCGCCCTCGACCGCCTGGCGAAGCTGGTCGCCGAGGGACTCGACGAGCTGCCCGAGACGGTCTGACCGTCCGCGGTCCGCGGCACCGCGGACGCCCCCGGGCCCGGCGCGTGCGCGGCGGGCCCGGTTCCGTGCTGTCCGGGGACCGGCCGGCGCATGGCCTGCCCGGTCCCCCTGCCTGCGCGGCCGGCGCGGGCCCCGAGCACCCGCGCCGACCGCGCCGGGTCAGCCCTTGACGACGGTGACCGGGCCGATGCCCAGCGCCTCGACGGGCTCCTTGATCCGCGCCCCGTCCCCGACGAGGACCGTGACCAGACGGTCCCCGGGGAACGCGGCGAGCACCGCCGCCGTGGCCTCGACCGTGCCGGTCTCCGCGAGCCGTGCGTACATCCGCGCCTGGAAGTCGTCCGGCAGGTGCTGCTCGACCTGGTCGGCGAGGGTGCCCGCGACGGAGGCGGCCGTCTCGTACTTCAACGGCGCGACCCCGACGAGGTTCTGCACGGCGACGTCGCGCTCCGCGTCGGTCAGCCCCTCCGCGGCGAGCGTCCGCAGCACCTTCCACAGGTCGTCCAGCGCGGGGCCCGTCGACTCGGTGTCGACGGAACCGCTGATGGCGAGCAGCGAGGCGCCCGCGCCGTCCGCCGAGGAGCGCAGGACCTGCCCGAAGGCGCGCACCCCGTACGTGTAGCCCTTCTCCTCCCGCAGCACCCGGTCGAGCCGCGAGGTGAGGGTGCCGCCGAGGCAGTACGTGCCGAGGACCTGGGCGGGCCAGACGCGGTCGTGCCGGTCGGGGCCGACCCGGCCGATGAGCAGCTGGGTCTGGACGGCGCCCGGGCGGTCCACGATCACCACGCGGCCCGAGTCGTCGGCCGTGACCGACGGGACGGGGCGCGGGGTGCCCGCGTCGCCGGTCCACGCGCCGAGGGTCTCCGCGAGCACCTGGTCGACGTCGACGCCGGTCAGGTCGCCCACGACGACGGCCGTGGCGGTGGCGGGGCGCACGTGCGCCTCGTAGAAGGCGCGCACGCCGGCCGCGTCGATGCGCGCGACGGTCTCCTCGGTGCCCTGGCGCGGGCGCGACATGCGCAGGGAGGCCGGGAACAGCTCCTTGGAGAGCTGCTTGGCGGCGCGGCGGCCCGGGTTCGCGGTCTCGTGCGGGATCTCGTCGAGGCGGTTGCGCACCAGGCGCTCCACCTCGCCCGGGGCGAACGCGGGCGCCCGCAGCGCGTCGGCGACCAGGCCGAGCGCCTTGCGCAGGCGGCGCACGGGCACCTCCAGGGAGACCCGGACGCCGGGGTGGTCCGCGTGCGCGTCGAGGGTGGCGCCGCAGCGCTCCAGCTCGGCGGCGAAGTCCTCGGCGCTGAGCTTGTCGGTGCCCTCGGACAGGGCGCGCGCCATGATCGTGGCAACGCCGTCGAGGCCCTCGGGCTCGGCGTCGAGCGGCGCGTCGAGGCACACCTCGACGGCCACGACCTGCTGCCCGGGGCGGTGGCAGCGCAGCACCGTCAGGCCGTTGGGCAGCGCGCCGCGCTCGGGCTCGGGGAAGGCCCACGGCTTCGCCTCGCCCGGCTGCGGGCGGGGGTGGAGGTCCATGGTCACGGTGGCCTCGGTCACTTGGCCGCCCCTTCCTGCTCGTCGGTGGGCGCGGCGGTGTCCGCGCCGGTCTCGGCGGCCTCCTCGGCCGGCAGCGGCTCGTACACGAGGACGGCCCGGTTGTCGGGGCGCAGGCGCGCGGCGGCGACGGCCTTGACCTCGTCGGCGGTGATGTCGAGGATCCGCTGCACCGCGGTGAGCGCGAGCTGCGGGTCGCCGAACAGGACGGCGTAGCGGCACAGTTCGTCGGCGCGGTCGGCCACGGTGCCGAGGCGGTCCAGCCACTCGCGCTCCAGCTGCGCCTGCGCGCGCTCCATCTCCTCGGCCGTCGGGCCCTCCTGGGCGAGGCGGGCGAGCTCCTCGTCGACGGCCGCCTCGATCTGCGGGATCTCGACCCCCGCCGACGTCTTGACGTCGAGCCAGCCGAGCGAGGGCGCGCCGGCGAGGCGCAGCAGCCCGAAGCCGGCCGCGACGGCGGTCCTGTCGCGCCGCACCAGCCGGTTGTGCAGGCGGGACGACTCGCCGGCGCCGAGCACGGTCAGGGCCAGGTCGGCCGCGTCGGCCTCGCGGGTGCCGTCCTGCGGCAGCCGGTAGGCGGCCATCAGCGCCCGGGCGGGCACCTCCTCCTGGATCTCCTCGCGCAGCTCCCGGCCGATGACGTCGGGCAGCGAGCCGTCGCGCGGCGGCTGCTTGCCGTCGTGGGAGGCGATCGAACCGAAGTACTTCTCGATCCAGGCGAGCGTCTGCTGCGGGTCGATGTCGCCGACGACGGACAGCACCGCGTTGTTGGGGGCGTAGTTGGTGCGGAAGAACGCGCGGGCGTCCTCAAGCGTCGCCGCGTCCAGGTCGGCCATGGAACCGATGGGCGTGTGGTGGTACGGGTGGCCCTCCGGGTACATGAGGGCGGTCAGGCGCTCGAACGCCGTGCCGTAGGGCACGTTGTCGTACCGCTGGCGGCGCTCGTTCTTGACGACGTCCCGCTGGTTCTCCATCGACTCCTCGTCGAGGGCGCTCAGCAGCGAGCCCATGCGGTCGGCCTCCAGCCAGAGGGCGAGCTCCAGCTGGTGGGCGGGCATCGTCTCGAAGTAGTTGGTGCGCTCGAAGCTGGTGGTGCCGTTCAGCGAGCCGCCGGCGCCCTGCACCAGTTCGAAGTGGCCGTTGCCCTTGACCTGCGCGGAGCCCTGGAACATGAGGTGCTCGAAGAGGTGGGCGAGCCCCGTACGGCCCTTGACTTCGTGGCGGGAGCCGACGTCGTACCACAGGCAGACAGCGGCGACCGGCGTCAGGTGGTCCTCGGAGAGCACCACGCGCAGGCCGTTGTCCAGGCGGTGTTCCGTCGCTGTCAGGCCGCCTGAACCGGCCTGCTCGGTGGCCGTGTGACCCATGGGCATGTACGTCCCTTCGCTCGCGATGACTCGTGCAGGTGCCAGCCTGCCACGGTATGCGGGGCGGCCGGGGGCCGCCCGCACCACCCGGTCCGGCCAGGTGTTCCCGTGGGACGGGTGCCGGGGCCTGCCGAGGCGTCGTCGCCGGGCTGTGCGGTGGCCCGGTGAGCGGGTGCGCGCGCCTGCCGGGAAGCGTGTGGAGGCGGCCCGCGCCGCGGCCGACGCACGGGTCGATTCCGGTGTTGTCGGTGTCGCGGTCCACAATGGTCCGTGTCAGCCCCAGAAGTTGTCGTCGTACCCGGCGCGCGTGTCGTCGGACGCGCCGCACTGTCTCTGTGAAGGAGCCGCAGCAGCGATGGCCCGCCGCAGCACGAAGACCCCGCCCCCTGGGGGTACCCCGGCCGGGGGAGACTTCGAGGAACGCATCCTCGACATCGACGTGGTCGATGAAATGCAGGCCTCCTACCTCGAGTACGCGTATTCCGTGATCTACTCGCGCGCCCTGCCGGACGCGCGGGACGGCATGAAGCCGGTGCACCGCCGGATCGTGTACCAGATGAACGAGATGAACCTGCGCCCCGACCGCGGCTACGTGAAGTGCGCCCGTGTCGTCGGCGAGGTCATGGGCAAGCTGCACCCGCACGGCGACTCCTCGATCTACGACGCCCTGGTGCGCATGGCCCAGCCGTTCTCGATGCGGCTGCCGCTCGTGGACGGGCACGGCAACTTCGGCTCCCTGGGCAACGACGACCCGCCCGCCGCGATGCGGTACACCGAGTGCCGGATGGCCGACGCGACGTCGCTGATGACGGAGTCGATCGACGAGGACACGGTCGACTTCGAGCCCAACTACGACGGCCAGGAGCGCGAGCCGGTCACCCTGCCGGCCGCCTATCCGAACCTCCTGGTCAACGGGGCGTCCGGGATCGCGGTCGGCATGGCGACGAACATGCCGCCGCACAACCTGGGCGAGGTCGTGCAGGCCGCGCGCCACCTCATCCGGTACCCGGGCGCGGACCTCGAGACGCTGATGCGCTTCGTGCCGGGCCCCGACCTGCCGACGGGCGGGCAGATCGTGGGCCTGTCCGGCGTCCACGACGCGTACGCGACGGGCCGCGGCACGTTCAAGATCAGGGCGACCGTGGCGGTGGAGGACGTCACGGCGCGCCGCAAGGGCCTGGTCGTCACGGAGCTGCCGTTCTCGGTCGGCCCCGAGAAGGTCATCTCGAAGATCAAGGACCTGGTCTCCGCCAAGAAGCTCCAGGGCATCGCGGACGTCAAGGACCTCACCGACCGCGAGCACGGCCTGCGGCTCGTCATCGAGGTGAAGAACGGCTTCGTGCCGGAGGCGCTGCTGGAGCAGCTGTACAAGCTGACGCCGATGGAGGAGTCCTTCGGCATCAACAACGTCGCCCTGGTGGACGGGCAGCCGCTGACGCTCGGCCTCAAGGAGCTGCTGGAGGTCTACCTGGACCACCGCTTCTCCGTGGTGCGCCGGCGCAGCGAGTTCCGCCGCACCAAGCGGCGCGACCGGCTGCACCTGGTCGAGGGCCTGCTGGTGGCCCTGATCGACATCGACGAGGTCATCCGGCTGATCCGCTCCAGCGAGAACTCGGCGCAGGCGAAGGAGCGCCTGATGGAGCACTTCTCGCTGTCCGACGTGCAGACGCAGTACATCCTCGACACGCCGCTGCGCCGCCTGACGCGCTTCGACCGGATCGAGCTGGAGAGCGAGCGGGACCGGCTCAACACGGAGATCGAGGAACTGACGGTCATCCTGGACTCCGACGCGGAGCTGCGGAAGGTCGTCTCGGCGGAACTGGGCGCGGTGGCCAAGAAGTTCGGCACCCCGCGGCGCACGGTCCTGATCGAGGGCGGCACGCAGGTCGCGGCGGTGCCGGTGCCGCTCCAGGTCGCGGACGACCCCTGCCGGGTGCTGCTCTCCTCCACGGGTCTGCTGGCCCGCACGGCGAGCGGGGAGCCGCTGCCCGCGCGCGACGGCAAGCGCGTCAAGCACGACCTCGTCGTCTCGGCGGTGCCCGCCACGGCGCGCGGCGAGATCGGGGCGGTGACGTCGGAGGGCCGCCTGCTGCGGCTGTCGGTGGTCGACCTGCCGCAACTGCCCGAGACCTCGGGCGCGCCCAACCTGTCGGGCGGAGCGCCGATCGCCGAGTTCCTGGCGCTGGAGGCCGAGGAGACGGTGGTCTGCCTGACCACGCTCGACGAGTCGTCGCCGGGCCTCGCGCTCGGCACGCTGCAGGGCGTGGTGAAACGCGTGGTGCCCGACTACCCGTCCAACAGGGACGAGTTGGAGGTGATCACGCTGCGGGACGGCGACCGCGTCGTGGGCGCGGCCGAGTTGCACACCGGTGACGAGGACCTGGTCTTCATCACCTCGGACGCGCAGTTGCTGCGTTATCCGGCGGCGCAGGTGCGGCCGCAGGGCCGCCCGGCGGGCGGCATGGCGGGCGTCAAGCTGACCGAGGGGGCGGAGGTCCTCTCGTTCTCGGCGGTGGACCCGTCCGCGGACGCGGTCGTGTTCACGGTCGCCGGTTCGCACGGCACGCTCGACGACTCGGCGCGCACGGCGAAACTGACGCCCTTCGACCAGTACCCGCGCAAGGGCCGGGCCACCGGCGGCGTGCGGTGCCAGCGTTTCCTGAAGGGCGAGGACACCCTCGTCCTGGCCTGGGCGGGCGCGAGCCCGGTACGGGCCGCGAAGGCGGACGGCTCGGCGGCGGCGCTGCCCGCTCCCGACCCGCGCCGGGACGGCTCGGGGACACCGCTGGCCCACGAGATCGCGGCGCTGGCGGGCCCGGCGCACTGACGCGGTGGCGGCGGCCCCGCCCGGTTCCGCCGGGCCGGGCCGCCATCAGGG
>NZ_JAKGCV010000255.1 GCF_021556455.1 Streptomyces fuscigenes | reverse complement strand
GACCCGCCGGGCACGCCCACCGTCTGAGCCGCCGCGCCCGCCCCTGCCGCCCCCCGCCTACCGCACCCCCCGCCGCGCCCGCGCCTGCCGCACCCTCCGCCTGCCGCACCCCCCCCGCCCGCCGCGCCCGCGCTCGACCCGGATCGCGCCGGTTCGCCCGTCCCCGCCCGGGAACGTGAGCCGCGCCCGTTTCTGCTTCGGCCTCCGGCCGCAGGGGTGGATGCCCGTTTCCGCGGGAAACCCCCGGCGTCCGTTCCTGGCCGGAAAGCGCCACGGGGCCCGCTCGCGTCGCGGCAGGCCCCGGCGTGCCCGCGCGGGCCCCTGTCGGCGGTGACCTCGCAGGACGGTATCCGGCCCCCGGGGCGCGGCTGCCGCGGCGCACGCCGTGGCCGCCGGGCCGATCCCGGTACGCGCGGTGAAGTCGGCGCAAAGTCGTCGTCGGCGGGAAACAGCCGCGGGCGGGAAACGGTCACCGGGCCGGGCGGGGGGCGCGCCCTCCGCTTTCGCACACGGGACCCTCCCGCGTCCAGGGGCGGACACGCTACCGATACGACCCCGACACACTTCTGACGCACCGTCGGCGAAAATCTGACCCGCCGTCGCCAAGTGATCACACTGTGCTCGCGGGCAGTCGAAAGCGTACGGGTTCCATACGGTCAGGAGCGGTCCGGCTGGTGCGTGAGAGGATCAACCTCCGTACACTGGCGACCGTTTGGCGTAGGGCATTGCAGGAGTCGTAAGCGCTTGCCACCGAGGAGAGCCGGGGCTCCGGGCGCCTTGCGCCGTCGCCGTCCGCAGCTTGGCCCCTGGTCAGGGACGACCCGGAAGCTCAGCCCCAAGCCCCAACCCTCTAGGACCCTCACTAGTGAGCTCGATATCCGTAGCCGCTGTACTGCTCGGCGTCGCGACCCTCGTCTTGGTCGTGGTCTCGCTGAGGCTCGCACGATCGCGCCGTCAGCAGGCCCGCAGAGCACGTGAACTGGCCCAGGCCGCCCAGGCGGCCGACGCCAGGGCGCTGGCCGCCGAGGCAAGGACGCGCTCGGCCGAGGCGCGCGTCCAGGCCGCGCAGGCCCAGGGGGGCGAGTTCCGCGAGGAGCTCGACCACCTGGTCTCCCGCCGGCTGCCTGCCCTGGCGCTGAACCTCATCAGCGACCACCACCCGGTCCCCGGCCCGCTGCACGCGGAGGGGGCGGCAGCTCCCGGCGCCACGGCCGGCGACGGACCCCGCGACGCGGCTGACGGGGCGGCCGCGGCCACGGATCCGTTCGCGCCCGTGCTCGACCTGTTCCGCACGACCGTGCTCAAGGAGCGCCGCCGCATCGACGCCGCGGCCCGCGCGGCCCTGCGCGGCGCGAGCCAGGACATGCAGGCCCTCTCCTACCGCCTCCAGACGGAGATCGACGCGCTGCAGCACGAGTTCAGCGCGCCCCGCAGCCTGACGCGCCGTCTGCTCGCGGCCGACCACCTCAACGAGCAGAACCTGCGTCTGATCCAGAAGGCCGCCATCGTGTGCGGCGCCTGGCCGGGCCACGTCCGCAAGGACACCTACGCCGCCGAGGTCGTCACCGGGGCCTCCTCCCGGCTGCGCGGTTTCGACCGCGTGAAGATCAGCTCGCGGATGCACGCGTCGAACATCGCCATCGTCGGCCGGGCCGCGGAGCCCGTGGCCGTCGCCGTGGCCGAGCTGATGGCCAACGCGCTGGAGCACTCCCGCGACGACCTCCTCGTGGACGTCAGCCTGATCCAGACGGAGAACGGCAGCGTCTGCGTCACCGTCGACGACGCAGGCAAGGGAATGACGGGTGAGGCGGTTGCCCGCGGCAAGCGCCTGGTCTCCGGCGCCGACCAGCAGAACGTGATGCTCACCGAGCTCGGCGACCCGCCCTCGCAGGGCTTCGCCGCCATCGGCCGGCTCGTCGCCGACTACGGCTTCCACGTCTCCATCGACAACCCCTCCCCGTACGGCGGCGTCCGGGCCGTGCTGTCCATCCCCCCGAACCTGCTGACGTCGATCGACGAGGAGGCGGAACCCCTCTCGGCCATGGCTCCCCTGCCCGCAGTACCGCCCCAGGTCCCCAAGCGGCCCGCCCCCACGGCCCCCGCCGCTCCCTCCGCGCCCGCGCCGGTGCCCACCGCCGCCGCGGTCGCGCCCGAACTCCCGCAGCGACGCCGGCGCGAGCCGGCCAGGGCCGTGGAGGCCGAGGCCGCGGCCCCCACGACCCGCGATCTGGACCCGGAGCGGGTCCGTGACACCTGGAGCCAGTTCGAAGAAGGGCTCGCCAGTGGCCGGGCCCACAACGACCCGGAGGAGACTCTGTGAGCACCCCCCACCAGCAGATAGAGCAGTCAGCCTGGTACCTGAATCCGATCGTCGAGATCAAGGGTGTCCGGCACGCGCTGATCATGACTCTGGACGGCATGGTCGTGGCCAGGTCGGCCGAGCTGCCGGTCGACGAGGCCGACGGCATCGCCGCGATGACCTCCGCCCTGCACGCCGCCTCGCGCTCCGCCGCCAACACGGCCCTCGGCGCGCCCGAGGCGACGCCGGTGGAGACCGTCACGGTGCAGAACGCGTACGGCACGTACATGGTGATGCCCGCCGGAATCCGGACGAACACACTGATCGCGGTCTCGGGCGACGCCGACATGCCGATGGGCGTCGTCGCGCACACCATGGCCCGGCAGGCGAAGAAGCTGGGCGAGCAGCTCATGTCCGTGCCCGTGCGTTCCGATGACAACGCGTCATGAGCCGGGGCCAGGAACAGCGAAGGCTGCTGCCCGCTTATCTGGCGACCGGCACCGGCGGCGCCCCCATCGGTAGCACCATCGACACGCTGACCGCCCTGCGTGCCACCGGCATTCCCCTCGCGCCGTACCACACGTCGGTCCACCAGCGTGTGGTGGAGCTGCTGGAGGGCGGCTCGCTCACCGTCATGGAGATCGCCGGCTATCTCGGCCTCCCGGTGAGCGTCGGCATCGTCGTCGCCGAACAACTCGTCACGGACGGCCAGCTCAAGGGCAGTGCCCCGGTGGCGGATGCCGCCGAGGTCGCCGCGAACGCGAATCGCCCGTCCAAGGAAGTCATGGAAGAGGTTTTGAGTGGACTCCGAGCACTCCTGGTCTAGCCCGCAGGCCGGCCACGCGGGGACGCTGTCGCCGTCGGCGGGCACGGGCCCCACCGGGCAGCGCCCCGTCTATCTCCCCGAGGGCGCGCACCGGCGCGTGAAGATCCTGGTCGCGGGGCACCTCGGTGTCGGCAAGACCACCGCCATCAGGACGTTGTCGGAGATTCCGACACTGCACACCGAAGAGGTCATGACGGACGCCGCGGCGGCCACCGACGACCTCAGCCTCGTGGGCCTGCGCAACAAGACCACGACGACCGTCGCGATCGACTTCGGGCGGCTGACGCTGCCCGGTGACAAGATCGTGCTGTACCTGTACGGCACGCCGGGCCAGCGACGCTTCCTGCCGCTGTGGAAGGGCATCGCGCTCGGCGCGCTCGGCGCGCTCGTCCTCGTGGACACCCGCAGGCTGGACGCCTCCTTCGAAGTGATGGATCTCATCGAGGAGCGCGGTTTGCCGTACGCCGTCGCGGTGAATGTCTTCCCCGACTCACCCGATTACAGTCTGGAGATCCTCAGGGCAAAGCTCGACCTTGCCCCGGACACGCCTCTCGTGCAGTGCGACGCGCGGCAGACCAACAGCAGCCTCAACGCCCTCATCGAACTCACCGCCCATTCCATCGCGCGCGCCGGAGAAAAGACCTCGTGACGACCACACCCGACACAGCCCCCGTGCGCCTGTACGGGTCCGAACACGCGGCGGACCCGCGGCGCAGCTACGAACTGCTGCGTGCCCAGGGCCCGGTGGCCCTGGCCGAGGCCGCGCCCGGTTTCGTCGTCCACCTGGTCACCGACTACCGCGCCGCACTCGACCTCCTCAACGACACCGACACCTGGTCCAAGGACTCGCGGCCGTGGCAGTCGCGGGTGCCCGAGGGCAGCTCGATCAGCCAGCCGTCCCAGTGGCGACCCAACGTCACGTTCGCCGACGGCGACCACCACGCCTACTTGCGCAAGGTGATCACGGACTGCTTCTCGCTGCTCGACCCGCACGACGTACGCACCATGACGTTCCGTCACGCGGACACCCTGCTCAGCGCCTTCGCGGCCACGGGCCGGGTGGACCTGGTCGCCCAGTACGCCCGCCAGCTGCCCCTGATGGTCTTCAACAGCCTCTTCGGCATGGACGACTCCTGGGGGCCGCAGCTGGTCGAGATGCTCGCCGCGATGGTGAGCTCCGACCCGCAGCGCGTCGGCCAGGGCGCGCAGGCCTTCGGGATGTACCTGGCCACGCTCTACGAGAGCAAGGCCAGGCAGCGCGGCCACGACCTCACGTCGTGGTTCATCGACCACCCCAACGGCCTCAGCAGGGAGGAGGCCACCAACCAGATCCTGCTCACGCTCGGCGCGGGCAACGAGCCGACCGCCAACCTCATCGCCAACACCTGCGTGCGCATGCTCAGCGACGACCGTTACTTCGGCACGCTCACCACCGGCAGCCTGCCGGTGCAGCACGCCATCGACGACGCGCTGTGGAACGACTCACCGGTCGCCAACTACAGCTTCCACGCGCCGCGCAAGGACACCGTCTTCCACGGCACGCGCATCCCGGCGGGCTCGCCCGTCATGGTGTCGTACGCGGCCGCCAACACCTGTCCCCACCCGGGCGTGGCGCAGGACGGCTTCCGCTCCGGCAACAAGGCCCACTTGGCATTCGCGGCCGGCCCGCACGCCTGTCCGGCACGCGACCTCGCCCTGCTCATCGCCACGGCGGCGATCGAGCGCCTCGCCACCTATCTGCCCGACATCGTCCTCGCCGTCCCGGTGGAGGAACTGACCTACGCCGAGGGGACGATCCACCGGACCCTCACCGCGCTGCCCGCCCGCTTCACACCTCTGGCACCGGACGCCGACGGGGCCACCCCCTGGAGTCGCAGCGCCCAGGACAGGGCGGACGCCGCGACCACGGTGCCCGCGCACCTGTCTCCCACTCCCTGAACTGCCCCGCTCGTCACGATGACACGGTGCCGGCCGGCCCGACGCGCCGGCCGGCACCCGCACGGCCGCTTACTGGGGAGCACGGTGTTCCCGGCCTGTCCTCCGCGCGAGTGGGGAACCGCACCCACGGTTCTTGACCGAAAGGGGATCGTCCCGTTGACCACCGACACGCTTTCCGGCTCACGAATACCGGACAGAGGCTCGCTGAGATTCCGGGTGGACGCCGTCCTGCGCGGTTTCCTCGACGCGAAGGAGCGAGCCGCCCCCGGCGGCGAACTTCCCTACCTGACCACGACCCTGCGAACCATGCTGACCGGTGGGAAACGATTGCGGTCGGTACTGTGCGTATACGGGTGGTACGCGGCCGGGCGTCCGCCCGAACCGCTGGAGACCGCCATCCACGCGGCGGCCAGCCTCGAACTCTTCCAGGTTTTCGCGCTCGTGCATGACGACGTCATGGATGACAGCGACACCCGTCGCGGTCAACCCTCCGCCCACCGAGCCTTGGCGGCAGCTTACACCGACAGCGGGGGCCCGGGTGCCAGGGCCGAGGCTCACGGCATGGGTGCCGCCGTGCTCCTCGGAGACCTGGCGCTCGTCTGGTCCGACGAACTCTTGCACACCGCCGGCCTGAAACCGCGGCGACTCGCCGAAGTCCTGCCTCTCGTAAGCGAGATGCGCAGCGAAGTCATGTACGGGCAGCTGCTCGACCTGTGCACCACGGGCCGCCGGCCCAGTGGTGACGTGGACGCGGCACTGCACGTCATCCGCTACAAGACGGCCAAGTACACCATGGAGCGGCCGCTGCAGATCGGCGCCGCCCTGGCCGGCGGCTCTCCCGAAGTGCTCGAAGCCTGCAGCGCGTTCGGCATCCCGCTCGGCGAGGCCTTCCAGCTGCGCGACGACCTGCTCGGTGTGTTCGGCGACCCGGCGCGCACCGGCAAACCGACACTGGACGACCTCCGTGAGGGAAAGGCGACGGTGCTCATGGCGCATGCGGTGCGCAACGCCTCCACGGCCCAGTTGAAGCTGCTGCGCAAGCGGGTCGGAGACCCCGACCTCAGCGAGCAACAGGCCGTCCTGGTGCGGGAGATCCTTGAGGACACCGGGGCGCGCGAGGCCGTCGAGACCATGATCGAGGAACGTCGCGACGTCGCGCTGCGCGCGCTCGACGCGGCGCCCTTCACGCGTGAGGCCGCCGCGTGCCTGCGCGACGTGGCCCGTACCGCGACCGTACGGCAGGTGTGACAGTGCGGAAGGAGCAACGCATGGAGACCGGCGGGAACACGGCGCTCGAACGGGAGACCCCCCTCGGGGTGCGGGCGGCCCGGCTGGTGGCGTCGGTGGAGCAGGACGGGTGGGGCTCGGTGCGCCCGTCACTCTACGAGACGGCCCGCGTGGTGTCGTACGCGCCCTGGCTGGAGGGCGACGCGCGGCGCGTCACGTACCTCCTGGACGAACAGGCCCCGGACGGCAGTTGGGGCGAGGGCGGCGAGACCTACCGCCTGGTGCCGACGCTGAGCGCGGTGGAGGCGCTGCTGTCCGTGGCGCGCCGGCCGTCCCTGCCCGCCGCGACGGCCGAGCGCGCGGTGGCGGCCGTCGCCCGGGGCCTCGCGGCGCTGCACGCCCTGCCCGAGGCCGGCCCCTGGCCCGACACCGCCGCAGCGGAGATCCTGGTGCCGGCGCTGGTCGCGGCCGTCAACGACCACCTGTCGGGTGGGGAGTTCGAGGGGCACGACGCCCTGGGTCCCTGGCGGCGCGGCGCCGGATTGCCCGTGCCCGGCGGCTACCACGGCGCCGCGCCGAGCCACGTCGCACGGAAGTACGGCGCGGTGGGCGACCTGCCGGTGAAGTTCCACCACACCTTCGAGGGGCTGGCGCTGCTGCTGCCGGACGCCCTCGTGCCCCGGGACCACGAGGAGCGGGGGCTGCTGGGCAGCTCGCCGGCTGCCACCGCCGCCTGGGCCGCGCGGCGCACCCCGGGGCCGCCTCCGTACGGCGGCGGTGTCCCCGGAGCGGAGGTGCTGTCGTCGGCGGCCGTGCGGGAGCTGCGGGAGGCGGGGCGCCGCTACGGCGGCCTCTTCCCCGAGGCCGCCCCCATCGTGGTCTTCGAACGGCTGTGGGTGGCCGCCGCGTTGTCCACGGCGGGCCTGCTCGACGAGGCCGGAGCCCGGACGGCGCGGCGCTGGGTGGAACGCATCTACGACACGTCCGGTGTGCGGGGCGCGCCCGGGCTCATGATCGACGCCGACGACACCGCGATGGCCGTGCTCGTCGCGGCCCGGCTCGGCCTGCCGCTCGGCCCCGAGCCGCTCGCGCTGTTCCACAACGGCACCCACTACGACTGCTACCTCGGCGAGGACACCGGCTCCGTCACGGCCAACGCGCACGCCCTGCGCGCGCTCGGCGCCTCCGCCCGCCGAGACCCGGGCCTGCGGATCACGCGGGCCGCCGAACTGGCGGGTCAGGTCGAGTGGTTGACCGGCGCACAGCACGCCGACGGCTACTGGCCCGACAAGTGGCACGCGTCCCCGTACTACGCGACGGAGCGCACCGTCACGGCCCTGGCCCGGCACGGCGGCGACCGGGCCGCCGGCGCCCTGGCCCGCGCCGTGGAGTGGACCCGGGACGCGCAGCGCCCGGACGGCACCTGGGGAGTGTGGGGCGGCACCGCGGAGGAGACCGCGTACGCCGTGAAGATCCTGCTCGGCGCGCCGGGCGGCCACGAGCACGCCCTGAAGCGCGCCGAGGCCGCTCTCGACGCGATGTGCGCGCCGGGCTCGGACTACCGCCACCCGCCCCTGTGGCACGACAAGACGCTGTACGCGCCACTGGCCATGATCGAGGCCGAAGTGCTCGGGGCTCGGCACCTGTTGAGGGGGCGGCATGGGTGACGGGCGGAGCGCGGAGGGACGCCGCGCCGAGGCCCGCGGCCCCGACGGCCCCGGCGCCGACGGCCACGGGGGAAGCGGCACCGACGGCCGCGGCGCACGCGGCGAGGGGGCGGCAGCACACCACGACGGAGCAGTCCACGAGAAGGGCAGTGGCATGAGCGAGCAGGCGGCAGGAGCAGACCGGGCGCCGTGGCCGCCCACCGGCCGGGCCGCGCAGGC
>NZ_JAKGCV010000254.1 GCF_021556455.1 Streptomyces fuscigenes | reverse complement strand
TACCGCGCCGATGGTACTGCAGGGGGGACCCTGTGGGAGAGTAGGTCGCCGCCGAACAATTGTTGTGGGAAGGGCCCGTGCCGGGATGGTACGGGCCCTTTCTGCGTTCCAGAACAATTTCCACGCGCATTTTCTGTGCGCCGGAGCTCTCGGACTCCCGGATCCCTCCCTCCCTCCCTCCCTCCCTCGCCCGCCTGCCTGCCTTTTCGGTGCGCCGGCCCGGGGGCGCCTCGCGTCCACCGTGTGGTTCAGGTCACGGGAACTCCCGGCCCGGCGCGGAGAGATACGGGTGTGAAGTGGAACCGACATGAGTGATCCCGTGCGCGCCCGCATCAGGGCCGGGGACCCGGACGCGTTCGGCGAGCTCTACGAGCAGTACGCACGGACCGTCTACAACCATGCCCTGAGGCTGACGGGCGACTGGTCCACCGCCGAGGAGGTCATGGCCGACACGTTCTTCGAGGCGTGGCGCGGCCGGGAGAAGGTCGAGGCCGACGGGGGCTCACTGAAGCCCTGGCTGCTGGGCCTCGCGACCAACAAGGCCCGCAACGCCCGCCGCGGCACCGGGCGCCGACTGGCCTTCCTCTCCCGCAGGCCCGCGCCCGAGGCCGTACGCGACTTCGCGGAGGAGGCGGCGGGGCGGGTCGACGACGCGCGCAGACTCGCCGCCGTCCAGCAGGCCCTGGGGCGGCTGCGGCGCACGGAACGCGAGGTGCTGGCCGCGTGCGTGTGGGGCGGTCTCGACTACGCGGAGGCGGCCCAGGCGCTGTCCCTGCCCGTCGGCACCGTCCGCTCGCGGCTCTCCCGGGCACGTACCCGCCTGCTGCGGCTCACCGACGAACAACTGGAGCGCGGAACGGAACCCGCACCGGCCCGCGGAGAGGTAAGGAACGGGGCCGCGTTCGCGGCCCTGCCCCTCAAGGAGGAGACCCGATGACCTTCCCCACCGGTTCCGGGCCCGACCGGGCGGAACGTGAAGCGCTGGAGAGGCTGCTGCCTCCACCGGCCGAACAGGACCTTCCCGAGGGGCGCCACCTCCACCACAAGGAACGGTTGATGAACCTCATCGACTCCGATCGCGAGCAGGGCAACGGACGTTCGCTGCCCACCCCGAGCCCCGTCCGCCGCCGCGTCCTTCGGGCCGCCGTCGTCATGCCCGTCGCCGCGCTGGCGGTCGCCGCCGCGCTCACCGGCACCCTGCTGGCCACCGGCGACCACGGGAACGCCGCAGCCGCCGGGCCCGGCGCGGCCTCCGCCGGCGCGGGCCCGGCCGGCGGCGCGGACGTGCTGCTCGGACGGATCGCGCAGGTCGCCTCGGCCCGGGACATCCCGCGCGTGCGCGACGACCAGCTCGTCTACGTGAAGACGCTCGGAGCCGGAGCGTCCCGGCAGAGCGACGGCACGTTCGTGATGGAGCCCGTCGCGCAGCGCGAGGAGTGGGTCTCGCAGAAGCCGGGCCGCGTGGTGCGGCTCGGCATGACCTACGAGCACGGGGAGTACATGCCGTGGTCCGAGTTCGTCCCGGCAGGTGACAAGCACCCGGGTCTGCCGGAGGGCATCCTCCGGCCCACCTACAGCTGGCTGGCGTCGCTGCCGACCGACCCGGACGCCCTCCTCGCGCGGCTGTACCGGATCACCCCCAAGGACAGCGACGACCGCACGAAGGGCGACCGGGACCAGGCCGTCTTCCAGGAGGTCGGCTACCTGCTCAGGGACACGGTCATGCCGGCGCCGAACGCGGCCGCGCTCTACCGTGCCGCGGCGAAGATCCCTGGTGTGACCCTCACCCGGGACGCCCGGGACGTGTCGGGCCGGCACGGCATCGCGATCACCCGGGTCGACGAGCGGGCCTCGACGGCCTCCGAGTGGATCTTCGACAAGCACTCGCTGGCCTACCTCGGGGACCGCAGCTACCTGACCGCGGACTCGGCCGCGGGGAAGAAGGGCGCGATCATGGACGAGTACGCCGTCCTCGCGAGCGGTGTCGTCGACGCGTACAAGCAGCGGCCCTGACCCGCACCCGGCCGGCCACCGGGGAGGGCCGGCGACCGGCCGGGGCCGGGCGGTCGCCCCGCCGGTCCGGGAGGCCCCGGACAGTCCTCCCCGGGCAGTGACGTTCGGGGCGGGACCCGACCGGCCCGCGGCCGCCCCGGCGGACGTCCCAGGGGCGGACCCCCGGCGGCCGGGCCGTCCGGGTCGGGGGCCGCCCCGGGCCACGCATAGGGTCGGATCATGCGCTACGACCTGATCATCTTCGACAACGACGGCGTCCTCGTCGACAGCGAGCCGATCTCCAACGCGATCCTCGCCGGATACCTGACCGAGCTGGGGCACCCCACCACGTTCGACGACTCGGTACGGGACTTCATGGGCGCCGCCCTGCACCGGGTGCACGATCTCGTCCTGGAGCGCACCGGACAGCGGCTGCCCGACGACTTCGACGACACTTTGCACGCCCGGGTGTTCGAGGCGTTCGAGCGTGAACTGACCCCGGTGGAAGGGGTGACGGAGGTCCTGAGCGGCCTGCGCGCCGACGGCGTCGCGTACTGCGTGGCGTCGTCGGGCAGCCACGAGCGGATCCGGGTCGGGCACCGCAAGACCGGTCTCGACCGGTGGTTCCCGGACGACGTCGTCTTCAGCGCCGAGGACGTCGGCCGGGGCAAGCCCGCGCCGGACCTGTTCCTGCACGCGGCCCGCAGCATGGGCGTCGAGCCCGGGCGGTGCGCCGTCGTGGAGGACAGCCCGCTGGGGCTCGCCGCGGGGCTGGCCGCCGGCATGGACGTCTACGCCTTCACCGCGATGACACCGGTCGAGAAGCTGGCCGGCGCCGGCGCCTGGTTCTCCAGCATGGACGAACTGCCCGCGCTGCTGGCCAAGTAGCCACGTACCACCGGCCGAGCACCCCACGGGTGCTCCTTCAAGTACTCTCCCCGCGCCCGCCGTTGGCCTCCCGCGCCACGCGGCGGCCCGGTGCGGGGACGGGTCGGTGGCCCGGCGGCGATTGGCCGTGCGCGATCTCTACCCAGCGGTAGCAAGGCGTTCTACGCTTGCGCGCCATGACGGATGCGCGGCTGGGGCGGGGCCGGATCTCCCTCGGGGTGGCTTTCTTCGTCCAAGGCGTGACGTTCGCCCTGCTGGTGACACGCATCCCCGCGATACAGGACCGGTACGGGATCTCGGACTCGATGCTGCCGGTGTTCCTGGCCGCCGTGCCGGTGCTGGCGGGCGTCGGCAGCGTGCTGACCGAGCAGGCGGTCGCGCGGCTGCGGCCCGCGCTGGTGCTGCGGTGGCTGCAACCGGTGGCGCTCCTCTCGCTGCTGGGCGTCGGGCTGGGCACCGAGATGTGGCAGGTCGCCGTGTCGCTGGCGGCGTTCGGCCTCGCCGCGGGCGGGCTCGACGCGTCCATGAACATGCTGGGCGTCAGCCTCCAGCGCACGTACGGCCGCAGCATCATGCTCGGCTTCCACGCGGCGTACAGCCTCGGCGGGATCGTGGGTGCCTCGCTGGCGTGGCTCGGCGCGCACGAGGACCTGGCGCTGATCGTGTGCTATCTGCCGGCCGCGGCGGTGCTGGTGCCGGCGGCGCTCGTCGGCAGCCGCTGGTACGTGGACGCGGCACCGCCGGACGCTACGGCGGGCTCGGCGACCGGCCCGGGGGCCGCGGCGGGGCCGGGGGCGGCCGGAGGCGTCGTGTTCCGGGCGCTGCTTCCGCTGTGCCTCGTGATGGCGTTCGCGTACATCGGGGACTCGACGGTCTCCAACTGGTCGGCGAAGTACCTCCAGGACACGCTGGGCGGCTCCGCGGAGCTGTCGACCGTCCCCTACAACGCG
Organism: Streptomyces fuscigenes; assembly: GCF_021556455.1. Taxonomy (GTDB): domain Bacteria; phylum Actinomycetota; class Actinomycetes; order Streptomycetales; family Streptomycetaceae; genus Streptomyces; species Streptomyces fuscigenes. Next base: position 4,378 of record NZ_JAKGCV010000254.1, on the reverse strand, counting down.
TACATGGTCACGACGCTGCTCGGGCGGACGCTCGGCGACTTCGGGGTGCGGCGGTTCGGGCCCGTGCCGGTGGTGCGGTTCGGTTCGGTGCTGGCCGGCGCGGGGTTCGCGGTGGTGGCGGCGGCACCGGGGGCGTGGTTCGGCATCGTCGGGTTCACGCTGCTGGGTTTCGGGCTGTGCGTGCTGGTGCCGCAGTGCTTCGCGGCGGCGGGCCGGCTGTTCCCGGGCGCCAGCGACGCGGCCGTCGCGCGCCTGAACATCTTCAACTACGTCGGATTCCTGGTCGGTGCGCCCCTGGTGGGGGCGCTGGGCGATGCGTGGAGCTACCGGGGCGCGATGCTGGTGCCGATGGTCATGGTCCTGGTCACGCTCGCGTACGCCCGTTCGTTCGCGAGGGCGCCCGGCGGATACGGTGGCGGGCATGACGGGCATGACGGGCAGGAGCGGCCGCGCACTGCTGATGTGGGATGACGCGGTCACGGCGTACAGGTTCAGCGGTTCGCACCCGATGGATCCGGTGCGGCTCGCGCTGACCATGGCCCTGGTGCGGGCGTACGGGCTGGACGGGGCCGTCGACGTGCGGTCGGCCGCGCCCGCCGGGGACTCCACGCTCGGTCTCGTGCACCGGCAGGACTACGTGGACGCGGTGCGCGCGGTGTCGGGCGCGCCGGGCTCGGCGGACGGCTCGTACGGCCTCGGGACGGAGGACGACCCGGCGTTCGAGGGGATGCACGAGGCGTCGGCGCTGATCGCGGGTCTGTCGGTGGCGGCGGCCGAGGAGGTGTGGAGCGGTGCCCACGCCCACGCGGTGAACTTCACGGGCGGGCTGCACCATGCGATGCCGGGGGAGGCGTCCGGCTTCTGCGTGTACAACGACGCGGCCCTGGCGATCGCCCGGATGCTGGAGCTGGGCGCGGAGCGCGTGGTCTACATCGACACGGACGTGCACCACGGGGACGGTGTGCAGGCCGCGTTCTGGGAGGACCCGCGGGTCCTGACGATCTCCCTGCACGAGCACCCGCGGACGCTGTTCCCGGGGACGGGCCGGCCGGAGGAGACCGGGCACGGCGCGGGCGAGGGCGGTGCCGTGAACGTGGCGCTGCCGGCGGGTACGGGGGACGAGGGCTGGCTGCGCGCGTTCCACGCGGTGGTGCCGGAGCTCGTGGCGTCGTTCCGCCCGCAGGTGGTCGTGTCGCAGCACGGCGCGGACACCCACTTCGAGGACCCGCTCGCGCATCTGGCGGTGTCGCTGGACGCGCAGCGCGCGGTGCAGTCGGCGTGCCACGACCTGGCGCACGAGTACGCGGACGGCGGCCGGTGGCTGGCGCTGGGCGGCGGCGGGTACGCGGTGGTGGACGTGGTGCCGCGCTCGTGGACGCATCTGGTGGGGATCGCGGCGCACCGGCCGGTGGATCCCGAGTCGGTGCTCCCGGCCTCGTGGCGGGACGAAGTGTACGCGCGGACCCGGCAGTTGGGGCCCGGGCGGATGACGGACGGCCGGACGCCGGCGTGGCGGGAGTGGGAGTCGGGGTACGACCCGGCGGACCGCCTCGACCAGGCGGTGCGGGCCACGCGGACGGCGGCGTTCCCGCTGCGGGGGCTGCTGCCGTAGCGGTGGCGGGTCGCGCCGCCGGCGCCGGTTCGCGGGCGCCGAGTGCCGGGCGCCGGGTGCCGGTTCGCGGGTGCGCCGTGCGTGGGACCGGCGCGCGGGGGCGTACCGTTCGTACAGACGTGTGTTACGCCAACCGTGGGGCCTGCCCGGGGATTCGGGGCGGTGGCCCGCGCGGTGCGGAAGCATCGGGCGGGTGCTGACTACCGGGGCGCTTCGGGCGCATCTGCTGGCGGCCCGCCTGGCCGGGCCCGTGGCCACGTCGCGGGAGTCGAGCCTGCGGGCCTACCGGCTGTTCGCGGCCCGGGACCCGCGGGTCACGCTGGGGCTCGCGCCCGAGCGGAGCTGGCGGGAGGCCGATCTGCTGCGGCTGATGGCGGTCAGCTGCGGGGTCTCGGCCGATGCCCGGTACGTGACGGGACCGGACGTGATCGATCCGGACCGGACGCTGGCGGCGCTGGACGCGTTCGCCCGGCGGCTGTCCGCGGCCGTGGCGCGTGGGGCGGCCGTGCTGTTCGGGACGGGCCATCCGGACCGGCTGCTCGGGTTCTACGGGGAGCTCGCAGACGCTCTGTCGACGGCTGGATGTGAAGTCCTCATGCCGGCGCAGGGGAGATGTGTCGACATAGCGACCCGGTTCGGCCTACGCACGTACCGCCTCGACTATGTCCGGGGCGTGGCGTTGGTGCGTGAGGCGGGAGCGCGGTGCGCCGGGAGTGAGACCGGCGCGCATTCCCATTCGCCGCTGCCGGTGCGGGTCGTCCTGGAGGCGGCCGCGGCGGCCGGCGGACGGCTTCCCGATCTCGTCGTGGGGGACCACGGATGGATCTGCGGCGCAGGTCAGCTCGGTATCGAGGCGATCGGCCTCGCGGACACGGGCGATCCCGCCGTCTTCGTCGGCGAAGCGGAGGGTCGGGTGCGGGTGGCGGTGCCGCTGGACGACGCCGCGCGCTCCCTCTCGTACCGTCCGCTCGCGCGGTATGTACTCAATCGAGCGTGTCTGTCACAGTAATCCGAGGTGGGGTGCTCCTCTTCCCCACTCGTATCACCCGCCCCTACCCTGGTAGTGAGCGCACAGCGACGAAGAGTCACCGGAGGGGAAGCCGGGGGCCGTTGCAGTGCGGAAGGTACAGGTGGGTCATGGCTGCTGGCAGCGAGAGGCCTCTCAACGAGGTCAAGTTCCTTACCGTGGCGGAGGTCGCCTCGGTGATGCGAGTGTCGAAGATGACCGTGTACCGCTTGGTGCACAGCGGTCATCTGCCGGCGATCCGGGTGGGCAGGTCCTTCCGGGTCCCGGAGCAAGCGGTTCACGAGTACCTCCGGGAGTCCTACGTGGGGGTGGAATCGGCCTGACGGAGGCCCCTGGTTCCCCTCGGATTACGTCCGTCACTCGGCGGCGGGTAGGCTGGCCCGACGTAGGTCGTGTGGGCCCAGACGCCCCGCACCGAGTGAGAAGAAGTGAGCGAGGGTAGTCGTGGGCTCTGTTATCAAGAAGCGGCGCAAGCGGATGGCCAAGAAGAAGCACCGCAAGCTGCTCAAGCGCACGCGCGTTCAGCGTCGCAACAAGAAGTGAACGGGTCCCCGCGAGCGCGGGGACGTTGCCGGAGACGGCACGCTGTACGCAGTGGCGGTCCCTCCCACCCTTAGGGTGGAGGGGGCCGCCATGTCGTATGTCCGGAGCCTGTGCGTTCGTGGTCGGCCGGCCGGTCACCGAGTTCGGGAGGAAGGCGCCGTCCGTGGGCAGAGTGGTGCTCGTCACCGGAGCCGCCCGGCAGCTCGGGGGCCGTCTCGTGCGGCACCTGCGCCGCGAGCCGGGTGTCGAGCGGGTCGTCGCGGTCGACGCGGTCGCCCCGGAGCACGCGCTGGACGGCGCGGTGTTCGTCCGGGCCGACATCCGCCGGCCGGCGATAGCGCGGGTACTGGCCGAGCACCGCGTCGACACGGTCGTCCACCTGGACGTCACGGGCACGCCCCTCGGCGGGGGCAGCCGCGCCTCCGTCAAGGAGAGCAACGTGATCGGCACCATGCAGCTTCTCGGCGCCTGCCAGAAGTCCCCCGCGGTGCGGCGCCTCGTGGTCAAGTCGTCCACCGGCGTGTACGGCTCGGCGCCCCGCGACCCGGCCGTCTTCACGGAGGCGACGCCGCCCAAGTCCCTGCCGAGCGGCGGCTTCGCCAAGGACGCCGTCGAGGTCGAGGGCTACGTGCGCGGCTTCGCGCGCCGCCGGCCGGACGTGGCGGTGTCGGTGCTGCGCTTCGCGAACATCCTCGGCCCGTCGGCGGGCACACCGCTCGGCGCGTACTTCTCGCTGCCGGTGCTGCCGACCGTCCTCGGCTACGACCCCCGGCTGCAGTTCGTGCACGAGGACGACGTCCTCGCCGTCCTGCTGCTCGTGGCGGACGAGGAGCGCAGCGGACCGCGGGGCAGCGGCACGTTCAACGTGGCCGGGGACGGGGTGCTGCTGCTGTCGCAGTGTGCGCGCCGCCTCGGGCGGCCGACGGTGCCGGTGCTGCTGCCCGCCGTCAACTGGATGGGCTCGGCGCTGCGTACGACCCGCATGACGGACTTCGCGCCGGAACAGATCAGGCTGCTGACCCACGGCCGCGTCGTGAGCACGGACCTGCTGCGCGAGGGGCTCGGCTTCTCGCCCGCGTACACGACGGCGGAGGCCTTCGAGGCCTTCGCGCGCGGCCGGGGCGGGGGGCTGCTGCCGCCCCGGGCGGCCGGCGCCCTCGTGGACCGGCTGGCGGCGGCCGGCGGGGCGGTACGGG
>NZ_JAKGCV010000253.1 GCF_021556455.1 Streptomyces fuscigenes | reverse complement strand
TGCCGCGCGTGACCGGCGCGCCGGCGCCCGCCCCGGCCCTCTCGCCGGACCCGGCGGTGCTGGTCATGATGTGCGACGGGCTCGGGCACGGGCCGCTCGCCGCCCTGGCGAGCGAGGCCGCGGTCAAGGCGTTCCGGGAGAGCGCCGCCCGCCACCCCGAGGGGCTGCTGCGCGACATCCACACGGCGCTGCGCGGCACGCGCGGCGGCGCGGTCGCCGTGGCGCGGGTGGAGCCCTCCGAGGGGCGCCTGCTGTACTGCGGCATCGGCAACGTGAGCGGCTTCGTCCTCGGGCCCGGCTCGCGCAGGGGCCTGCTGTCGGCCCCCGGCATCGTCGGCCAGCAGATGCGCAGCCTGCGCACCTTCGAGGCGCCGCTGGAGCCCGGCGGCGCCCTCGTCATGCACTCGGACGGGCTGAGCGAACGCTGGAGCCAGGACGACCTGCCGGGGCTCCTGCGCCACTCGCCGGCCGTGGTCGCGGGGCAGTTGCTGCGCGAGGCAGCGGTACGCCGGGACGACGCCGGGGTGGTCGTCGTCAAGGGGGCCTGGTGAGCGCCCCCGGGCGCGGAGTGCCGCTCGCCGCGTTCGACCTCGCCACGTTCGACCTCGCCTCGGAGCAGGACGTCTTCGCCCTGCGCCGCAGCGGGCAGAGCGCGGCGGTGGCCCTCGGCATGGAGCGGCAGGACCAGGTGCGCATCGCCACCGCCCTCAGCGAACTCGGCCGGGACCGGCTCGGGTGCGCCGGGCTGTCGGTGACCTTCTCGCTGATCGCCGAGCCGGCGCCCTCCCTCGCCGTCGTCTTCCGGTGGCCGGACGGCACGCGGGAGGGACCCGACCTCGAACCCGCGTCGCGTCTCGTGCACCGCGTCCGCGTCGAGCGGGACGGCGGGCACCGCCTGATCGTCGCCGAGCACCCCCTGCCGCCGGGTACCGCACCGGACGACCCGGCCGTGCGCGCCCGGGTGGACAAGGCGCTGCGCCGCCACACGCCCGTCACACCGGCCGACGACCTGCGGGCGCAGACCCGCGACCTGATCGCCACCCTGGAGGAGACCCGGGCCCAGCGCGAGGAGCTGCGCAGGCTCAACGAGGAACTCGAGGAGACCAACAAGGGCGTCCTCGCGCTGTATTCGGAGCTGTCCCAGGAACTGGAGGAGACCAACAGCGGGGTCGTCGCCCTCCACGCCGAACTGGAGGAGACCTCGCGCCGCCTGCGCGAGACCAGCGAGGCGAAGACGCGCTTCTGGACGAACATCAGCCACGAGCTGCGCACCCCCGTCAACGCGATCGTCGCCCTGACCCGGCTGCTGCTCTCGCCCGGCACCGGGCCGCTCAACGAGGACCAGCGCACGCAGCTGTCCCTCGTCGACGCGTCGAGTCAGACCCTGTTCGCGCTGGTCAACGACTTGCTGGACGTCGCCAAGGCGGAATCGGGCCAGGTGCAGATCGAGTCCGCGCCGGTCGACCTGCGCACCCTCGTCGGCCAGCTGGCCGCGGTCCTCGGCGGCACCCGCCCCTCCACCGACGTGGCCCTGCGCACGCCCGCGCCCTCGGCTCTCCCCGTGGTGGTCACCGACGAGGTGCTGCTCACCCGCATCCTGCGCAACCTGCTCTCGAACGCCCTGAAGTTCACCGCGAAGGGAGAGGTGGTCCTCGAGTTCGCCACGGACGACGAACGGGCCCCGTCGTGGATGACCTTCACCGTCACCGACAGCGGTGTGGGCATCCCGCAGGACGAACTGGGCCGGGTGTTCGAGGAGTTCTACCAGATCCGCGGGCCGCACCAGCGCGGCCACCGGGGCACCGGCCTCGGCCTGCCCTATGCCCGCACCCTCGCCGAACTGCTGGGCGGCTCGCTCGCGTTGAGCAGTACCCCCGGTGCGGGCACCCGCGTCGAGGTGCGGCTGCCGTGCCGGCCGGGGCAGGAGCCCGGAGCCGGCGCGCGACCGCCCGGCGCGGCGCCGGCGGGCACGGCGGCCGAGGGAGTGAGCGCCCCCGCGCGCCCGAACCCCGAGAGGGACACGTGAACGACATCGCGACCCGCGACAGCGCTCCCGGGACCATCCTGGTGATCGATGACGACGAGACCAACCTGTACATCCTCTCCAGTTGGCTCAAGCGCGTGGGCCACACCGTGATACGGGCCGGCGACGGCGCGGAGGGACTCGCGCTGCTCGCCTCGCCGGACACACCGCTGCCCGACGCGGCGGTCATCGACGTGCACCTCCCGGACATGACCGGATACGAGGTGTGCGAGCGGGTGAAGGCGGACGCGCGGACCGCGGCGCTGCCCGTCATCCACGTGTCCGCCGTCGCGATCGGCGCCGACGACCACACCGAGGGCCTCCGCCGCGGCGCCGACGCGTACCTCGACCAGCCGATAGATCCCGGCGAGTTCCTCGCGACGATCACCGCGGCCCTGCGCTACGCGCGCGCACGCCGCCGCGCGGAGAGACTCGCCCTGCGCCTGACCACACTCAACCGGGCGACCCTCGACGTCTACCGGGCGGTCGGATTCCACTCCTTCGCGGCGTCGGCGACGGGCGGCGCAGCCGACCTGATGTCCTGCCCGGCCACCGCCATCTTCCTCAGCCCGCAGGGCCAGTCGGTGCACAGCCACGCGGCGGCCCCCGGCACTGCGCCCGTCGCGTCCCCCGCCGGCCCCGAACTCCTCGCCCAGCTGGCGTCGTTCACACTCGGCAGCGGCACGGGTGCCGAGGTGCGTGTCATGCCGGCGGCCCGCTGGCGCGCCCTGCTGCCCCTCGATCCCCTCGGGACGGACGTGGCGCTGGTGGTGGCCCGCACCAAACGCAACCGGCCACCCGTCTGCATCGCCGTCCCGGCCGCCGCCGTCGACGGCACCGACGACCGCGAACTGCTGCAGCAGCTCGCCAGCGCCTGCGCACTCGCCCTGGAGGCGCTGCGCACCTACAACGAGGAACACACTCTCGCGCTCGCGCTCCAGCGCACCTTCCTGCCCGACCGGCTCCCGGCCCTGCCGGGGACCAACCTCGCCGTCCGCTACCGGCCCGCCTCCGACCACGCGGAGATCGGGGGCGACTTCTACGAGGCACTGCGGACCCCTCAGGGGCTGCTGCTGGCGATCGGCGACGTCGCCGGGCACTCGCTCGTCGCGGCGACCGTCATGGGGGAGATACGGCACGCGCTGCGGGCCTACGCCCTGGAGGGCCATCCGCCGCACCGCGTCCTCGAACGCCTCGACAGCCTCCTCGCACACTCCCGGCCCGGCCTCACCGTGACACTGTGCCTCGTGCTCGTGGACCGGGACGGCCTGCGCGTCCAGGTCGCCAACGGCGGCCACATGCCGCCCCTGCTGCTCCCACCGGACGGCCCCGCCACCTACCTGGAGGAGCACGGGCCGATCCTCGGCCTCGGACTGCCGCACCCGCCGCCGGCCGTCCACACCGTCGCACCCGGCTCACGCGTCCTGCTGTTCACCGACGGGCTGGTGGAGGTGCGGGGCCAGGACCTCGACGACAGCCTCGCGGCCTTCCGCACCGCCACGGCGTCGGGGCCCCGGGACCTGGAGAAACTCTGCGACACGCTCCTGCGCGGCTTCGGCGAGGAGAAGGAGGACGACATCGCGCTGCTCGCCGTCGAGTTGAGCCCGTCCTGAGCGGTGCCCGCGCCGAGTGGTCGGTGTGGAATACATGTTGATTGGGTGGGCCGTGTGGGGTGTGGTGGGCCCAAGCCGGGGCACACGGCTCGCCGGAGGTTGATAACTATGGTTCCCCTGCTGCTTGTTCTGCTTCTCGTCCTGATCCTCGCCGGTGCGGGCTTCGCCCTCAAGGTGCTCTGGTGGATCGCCCTGGTGGTCCTCGTGGTGTGGTTGCTCGGCTTCATCGTGCGGCCCGCCGCGTCGGGCGGAAAGCGGGGCCGCTGGTACCGGTGGTGACCGCCGCCCGGTGAGGCGGCGAACACGGCTGCGGGGCGGGCCGGCACCGGCACATCGCCGGTGCCGGCCCGCCCCCGTGTGCGCCCGGCCGCGCCGGCCGTGGGCCGGCCCCGGCCCGGTGCGCACAGCGTCCCGACGCCCGTTCCCCCCGGCGTGATTGGCGCTGCGGAAAAGGGGTACCCAGGCGGCCGTTCATCGTGTCCGCCCCGAAGGGAACCCCCCCATGGCCACCGCCTCGCCCGCGCCCGCCCCGCACCCGACCGCTCCTGTCCGGCACCCGGCAGCCCCGGCCGGGGAGCAGGGGGACGGTCTCCCGCATGTGCCGGACCCTCAGGAGGTCTCGCCGAGGGACGCGCGGGGCCTGTCGAAGCTGTTCTTCGACCGCCTCCGGGTGGTGGAGGAGGGCAGCGCGGAGTACGCGTACGCCCGCAACACGCTCATCGAACTGAACATGTCCCTGGTGCACTTCGCCGCCCGCCGCTTCCAGGGCCGCGACCAGATGGAGGACGTCCTCCAGGTGGGCATGATCGGCCTGATCAAGGCGATCGACCGCTTCGACCTGTCGCGCGAGAACGAGTTCGCGACGTTCGCGATCCCCTACATAGTGGGCGAGATCAAGCGCTACTTCCGCGACGCGACCTGGGCCGTGCACGTCCCGCGCCGCCTCCAGGAACTCCGGGTCGAACTCGCCCAGGCCAGGGACCGGCTCGGCGCCCGGCTGGACCGCGACCCCACCCCCGCCGAACTGGCCGAGCACCTCGGCCGCGGCGAGGAGGAGGTCCTGGAGGGCCTGATCGCGGCCAACGGCTACAACACCGACTCCCTCGACATGCCCTACGACCAGGGCGGCGGCAGCGTCAACGCCAAGACCATGTCCGTGTTCGTCGGCGCCGTCGATCCGGGCATGGAGCGGGTCGAGAACCTCCAGTCGCTGGCGCCCCTCGTCGCCGAGCTGCCCGAACGCGACCGCCGCATCCTGGAGATGCGCTTCGGCCGCGAATGGACGCAGGCCCAGATCGGCGAGGCACTCGGCTGCTCCCAGATGCACGTCTCCCGGCTGCTGTCCCGCATCATCAGGACCCTGCGCGCCGGACTCCTCGCCGACTGCTGAACCCGGCGGCTGGTGAACCCGCCGACCGCCGAACCCGGTGGCTGCTGAAACCGGTGGCTGGTGAATCGCCGACTGCCGATCATCCGGCCGCGGCCAGGACCAGCGGCAGCACCTGGCCGCCGCCCGACCTGCGGAGCAGGCGGGCCGCCACCGCCAGCGTCCACCCGGAGTCCGTGAGGTCGTCGACCAGCAGCACCGGGCCGGACGACGCGGCGAGCGCGGCGGCGAGTTCGCCCGGCACCTCGAAGGCGCCCGACAGCGCCTTCAGACGCTGGGCGGAGTTGCTGCGCCGTCCCGCGCGGGCGCCGTCGGGGCCCGTGTACGCCAGGCTCCCGAGATACGGGAGCCGGCCCACGGCCGCGATGCCCTGCGCGAGGGTCCCGACGAGCTGCGGCCGGGACAGCGACGGCACCGCGACGACGCCCACCGGCCGAGCCGGTGCGTCCTCGCCGCCGGCCGCCCAGCCGCCCGGCGAGCGCGCCCAGTCGGCGAGGACCGCCACCGCCGCCTTCAGGACGTCGTCGGGCACGGGCCCGTCGGCGGCGTCCTGCGCGAGGAGCGGGCGCAGCCGGTTGCCCCAGCCGATGTCGGAGAGCCGCCCGAGGGCACGTCCCGGCGCGCACTGCTCCCCGGCCGGGATGCGGCCCTTGAGGTCGATGCCCAGCGCCGGCATGCCGGTGGGCCACATCCGCCGGGGCTCGACGTCCTCGCCCGGACGGTCCAGCTCCTTCGCGGCGCCCTGCAGCGTCTGCGCCGAGACGGAGGAGTCCGCCCAGGCGCCCGCGCAGTTGTCGCAGCGGCCGCACGGTGCCGCGCCCTCGTCGTCCAGCTGCAGGCGCAGGAACTCCATGCGGCACGCGGACGTGCCGACGTAGTCGCGCATGGCCTGCTGCTCCGCGGCGCGCTGGCGGGCCACCCATGCGTAGCGGTCCGCGTCGTAGACCCACTCGGCACCGGTCGCCGTCCAGCCGCCCTTGACGCGCTTGACCGCGCCGTCGACGTCCAGGACCTTCAGCATCGTCTCCAGCCGGCTGCGCCGCAGGTCCACGGATGCCTCGAGCGCCGGCACGGACAGCGGCCTGCCCGCCTCGCCCAGGGCGGCGAGCGTCTGGCGGACCTGCGGCTCGGGCGGGAAGGCGGTGTCGGCGAAGTAGCGCCAGATGGCCTCGTCCTCCTTGCCGGGCAGCAGCAGCACGTCGGCGTGCGCCACGCCTCGGCCTGCGCGGCCCACCTGCTGGTAGTACGCGATCGGGGACGACGGCGAGCCGAGGTGGACCACGAACCCCAGGTCGGGCTTGTCGAAGCCCATCCCGAGGGCGGACGTCGCGACCAGCGCCTTGACCCGGTTCTCCTGAAGGTCGGTCTCGGCCTGCAGGCGGTCGGCGTTCTCCGTGCGGCCCGTGTAGGAGGCGACCTCGAAGCCGCGCTGCCGCAGGTAGGCGGTGGCCTCCTCGGCGGCGGCCACCGTGAGCGTGTAGATGATGCCGGAGCCGGTCAGGTCGTCCAGGTGCTCGGCGAGCCAGCCGAGGCGGTGCGCGGCGTCCGGCAGCCGCACCACGCCGAGGCGCAGGCTCTCCCTCTCCAGCGGGCCGCGCAGCACCAGGGCCTCCCCCGCGCCGGTGCCCAGCTGCTCGGCCACGTCCGCGGTGACGCGCGCGTTGGCCGTCGCCGTGGTGGCCAGCACCGGCACGCCCGGGGCGAGCTCGGCGAGCATGGCCCGCAGCCGCCGGTAGTCGGGACGGAAGTCGTGCCCCCAGTCGGAGATGCAGTGCGCCTCGTCGACGACCAGCAAGCCGGTGGTGGCGGCGAGCCGGGGCAGCATGTGGTCGCGGAAGTCGACCGAGTTGAGGCGCTCCGGGCTGACGAGGAGGACGTCGGTCTCGCCGCGCTCGACCTCCTCGTGGATCGTGTCCCACTCCTCCGGGTTGGCCGAGTTGATGGTGCGCGCCCGGATGCCGGCCCGCGCGGCGGCCTCCACCTGGTTGCGCATGAGCGCGAGGAGCGGCGAGACGATCACCGTGGGCCCGGCGCCGCGGCGCCTCAGCAGCGCGGTCGCGACGAAGTACACGGCCGACTTGCCCCAGCCGGTGCGCTGCACCACGAGGGCGCGTCGGCGCTCCCGCACCAGCGCGTCCACCGCCTGCCACTGGTCCTCCCGCAGCCGTGCCCGGCCGCCGGGGTCGCCGACGAGTTCGGCGAGGATGGCATCGGCTTCGGTCCGCAGCTCTGGGTCGTCCATGCCCCCCATGCAACCCGATGAGGCGGCCCGTCGGCCACTTCGCGCGGTGTGACGCCCGCGGGCACACCCGTCCCCGCCGTCCGGCGCGCGGTACGGGCGGGAAGAACGGCGCGCCGCGGGGCCCGGGGGTCCGGCCGTCCGCGCGGGGCCCCCGGCGTGACGTGCGGCGCCGCGCATCACCCGGGGCGGCGAATATGGCACACATACCGGGGCATTCCGGTCGCCCGGCCCAATTGCTCGTTGCCGCATCACGGCGGGGCGGCGAGAATTGGGACTGCCTCCGCATCCTCCCGCCCGCTTCCCCGGGCGGCCTTCGCGCTGGCCTCCTACTGGACCATGCCCGCGGTGCGGGCGCGTTTGCGAAGGGAGAAATCGTGACCTTCGGATTCGCGTCGTCGCCGGCAGCTCCGATCGCCTCGGACGGGGGACGGTCCAGCCATCTCGCCCGCATCCTGGAACCCGCCGAGTGGTCGGCCGCGGGCATTCCGCTGCTGCGCAGCCCGCGCGAGGTCGTCGGAGGTCTGCACAGCAGGCACGCTCCCCGTCCGGGTACGGCGGTCGTCGCCGTGCTCGACCCCGAGGAACGCCTCGTCGCGAGCGCCTCGTTCGCGCGCCGTACCACCCGGGCGGACGGCTGGGAGTTCCGCAACGCCCTCCTCGCCCACCTGCGCCGCGTCATCCCGCACGACCTGCGGCGCCGCACGCCCGTGCGCACGGCGGTCCTGCTCTACTGCCGCGAGGGCGACGAGCGCTGGACGGATGAGGACGGGGCGTGGATGTGGGGCCTGCGGGACGCCTGCACCCTGCACGGCCTGCGGTGCGGCGCCTACATCACGCTGACGGACGTCGGCTGGCACGTCCTCGGAGAGGGCCGGGGCGGCCGCCGGCCGCACGCGGGGTCCGCCCCCGCCGACCTCGCGTCCCTGGCCGAGCAGAACGGCGCGCCGACCAGTTCCGGCGGCGGGGCTGCGGCCGCGCTGCGCCGCAGCG
>NZ_JAKGCV010000252.1 GCF_021556455.1 Streptomyces fuscigenes | reverse complement strand
AGCCCGGCCGCCGCACGCTCGGCGGCGGTGAGGCGGACGACGTCGGCGGTCAGCCGGGCCAGGCCCGCGGGGCTGAAGGGCGAGGCCCACACGGCCGTCCAGAACACCTCGCCCGACCTCCCGGCCGCCCGGCCGATGCCGACGTGGGTGTACGCGGGGTCGGCGAAGGGTGCCGCGGTGGCCGGGGCCGAGAGGCAGTACGCGAGGAAGGCGGCGGGGTCGTGCGGCCCGGAGACCAGGTGCTCGGCCAGGGCCAGGCAGGAGAACCCGGCCGCCTCCACGCGCTGGTACAGGGAGACGCCGTCGGAGGTCTCGACGGCGAGCGCCCCCTCGGCCGCCATGGCCGCCGCGTGCCGGGCGGCCGCTTCGCGGAGCCGGGCGTCGAGCGCGACGGGCGGAGCGCCCGCCCGCATGCGCTCGGCGCCGACGAGCGCGCCGTACCCCTCCGGGTCCCCCTGCGGGGCCGCGGGCGCCCGCGGCGGCGGGGCGGCCGGGGTCCCGTCGTCCTCGACGTCCACTCCGAAGTCCCGGGCGAGGCCCGCGAGTCCGTCCGCGTAGCCCTGCCCGAGTGCCCGCACCTTCCAGGCGCCGCCACGGCGGTAGACCTCGGCGAGCAGCAGGACGCTCTCGCGGTCCGGGCGCGGCGGCCGGAAGACGGCGACCTCGGCCCCGGACCCGGCCGCGCCCGTCGCGGCGGCGCGGCGCACGCTCAGCACCGGGGCGGGCAGGGCGCCGAGCGGCGTGCCGGGGTCGGCGGGGCTGAGCACGAGCGTGACGCGGGTGGCGCCGGGCCGCAGCCGCCGCGGGTCGAGGCGGACGGTGCTCACGCCCGCGCCGGAGTCCACGTCGACGCCCGGGGCGTGCGGCTGGTTGAAGAAGACGAAGTCGGCGTCCCCGCCGACCCTGCGGTCGTCGCCGGTGACCAGCGCCGAGACGTCGAAGGGGCCGGGTACGCGCAGGACCACTGCGCCGTTCGGCAGTTCCAGGTTGCCGCCGGGGACCAGCTCCGCCATGTCCACCCCCTCGATGTGTGCCACGTACGCCTCATCGGGAAAAACGCGAACGGGTGGCGCCCGGTTCCTGGCGGGTGCACCCTCGGCCCGCGGCGGCCCGCTGGATAGGGTCGGCCGGTGGACAGTACTCCGAGAGCGGCGGCGCGGGCGTACGCGCGCTCGTGGGAACCGGCTACACGGATCGAACGGGAGTTGAGGTCCGCGGCGCTCGACGGTGACCGGGACGCGTTCTTGCGGGTGCTCGCCGGGTGCGACCTGTTCCTGTACGTGCCGAAGGAGCAGGCGGACGGGGGCGGCTCGGTCCGCTGGGGTACCTGCCGGGACCGCGCGGGCCACTGGTGCGTGGCCGTGCGCACGGCGGGCGAGCGGCTGCCGAGGCGCGAGGGCGCCGTGGCGCAGCGGACGTCGCTGCGCGCGATGGCGGAACTGTGGCCCGACGCGCGGTTCGCGCTGTGCGTGAATCCCGGGACGCCGACCGAGACGACCTTCCCCGCCCGGGCCCGGCACCGGCGGCGCTGGCTGCGGGCCGTGCGTGCGGCCGGCGCCGGGGAGCGCGCCGACCGTCCCGTCGCGCTCCTGACGAAGTACGACGGGCCGAGGGCCGGGCTGCTGGCGCAGGCACTCGCCTGCGGGGCGCCGCTGGCCGTGCGCAACGGCGTGCTGTGGAACGAGATCGGCGACGTGTACGACGACTACGTCCTCGACGCGCGGCTGCTGCGCGAGTCCTGGGGGACGACCACGCACGCCGAGTGGCGCTTCCAGATGGACGCGCTGCTCCAGGCCCGCAACGGCCCCGGCGAGCCGGAGTTCGTCCTGGAGGTGCGGCGGCGGCTGGCCGGGGAGCCGGGCGCCCGTGTTCCCCTGGACCTGTGGCGCTCGACCTGCGCGGACGTGCTGGGTGACCTCGGCGCACCGGACGCCCTGGGCCCGGCGATCCAGGATCTGATCGGGCGGATCGTGCGCTACGAGGCCCGGTTCCGGGCCGACGGGCTGCTGCCGCCCGACGGGTACGTGCGCAGCACCGCGGCGTACGACTACGGACGCGCGGTCAACTTCGCCCGGTGGGGACTGAGCGCGCGGCTGTGCGCGGGAGCGGAGGCGCGGGACGCCGTGCTGCGCGCGGGCGCCCTGGCAGGGACCCGGCACACCTCCTGGGAGGACTTCTCGGCCGGGTACGCGCTCGGCCGCGTGCTGCGCTTCGACACGGAGGAGTTCGGCACGTGGTACGAGAACGTGCTGGAGCCGCACCGGGTCCTGACGCGGGATCCGGAGAGCCCCTGGCTGACCCTGCCCTGGGAGTGAGGGGCCGCGCGGCCGGGGACCGGGGCCGGCACGAGCGGCAGGACCGGCACGGCCGGCACGAACGCACAGGACCCCCTGCCCTCTCCGCGCCCCGAAGCCGCCGCGAGGGCAGGGGGTCCTGGCGGCCTCCGGGGCGCCGCCGGCGTCAGCGGGCCGGCACGCCGCCCGTGCGCCCGGGGCAGCAGGTGCTCATCTCGGGCCCCGCGAGGACCGCTTCGAAGATGGCGCGCAGCTGGCCCACCTGCTCCCGGTCGAGCTGGTCGAAGAGGACCGCCCGCACCTGGCGCACATGGCCGGGCGCCGCGGACCGGAGCAGGGCGAGCCCGTCGTCGGTGAGCGTGGCCAGGGTGACCCGCCCGTTGGCGGGGTCGCGGTGGCGGGTGACCCGGCCGAGGTCCTCCAGTTTGGTGACGATGCGCGAGAGGCGGCTCGCCGAGAAGCGCAGCCGGCGGGCGAGGCGGGTCATGCTCAGCGTGCGGTCCTCGGCCTCGGAGAGCATCGCCATCAGCAGGTACTCGGTGTGCGGGAGGCCGAAGTCGCGCTTGAGCTGGCGGTCCAGGGCCTCGGGCAGCGCGTTGACGGTGCGCACCAGTGCGTGCCAGGCGGCGAACTCCTCGGCGTCGAGCCAGGGCGCATCGTCGTTCATGGCTTCATTCTTCCATCACGGCATCACTTGAAAACGCAAGCTTCGAGAGGCGGTCCGTCAGGAGGCCCGCGCCGGGGCGGGCGGCCGCCGCCCTGGCGGAGCCCAGGGGCCGCCGGCCGCCCCCGCGTCCGCACCGGGCCCGGGGCCCGGGGCCCGGCTCCCGCCGCCGGCCCCGGACCCGGTGCGGCCCGTCAGGAGCTCAGCGACGCCTTGACCCCCGCCATGTCGACGAGGGCGTCGCGGTAGCCGAACTGGATGGTGTAGAACTTCCGCGCGCCGGTGACCACCGTGCCGCTGGAGGCGAAGTAGTCGTCCGTCCCGGTCGCGAGCTGCGTGGCGACGTACCCCTGGCCCTGCGGGACCGTGTACTTGCCGAGCGGCGCCATCGTCGACGGGTCGAGGCCCGCCGGGTACTCGGAGGCGTCCGGGTAGGCCACGCCGTACACCGGCACGCTCGCCGGTCCCGCGCTCTTGGCCGCGACGATGCGGGCGCCCGGGGCCGGCGTCGTGTTCTTGGCGGCCGGGTTGAGGATCCAGCCCTTGCGGCCCGCGTACCAGATCGCGGTCCAGTCGCCGCTGGTGCCCGCCACCACGTACTGCTGGCCCGCGGAGACCCGGCCGCCCCAGTCCGCGATGTTCATCGTGCCGGCACCGCTGGTGTGGATGTACGGGTCCGCCATGATCGGCGCGCTCGGGTCGGGCGCGGTGTGCACGTAGACGAAGCTGGTCGGGGCGCGCCGGTTCGTGCACGCCGGGGTGGCCCCCGACGGGTCGTCGGCCGGGCAGATCCTCGCGGTCTGCACGTTCGCCGCGAAGGAGGGCGTGATCGTCACGGCGGTGCCGACCGCGCCCACGCCGTGGGTGGTGGGCACGGGGACGCCGAGCAGCGCCATGAACCGGTTCCAGTCCCAGTAGGGTCCCGGGTCCCAGTGCATGCCGGCGACGGTCCCGTCGGTCGGCGCGGGCACGTTGTCGTGGCCGAGGATGTGCTCGCGGTCGAGCGGGATGCCGAACCTGGCGGACAGGTAGCGCACCAGGTCGGCCGTCTCCTCGTACTGGGCCTGCGTGTACCAGGTGGCGCCCTGGGCGGCGTAGCCCTCGTGCTCGATGCCGATCGAGTGCATGTTGAACCAGTAGTTGCCCGCGTGGAAGGCGAGGTCCTTGGTCGGCACCATCTGCGTGACGGAGCCGTCCGAGGACTTCATGACGTAGTGGGCCGAGTCGTTGCCCGCCGTGCGGAAGAGGTTGACGGCGGCGTCGTACGACGTCTCCGTGTCGTGGATGACGATGTATTTGACGGACATGCCGTCGTCGGGGCGCGCGGCGACCTGGCCGTTGGACGGGGAGGCGGCGATGAACCGGCAGCTCACCGTCGTCGGGCACTCGGGGGCAGGGGCCGAGGTGTCGGCCGCGGGCGCCTTCGGGTACGCCTCGGCGAGCTGGGCCGTCGCGGGCCGCAGGGAGGGCTGCGCCGCGAGCGAGACGTGCTGGCCCTGGTCGGCCGTGCGTGCGGCGCCGGTGCGCAGGGTGGCGTACACGCGGGCCGCGAACGTGCCGGCCGTCGTACGGTCCGGGGCCTGGCTGTAGCGGGCGACGGCGCCGTACCACTGCGCCGGGTCGGCGGGGGTGGCGCCCGTGAGGTCCTTCTCGTACGAGGCGAGGAGCGCCGCGCCGCCGCGGACGTTGGCGCCGCTGTCGGAGCGCAGCGCGTGCGGTGACTCGCCGCTCAGGCGGGACGCGGCCGTCAGCGTGTGGAGGGCGGGGTCGCGGGTGAACTCGCCGAGGTCGCCGCGTCCGGCGGCGCCCGCGCCGCCCGCACCGGCCGCCTGCGCGGTGACGTCGGTGAGGTTCAGCGGGCCGTAGCCGCCGCCGGTGTTGTACTGGCCGGGGTGCGCGTCCCACTGCGACTCCTGGTAGGCCAGGGCGAGGAGGACCGTCTCGGGAACGTGGAACTCGGCGGCGGCCGAACGGAATTCGGCCTGCCGGGACCCAGCGGACGCGCCCGCGTGGGCGGCGGCGGGGGCTGCGGCGGCCGAGGCGGGCAGCTGCGTGAGGCAGCCGGCCGCGAGGACGCCGCCGGCGAGGGCGGCGAGCAGCGGGCGTCTTGGTCGGTGCTGGTGCATCAGGAGGCCTCTCGTGCACATGCGGGACGGGAGTGGGCAGTTGAGGTGTCGTCACGCACAACTTCCCCGACCCCGGACCGCCCGACGCCAGGCACCGTACGCCGTGAACGCGCCCGGAACACGCCGAATCCGCTTTCCGCGGCCCCGGCCACACGGACGGCAGACGGGGCGTTTCCCGCAGGTGAACGGGGGTGGTCGGACGGGTGCCCGGACGCCGGAACGGGCTCCGGGCGGCGTCGAGGGCACCGGTCGGACCGTGCGCGCCGCAGATGCGCGGCGGCCGCGACGGGCCGGTCAGGCCGCGGACCGGTCAGGACGCGGACCGGTCAGGCCGCGGGCCGCTCCTCCAGGGCGAGCGCCAGCGCTCCCCGCAGGGCCGCGTCGGTCGCGTAGCGCGCGGTGACCAGCGCGGGCGGGTACGGCACGGCCTCGGTCAGGCGCCGGTTCAGCGCCGGCAGCACCCGGTCCGACACGGCCGTCATGCCGCCGCCCACCGCCACCACGGCCGGGTCGAGGACGGTCGCCAGGTTGGCCACGTGCACGGCCAGGGTGTCGAGGGCCTCGTCCACGAGGGCGCGCGCCGCGGGGTCGGTGGCGGCGAACAGCTCCCGCGCGCTCCACGTCCCCCCGAGCAGTTCCCCGGCGCGCCGGGCCAGGCCCGCGCCCGAGAAGTACTCCTCCAGCGGGGCGCGGCCGGAGGCCGCTCCCCAGCGGTCGTCGCGGCCGCGCAGCAGGTAGCCGATCTCCCCGGCGGCCCCGTGCGCGCCGCGCAGGACCCGGCCGCCGGCCACGAGGGCGACGGCGAGGCCCGTGCCGAGGTTGAGGTAGAGACCCGTGCCGGCGCCGCGCAGCGCGCCCCAGCGCGCCTCCGCGAGGCCCGCCGCCTTCACGTCGTTGTCCACCCGTACCGGAGCGGGGGCGAGGGCCTTCGCCAGCTCCGCGCGCAGCGCGAGGTTCTCGAGTCCGGGGAGGTTGGGCGCGTGGGCGATGTGGTCCTCATGGACGACACCGGGCGCCGCGACGCCCACGCCGAGCAGCCCGCCGCCGGTGCGCGCGCACAGCTCCCCGGCGGCCCGCAGCGCGCGGGACAGCGCCTGCCCCGCGCCCTCGGCCGCCCGCGTGTCGATGCGCGCCGTGTGCAGGATGACGCCGAGCGGGTCGGCGGTGGCCAGCGCGATCTTCGTGCCGCCGATGTCGACGCCCAGCACGAAGTCCCCGCCGCCCGGCGCCGGGCCCGCCGTGGTGCCGTCCCTCACGCCTGCTCCCGCCGGCCCGCTCCCCCGGCGCCCGGTCCGGCGGCGCCGGCCCCGGTCGCCGGCGCGCCCTGCGCGTCCTCGGGCGCGTGCAGGAAGTTCTCGTTGATCTCCTTGGGGCCGAAGGGCCAGGTCCGCTCGACCTTGGCCCAGACGAGGAAGGCGATGCCGCCGAGCACGACCCAGGCCAGCGATCCCTCGATCGGGTGCAGTCCCGGGTTGTTCTTGTCGGCGAAGACGTACACGGTCAGCCAGCCGACCAGCGCCACGACGCTCGGCAGCGGGTAGAGCCACATCTTGTAGGGGCGCCGCAGGTTGGGCTGGCGCCTGCGCAGGACCGTGACGGCGGCGATCTGCGCGAAGGCCTGCACGATGACCATCGTGGTGGTCAGGAAGGTGATCAGGACGGTCAGCGGCGGGTGCGTCTGCGAGTTGCCGAGGTGCCGGCTGATCAGGAAGGCCGCCGCCGTGATCACACCCATGGAGATCAGGCCGAGGACGGGGAAGCGGTGTTTGGGGTGGAGCCGGCCGAACTGCCGGAAGAAGACCTTGTCGCGGGCCGCGTCGTAGGGCACCCGGGAGCCGCCGAGCAGGCCCGCGAAGACGGAGGCGAACGCGGTGATCAGGATGAGCACAGTCACGACGTCGGCCGTGGTCTTGCCCCAGGCCTTCTCCAGCACCACGGCGGCGACCGACCGGGACGCGGGGTTGGCCGGGTCGATCATGTCGTGCCAGTTGACGACGCCGAGCGTGCCGATCTGCATCAGCAGGTAGATGCACATGATGCCGACGATCGCGAAGATGATGGAGCGCGGCAGCACCCGTCCCGGCTTCTTGATCTCGGCGCCCATGTACGCGGTGGTGTTGTAGCCGAGGTAGTCGTAGATGCCGATGGTCAGCCCGCTCGCGAAGCCGAGCCAGAACTTCGTGGAGCCGAGGGCGAAGGCGTGCGCCGGGTAGGTGAAGGCGTCGGAGGCGTGGAAGTGCGTGAAGGACGCGATGATCACGCAGGCCACGCTGATCATCATGATCACCCAGAGCACCGAGGTCAGCCGGCCGACCGAGTCGATGCGCCGCCACAGCAGGAGCACGACCGCGAGGCACATGGCGAGGCCTATGAGGTCCCCCTGTCCGGAGGACATCGAGGGCCAGAGATACGTGAGGTACTGCACGAACCCGGCCACGCCGGTCGACATGATCAACGGTATGAAGAGCATGGCCGTCCAGGTGAACAGGAACGGCATCAGGCGTCCCGTGCGGTACTGGAACGCCTCGCGCAGATAGATGTACGAGCCGCCCGCGCCCGGCATGGACGCGCCGAGCTCGGCCCAGATCAGGCCGTCCGCCAGGGCGAGCACCGCGCCGGCGACCCACCCGATGACGGCCTGCGGGCCGCCGAAGGCGATGATCATCGCGGGGATCGTGATGAACGGCCCGATGCCGACCATCTGGCTCATGTTGATGGCACTCGCCTGGAACTGGCCGATGGTGCGGACGAACCCGACGTCGTTCGAGACGGCCTTGCGGTCGGTCTCGGGCATCCGGCCCACCTCCTTGGTGTGTCGTGGCGCGTTGTCGTCGAGGGGCGCCGAGGCGCCGCGGTTGCGGGAGCGGGCGGCGTCAAGAAACCATCAGGACGGCGCCAGGACCAAGTTAGAATCCTTTACAAAAGAACGTCAACGGCCGAGGAGGGACGATTCTGAACGGCGTGAGCGGGACGAGCGGCGGGGCGGACGGGCGGCCGGGCGGCGGGGCGGACGAGCACCCCGGCACGGGCGCGGCCGGGGGCGAGGCGTCCGGCCGCCTTGACGGCGGCGTGTCCCCGGCCCCCTCGGGCGGCGCGACCGGCGGCGACCAGGCGTGGAACCGGGGCGTCCTGCGCAGCTACAACGAGCGGGTGCTGCTGGACGCCCTGCGCGCGGCGGGCT
>NZ_JAKGCV010000251.1 GCF_021556455.1 Streptomyces fuscigenes | reverse complement strand
GGGTCGGGCTCCAGGTCGCTCAGCGCGTACGCCCGCAGGATCCCCGCACCCCGCAGCGCCGGCGGCGCGAGCGCCAGACGGCCGCACACCGCCACCACGTCGATGCCCCGCGCGCGGGCCGCGGCGGCGACGCCCGCGGGCGCCTTGCCGTGCAGCGTCTGCTCGTCCAGCGAGCCCTCACCGGTCACGACCAGCGTGGCGCGCTCCAGCGCCGCCGCGAAGCCCAGCACGTCGAGCATCACCTCGATGCCCGCGCGGAAGCGGGCGCCGAGGCCCACCAGCGCGCCGTACCCGATGCCGCCGGCCGCCCCCGCTCCGGGCGCCCGGTCCAGCCCCGCCGCCGGGGGGCCGAGCAGCGATTCCAGCACCGCCGCGTAGCGGCCGAGCGCGGCGTCGAGTGCCACGACGTCCTCGGGACCGGCGCCCTTCTGCGGGCCGTAGACGGCGGCCGCGCCCTTGGGTCCGGTCAGCGGGTTGTCCACGTCGCTCGCGAGCACGATCTCCGTGTGCGCGAGGCGCGGGTCCAGGCCCGAGAGGTCCGCGGACGCCAGGGCGGCGAGGCCGCCCCCGCCCTCCGCGACCGGCCGGCCCGCCGCGTCCAGGAAGCGCGCGCCGAGTGCCGTGAGCATCCCCGCGCCGCCGTCGGTGCTCGCGCTGCCGCCCACGCCGAGGACGACCGAGCGGGCGCCCGCGTCCAGGGCCGCGCGCAGCAGCTCCCCGGTGCCGTGCGTCGTCGCCGTCAGCGGCGCGAAGACGCCCGGCGGCAGGTGCTGGAGGCCGGAGGCCTCCGCCATCTCCACCACCGCCGTGCCGCCCCTCAGCGCGTACGCCGCGGTCAGCCGCTCACCGCGCGGCCCGGTCACGGGCACCTCGCGCCGCTCGAAGCCGGCCGCTACCGCCGCGGCGACCGTGCCGTCGCCGCCGTCCGCGACGGGCAGCGCCTCGACCGGCACCCCCGGCGCGACCCGGCGGATGCCGGCCGCCACCCGCTCGGCGACCTCGACCGCCGTCAGCGAGCCCTTGAACTTGTCCGCGGCGACCAGCACGCTCGCCCGAGCGCCCCCGTCACCGTGGCCCCCACTCACCGCTCCGTCCGTCACGTGTCATTCCTTTGCAGTCGAACAGGCAGTCGCGCCGCCCCGACCCTATCCGGGGCCCGGACACCTGCCCAGACCGGACCGGGCCCGCCCGCGGGAGGGGAGGCGAGAGGGAAGGCGGCAGGCCGCGGCGCTCCGAGGACGCCGACGACGCCGACGGCACGCGGCGTGCACGCGGGACGCAACGCAACGAGGGCGGGCGGGGCGCGGGAGCGAGGACGCCGGGTCGGGCCGGCCGCCGGACGATGGCCTAGGCTGCCCGCGTGACACTCAGCGACGACTACGCCACGTACATCGCGGGTCTGCCCCGCATCCTGGCCGGTGCCGCCATGTTGTTCCGGGACGGCGAGGGCCGCGTCCTGGCGGTCGAGCCGAACTACCGGGAGGGCTGGGCCCTGCCCGGCGGGACGGTCGAGTCCGACGAGGGCGAGAGCCCCCGGCAGGGCGCCCGCCGGGAGACGCTCGAGGAGATCGGCCTGGACATCGCGCCGGGCAGGCTGCTCGCCGTCGACTGGGTACGGGGGCCGGGCCGCCCGCCCATCGCCGCGTACCTCTACGACGGGGGCGTGCTGAGCGCGGGGCAGCTCGCGGAGATCGTGCTGCAGGAGGCCGAGCTGGTGTCCTGGCGGCTGGTCGGGCGCGACGAGATCCCCGCGTACTTCCCCGGGTCGCTGGGGCGGCGGGTCGCGTCCGCCCTGGAGACGGCGGAGAAGGGCGGCGACACGGTGGAGCTGGAGGACGGCCACCCGGTCGGCTGACCCCCGCACCGGCCCCGCCGGCCCTCGCGCGCCGTGGAGGCGGCCGGGAAGGGCTCGGCGCCGCCCGCGCCCGCCCGACGGCCCACCCGGCCCGCCCGGGCGGCCCACTCAGAACAGTGCGCCGGGCGGCGCCTCCACGTGGCCGGACTCCAGGGTGAGCAGGCGCTGCTTGTTCGCGAGCCCGCCGCCGTAGCCGGTGAGGCCCCCCGTGGAGCCCACCACCCGGTGGCAGGGCACCACGATGCTCACCGGGTTCTTCCCGTTCGCCAGGCCCACGGCCCGCGACGCTCCCGGCCGGCCGAGCGCGGCGGCGAGCTGCCCGTACGAGCGTGTCTCCCCGTAGGGGATGAGGGTGAGCTGCTTCCACACGAGGCGCTGGAACCCGGTGCCTTCCAGGTGCAGCGGGAGGTCGAACTCCCGCAGTTCGCCCCGGAAGTAGGCGTCGAGCTGCGCGACGGCCTGCGGGAACGGCTCGGCGGAGCGTGCGCCGAACGTCTCACGCGGGGGCATGTGGCGGTGGTCCGTCATGTAGACACCGCTCAGCGCCCCGTCGGTCGCCACCAGCGTGAGCGGGCCGAGCGGGCTGTCCATCAGGCTGTGACGGCGTTCCATGTCCTCACTGTCCTCACATTCCTTACGGTCTTCACTGTCTTCGTCTCTCCTGAACCCGCCCGCCCGACCCCCCGGGACGGGTCCGGGTCGGGCCGGTCCTTGTACCGGGGCCCGAGCGCGCCTCACGCCGGAAGGCGGTTGATCGCGTGGTCGTCGGTGGCCCACAGGTACTGGGTCGCGTAGGCGCGCCACGGCCGCCAGGCCGCCGCGCGTGCCGTGAGCGCGGCCGGGCCGACGGGCAGGCCGAGGTGTGCCGCCGCCTTGCGCACGCCGAGGTCCGTCGGCAGGAAGGCGTCGGGGTCCCCCAGGGCCCGCATGGCGATCGCCTCCACCGTCCAGGGCCCGAATCCGCGCAGCCCCGACAACCGGGCCCGGGCCTCGTCCCAGTCGCTGTCGGGCCCGAGGCGCAGCTCGCCCGAGGCCAGTGCGGCCACGAGCCCGGTGAGCGTGGCGCGCCGCGCTCTCGGGAACGCGAGCGCCTCGGGGTCCAGGCCGGTGAGTGCCCGCGGCGAGGGGAAGAGGTGCGTGAGGCCGCCGCCCTCGGAGTCGTCGACGGGGACGCCGTGGGCGCTCACGAGGCGCGCGGCGTGTGTGCGGGCCGCGGCCGTGGAGACCTGCTGGCCGAGCACCGCGCGCACGGCGAACTCCTCGGCGTCCACCGTGCGCGGGACCCGGCGGCCCGGGGCCGCGGCCACCAGCGGCGCGAGCCGGGGGTCCGCCGCGAGCTGCTCGTCCACCGCGACCGGGTCGGCGTCGAGGTCGAGGAGCCTGCGGCAGCAGCTGATGGCGACGGTCAGGTCGCGCGTGTCCGTGAGGGAGAGGCGGCAGGCCACGTGGTCCGGCCGCGGGGCGAGCGACACGATGCCGTGGCCGTAGGGCAGCGTCAGGGTGCGCCGGTAGGCGCCGTCCCGCCATTCCTCCACGCCGGGCACGGCGGTGGCGGCCAGGTGCCCGAACAGGCTGTCCGGGTGCAGCGGCGCGCGGAACGGCAGCCGCAGCTGGATCACGCCCGGCACCCGGGACGGCTCGCCGCGCCGGCCGCGCGCCGCGCCGGCCCGGGCGGCCCGCGCCCGCAGCTCGCTCGGCGGCAGCGCGAAGACCTCCTGCACGGTGCCGTTGAACGAACGCACGGACGCGAACCCGGCGGCGAACGCGACCTGGGCCATCGGCAGGTCCGTCGTCTCGATCAGCAGACGCGCGGTCTGCGCCCGCTGCGCGCGCGCCAGCGCCAGCGGACCGGCCCCGAGTTCGGCACGCAGTTGGCGCTCGATCTGCCGGGCCGAGTAGCCGAGGCGCGACGCGAGACCCGGCACGCCCTCCCGGTCCACGACGCCGTCCTGAATGAGCCGCATCGCGCGGGCCACGCTGTCGGCCCGCGCGTTCCAGGCGGGCGAGCCGGGGCTGGCGTCGGGCCGGCAGCGCTTGCAGGCCCGGAAGCCGGCCTGCTGGCAGGCCGCGGCGCTCGGGTGGAACACCATGTTCTCGGTCTTGGGGGGCACCACGGGGCAGCTCGGCCGGCAGTAGATGCCGGTGGTCAGGACGGCCGTGAAGAACCAGCCGTCGAAGCGCTCATCTTTGGAGCGAACCGCGCGCACGCAGCGTTCCCTGTCGGTGTGCATGCTTCCAGCATCCGCGACGACGGCCGCCGAAGCTCGCAGAAAAACGACATCAAGGTCGCGGGGCCCAGCGGGTAGCATCCTGCCGTGACGAGCATCCGCGAGACTCCGCCCGCCTCGGGGCCGATCCATCGCCGCCCCGGTCCCTCCGCTACGGTGCGGGCCCGCGCGGCCCGTCCGCGCGCCGTCCGGGGCGGAGGCGCGTGACGCCCGGCGGGGCGCGGCTGCTCGCGATCAGCGACCTGCACGCGGCGCATCCCGACAACCGGGAGATCATCGAGTCCCTGCGGTCGGGCACCGACGGCGACTGGCTGCTCGTGGCGGGGGACGTCGGCGAGATCAGCACGGACATCGAGTGGACGCTGTCGCTGCTCGCCGAACGGTTCGCCAAGGTCGTGTGGGTGCCGGGCAATCACGAGCTGTGGACGCATCCGTCGGACCCGCTGACGCTTCGCGGGCGGTTCCGCTACGACCACCTCGTGTCGGTGTGCCGGGGTCTCGGCATCACCACGCCCGAGGACCCCTACCCCGTGTGGGAGGGTGCGGGCGGCCCGGTGACCGTGGTGCCGCTGTTCCTCCTGTACGACTACTCGTTCCTGACGCCGGGCACCTCCACCAAGGAGGAGTCGCTGCGCGTCGCGCGCGAGGCGGGGATCGTCTGCACGGACGAGTACATGCTGCACCCCGACCCGTACGAGAGCCGCGAGGCCTGGTGCGCGGCCCGGGTGGAGGAGACGGCCAAGCGCCTCGCCGCGTGCTCCCCCGACTTCCCGACGCTGCTGGTCAGCCACTGGCCGCTGCGGCGCGAGCCGACGGACATCATGTACTACCCGCAGTTCGCGCAGTGGTGCGGCACGACGCGCACGGCCGACTGGCACGTCACCCACCGTGCGCTCGCCTCGGTCTACGGCCACCTCCACATCCCCCGCACCACGCACTACGACGGCGTGCCGTTCGTCGAGGTCTCGGTGGGTTACCCGCGCGAGTGGCGCGGGCGCACGGGCCGGCCTCGTCCCGGGCTGCGCGAGATCCTGCCCGCGCTGGCACGGGAGGCGGGATGATCGCGGAGCTGCTGCCGGCGACGGTGACGGCGTACGACACGTTCGCCGACGCGTCGGGCGACGTGCTCTTCCCGGAGGAGCGTGCCGTGGTGGCACGCGCGGTGGACAAGCGCCGCCGCGAGTTCACCACCGTCCGGGACCTGGCGAGGACCGCGATGGCGGAGCTCGGCATCGCGCCGGCGCCGCTGCTGCCCGACCAGCGGGGCGCTCCGCGCTGGCCGTCCGGCCTCGTCGGCAGCATGACGCACTGCGACGGCTACCGCGCAGTGGCCGTGGCCCGGGACACGGACGTGCACGCCGTCGGCATCGACGCGGAGCCCAACGCCCCGCTGCCCGAGGGGGTGCTGGCCGCGGTGACGCTGCCGGCCGAGCGGGCACGGATCGCCGGCCTGCTCGCGACGCATCCCGGAGTGGCCTGGGACCGCCTGGTGTTCAGCATCAAGGAGACCATCTTCAAGGCGTGGTACCCGAGAACGCGCTACGAGCTGGACTTCGCCGAGGCGGACGTGACGCCGGAGGCCGACGCGCCGTCCGGCACGTCGGGGACGTTCGGGTTCGCCCTGTCCCTGTCGCGCGAGGGCCCGGACCCCCGGTGGCTGAGCGTGGTCTCCGGGCGCTGGACGGCGGGCGAGGGCGTCCTCGTCACGGCCCTCTCGGTACCGAGGACGACGCTCCCGGGCCAGCGACGGGGCTGAGGGGCGCGGAACGGGCACGCGGAACGGCCCGCCGCGGTCCCGCGTGCCCGGGCGGCGCCCCTCCGGCCGCGGGGCGGAGGGACACGTGGGCACGGCGCCGGGGGCGCCTGCTCGCCCGCGCGTGTCCCGACGTGCGGTACCGGCCGCGGCGGACGGCGACCTCACGCCGCCGCGCCGGGGCACGTCCTCAGCCGGACGGCAGGGAGTCCTCTTCGTCGTCCGCGACGGGGTGCAGCCGCATCGGCCCGTACGCGTCGTGGTCGGAGCGGCGCGGCGGCTCCGGGCCGTCGGGACCGGTGCGGACGAGGCGCTCGATGCGGCAGACGCGGAACAGCGTGTCGTCGACGCGTACTTCGTTGGCGCGCCGTGCCGCCCGGAAGCGGCGGGCCGCCCGCGCGTACGCCTCGGTCGTGCGCCGGTCGAAGTGGAAGAGCATCGGCCACGCGCCAGTCATGCTCTCGTAGAGCAGCCTGCGGGCGTCGTGGGGCGTGGGGAGCAGCGAGCTGCGGGGCGTCCACACCGTGCCGCGGCGTTCGGCGACGCCGAAGCCGGTGGGCAGCAGCACGACATCGGGGTGCGTCTCCACGGCACGCGCCGAGTCGGCGCGCACCTCGGCCGGGAAGCGCGCGCCCGTGTACGCGAACCGGCGCAGCGCAAGTCTCAGCGCACCGGCCATCGGGCTCGGTTCCTCCTGCCCGGCCTGCAGGCACGTGCCCGGGTCGCGCGAGGACGTGTCGCCGTCGCCTTCCCAGGACGTGCGGTGCGGTTCCACGTCGGTGGGGCGCGGCGGTTCGAGGCCCTCGTCGCCGCTGCGCGCCATCTCGTCGGCGCGCACCACCCGGTAGCGCACGCCGAGGACGTCCAGTTCGTCGGGCGCCGCGCGTTCCAGCAGCCCGACCGCCGCGAGCAGCGCCCGGCGCTCCGCGGGCGCGTCGTCGCCGTCCTTGGCCCGGAACCACAGCAGCGAGTTGAGCGCGTCCCGTGCCTCCTGCGGGGTGGAACAGGTGACCGGCCGCACGGCGCGCCAGGTCCCGCCGTGGCCGGGCTCGCGCGCCGCCACGCCGAAGACCGGCCCGCGCAGGGCGAGATGGGGGTACCTGAGGGACGCCCGGACGGCGTCCGCCTCCCGCACCCAGGCGGTGGGATCGTCGCGCCGCACGAGACCGGCGTGAAGCCGGTCGATCTGCCGCATCCAGTCTCCGGGCATGCGCTCATTGTCCACGCGCCGCGACGGAGCGTGTCCCGCGCGCGGCGCCACAGGCCCGGGACATGGGCGATCCGGGCGGAGTTCGCGCAGGTGGCCGGGGGTCCGGGACTCCTGGGGTCGGCCGGGACACGGACCGGCGCACGGTCGCATCCCCCGGGCGCACGAGCGCCGGATCCGGTACGGGTGTCCGCCGGGCGCACCGGAGGGCGCCCGGCGGACATCGCGGGACCGCCGACCGAGGGCCGGCGTCCAGGGCCCCGGTCCAGGGCCCCGGCCCGGACCCGCGGCCGGTGGTGCCGGGATCCGGACGACCGGATCGGGAACCGGCCCGGACCAGGGACCTGCCAGGGTCAGGAACGGGGCGGAGCCGGAAACCGGCCGCGTCCGGAACCGGATGGGATCGGGCACCGGCCGGAGTCAGGAGCCGGGCGCAGCCGGGAACCTTCCGGGGCCCGGCATCGGGGCGGGGTCAGGAACCGGCCTGCTGGTAGAGGCTCAGCGCCTCGTTGCCGAGGTACGGGTGGTACTCGTTGCTGCCCGCGCTGACGCTGATGTTGCCGACCAGGTACCCGCCGCCGGTGGAGGCGTCGAAGTTCGCGAGGAACCCTCCCCCGCTCGATCCGCCGGTCTGCACGCAGTCGATCCCCCACATCGTGGATCCGGCCCTACATCGTGGATCCGGCCCTGCCGGTGTCGGGCGCCTCGGTCCCCTCGCAGTGGTTGAGACGCTCGCCGCCACCCTCCGCGGCGGAGCCGCCGTAGCCGAACGAGTGGACGTCCTGGCCGGTCGCCGGGTTGAAGACGATGCCCTCGGCGCCCACCGTGTCGACGAGGGTCCTGCCGTTTTGCGGGGCCAGCCTGGCGAACGCGAAGTCGTAGTTGGCGTTGCCGCCGGTCGACACGTACTCGTCCCGGTGGAAGAGGGCGGAGGCGGTGAACGTGCCGTACGGGCGGCTGCCGTTGGCGTATCCCGGGATGAACACCCAGTTGTGGTAGACCTCGCCGGTGGCGGCGTCGACCACGCAGTGCCCGGCCGTGAGCACGACGGACTTGTTGTCGCTGTTGGCCACGGTCGCGGAGCAGGCGAACGTGCCGCCGGAGGCGTTCTGGAAGAACACCTTCCCCTCGGTGGTGGCGATGAGCCCGCCGCCGGTCCAGGCGGTCGGCTGCGAGGCGGCGGGAGCGGCGACCGCGCCGGCAGCCGCGTGCGCGGCCCGCCCGGCGGCCGTGCCG
>NZ_JAKGCV010000250.1 GCF_021556455.1 Streptomyces fuscigenes | reverse complement strand
CGCGGCGGGCGGGGGGTGCCGTGCGGGGCCGGACGGCCGAGCCCGTTCCCCCGGGCGCCGGACGCACGGCCTTCGCCGCACCGGACGGGCGCCGCGCCGGGCGGTCGCGAGAGCACCGGACGGGCGCCGCGCCACCTTTCGAGCGCGAGGAGGGGCTTTGACAAACCATGCAGAGGCTTGCATAGTTATACCTATCAGCGAACGCATCCAGAGGAGACATCCGTGACCGAGCGCGTCGTACTCGCGTACTCCGGCGGCCTGGACACGTCCGTCGCCATCGGCTGGATCGCCGAGGAGACCGGCGCCGAGGTCGTCGCCGTCGCCGTCGACGTCGGCCAGGGCGGCGAGGACATGGACGTCATCCGCAAGCGGGCGCTCGCCTGCGGTGCCGTCGAGGCCGAGGTCGCCGACGCCAAGGACGAGTTCGCCGAGGGCTACTGCCTGCCGGCGATCAAGGCCAACGCTCTCTACATGGACCGCTATCCGCTGGTCTCCGCCCTCTCCCGGCCCGTCATCGTCAAGCACCTCGTCGCAGCGGCCGGCAAGCACGGCGCCGACACCGTCGCCCACGGCTGCACCGGCAAGGGCAACGACCAGGTCCGCTTCGAGGCCGGCATCGTCGCCCTCGCCCCCGGGCTCACGTGCATCGCCCCGGTCCGCGACTACGCGATGACCCGCGACAAGGCCATCGCGTTCTGCGAGCAGAACGACCTCCCGATCGCCACCACCAAGAAGTCGCCGTACTCCATCGACCAGAACGTCTTCGGGCGCGCGGTCGAGACGGGCTTCCTGGAGGACATCTGGAACGCGCCGACCGAGGACGTCTACGACTACACGCAGAACCCGGCGACGCCCCGCGACGCCGACGAGGTCGTCATCTCCTTCAAGGCCGGCGTCCCCGTCGCGATCGACGGCAGGCCGGTCACCGTCCTGCAGGCCATCCAGCAGCTCAACGAGCGCGCCGGCGCCCAGGGCATCGGCCGCATCGACATGGTCGAGGACCGGCTCGTGGGCATCAAGTCCCGCGAGGTCTACGAGGCGCCGGGCGCGATCGCGCTGATCACCGCCCACCAGGAGCTGGAGAACGTCACCGTCGAGCGCGAACTCGCCCGCTACAAGCGGCAGGTCGAGCAGCGCTGGGGCGAACTGGTCTACGACGGCCAGTGGTTCTCCCCGCTCAAGCGCGCGCTCGACGGCTTCATCGACGAGGCCAACGAGCACGTCACCGGCGACGTCCGGATGACCCTGCACGCCGGCCGCGCCGTGGTCACCGGCCGCCGCTCGCAGGAGTCGCTCTACGACTTCGACCTGGCGACCTACGACACCGGCGACACGTTCGACCAGTCCAAGGCGCAGGGCTTCATCGAGATCTTCGGCCTCTCCTCGAAGATCGCGGCGAAGCGCGACCTCCAGGGCTGAGACGGCCACTGCCACCGGGCCGCCCGCGCGGCGGCCGCGGCGGCATCCCACCGCCTCCCCGTTCCCCCGTGGGCGGGGAGGCGGCGGCGGTCCGGGCCCGCGCCGCGGGCGACCGCGCGCGGGGGCCCGTATCCTCTCGACCCGCTTTCCCTTCCACTTCCACCCATCCGTCCCTCCATCCCGGGAGCAGCAGTGAGCAGCAACAACGGTGACGTCCGGCTGTGGGGCGGCCGGTTCGCCGACGGTCCCGCCGACGCCTTGGCCAAGCTCTCCGCGTCCGTGCACTTCGACTGGCGCCTCGCCCCCTACGACATCGCCGGCTCCCGCGCCCACGCACGCGTCCTCCACAAGGCCGGGCTGCTCACGGCGGACGAGCTGACCGAGATGCTCGCGGGCCTCGCCCAGCTGGAGGACGACGTCGCGAGCGGATCGTTCACCGGCACCGTCGCCGACGAGGACGTGCACACCGCGCTGGAGCGCGGCCTGCTGGAGCGCCTCGGCCCCGACCTCGGCGGCAAGCTCCGCGCCGGCCGTTCGCGCAACGACCAGGTGGCCACCCTCTTCCGGATGTACCTGCGCGACCACGCGCGGACCATCGGCGGCCTGGTCGCCGACCTCCAGGACGCGCTCGTCGGCCTCGCCGACGCGCACCCCACCGTCGCCATGCCGGGCCGCACCCACCTCCAGCACGCGCAGCCCGTGCTGTTCGCCCACCACGTGCTCGCGCACGTCCAGGCGCTGTCGCGGGACGCGGAGCGGCTGCGCCAGTGGGACAAGCGCACGGCCGTCTCCCCCTACGGCTCCGGCGCGCTCGCGGGCTCCTCGCTCGGCCTCGACCCGGAGGCCGTGGCGGTGGACCTCGGCTTCGAGCGCGGCTCGGTCGGCAACTCCATCGACGGCACGGCCTCCCGCGACTTCGTCGCGGAGTTCACCTTCATCACGGCGATGATCGGGGTGAACATCTCCCGCATCGCCGAGGAGATCATCCTGTGGAACACGAAGGAGTTCTCCTTCGTGACGCTGAACGACGCCTACTCGACCGGCTCGTCGATCATGCCGCAGAAGAAGAACCCCGACATCGCGGAGCTCGCCCGCGGCAAGTCCGGGCGCCTCATCGGCAACCTGTCCGGGCTGATGGCGACCCTCAAGGCGCTGCCGCTCGCGTACAACCGCGACCTCCAGGAGGACAAGGAGCCCGTCTTCGACTCCTGCGACCAACTGGAGCTCCTGCTCCCCGCCTTCACCGGCATGATGGCCACGCTGAAGATCAACCGGACCCGGATGGAGGAGCTGGCCCCGGCCGGCTTCTCGCTGGCGACGGACATCGCGGAGTGGCTGGTCAAGCAGGGCGTGCCGTTCCGCGTCGCCCACGAGGTCGCGGGGGAGTGCGTCAAGGAGTGCGAGGCGCTGGGCATCGAGCTCGACGAGCTGACGGACGAGCAGTTCGCCAAGATCTCGCCGCACCTGACGCCCGACGTGCGGTCCGTCCTCAACGTGCAGGGCGCGCTGGCCTCCCGCAACGGGCGCGGCGGCACGGCCCCCTCGGCCGTCGCGGTGCAGCTCGCGGAACTCAAGGCCGACCTGGTCATCCAGCACGCGTGGGCCACCGCGAGGAAGTGAGGGGCCGCGGGCCCGAGCTGACGGCCATTCGGGGTATGGAGAGCCGACACACGGATAATCAGATGGCACCCCTGATGCGCACCTGGCACAGTCGAAAGCGCCCAAGGGGTGTAGCTCAGAGGCCAGAGCAACGCTCTCCAAAAGCGTAGGCCGTAGGTTCGACTCCTGCCGCCCCTGCCGTCGCGAGCAGCGACCGAGGTAACGGAAGCCCAGGTCACGACACCGTCGTGACCTGGGCTTCCGCGTGCGCGTGAGCTGTTTTCAGGAGGGCGCCCGGTCGACGAAGGCGGCGACCGCCGCCGCCGTCTCCGGGTCGGCTCCTACGGCCCGCCAGTCGTGATCGCGGATCCTGCGCGCCGCGCGCCGCTCCACGGCACGTTCCAGCGCGTCGAGCGCGTCGGGCACCCCTGATCCGGTGCTCATCGTCTCGATCAGCCGGGCCCGCGCCTCGTCGACCTCGCGCCGGGCCTCGCCGAAGAGGCGCTCGCGCCGCGCCGCGAACGCGGCCGGCACCCCTCCGGGGTCCCCGGACGTCTCGCCGCCCGGCTCGTCACCGGGCATCTCGCCGGAGTCGCTGACGGTTCCTCCCCATGCCGTAGGACGGGCCGCGCACCGGTCCGGACAGGCCGCCGGACGCCGGGCCGCGGGCCCGCCCCGACGCCGGCCCGGCCGGCGTGCATACTGCGCCTGCCGGGACGATGCCCCGAGGCGCGCCGGGGATCGTGCGGCGGCCGGCGAACCGGCCCCGCACGTCCCGGGTCAGGCCTTCAGCGCGTCGATCGCCTGGTTGAGCGTCTTCGACGGACGCATCGCGGCGGCCGCCCTCGCCGGGTCCGGCTGGTAGTAGCCGCCCAGCTCGACGGGGGAGCCCTGCACCGCGATCAGCTCGTCGACGATGGTCCCCTCCTGCTCCTTCAGCGTCTTCGCGAGGCCCGCGAACGCCTCGGCCAGCTGGGCGTCCTCGGTCTGCTTCGCCAGCTCCTGGGCCCAGTACAGGGCCAGGTAGAAGTGGCTGCCGCGGTTGTCGATCCCGCCGACGCGGCGGCTCGGCGACTTGTCCGTGTCGAGGAACGTGCCGGTGGCGCGGTCCAGGGTGTCCGCGAGGACCTTGGCACGGGCGTTGCCCGTGGTGTTCGCGAGCTGCTCGAAGCTGACCGCGAGGGCCAGGAACTCGCCCAGGCTGTCCCAGCGCAGGTAGTTCTCCTTGACGAGCTGCTGCACGTGCTTGGGCGCGGAGCCGCCCGCGCCCGTCTCGAACAGGCCGCCGCCGTTGATCAGCGGGACCACGGAGAGCATCTTGGCGCTCGTGCCGAGCTCCAGGATCGGGAAGAGGTCCGTCAGGTAGTCGCGCAGCACGTTGCCCGTGACGGAGATGGTGTCCTCGCCGCGGCGGATGCGCTCCAGGGAGTACGTGATCGCGTCGACGGGCGACTTGATCTCGATGGTCAGGCCCTCGGTGTCGTGCTCCGGCAGGTACGCCCTGACCTTCTCGATCAGGTTGCGGTCGTGCGCGCGGCTCTCGTCCAGCCAGAACACGGCCGGGGAGCCGGTGGCACGGGCGCGCGTGACGGCGAGCTTGACCCAGTCGCGGATCGGCACGTCCTTGGTCTGGCACATGCGGAAGATGTCGCCGGCGCCGACGGCCTGCTCCAGTACCGCCGTGCCGGACGCGTCGAGCACGCGGACCGTGCCGGTCGTGGCGATCTCGAAGGTCTTGTCGTGGCTGCCGTACTCCTCGGCGGCCTGGGCCATCAGGCCCACGTTCGGCACCGAGCCCATGGTGGCCGGGTCGAAGGCGCCGTGCGCGCGGCAGTCCTCGATGGTGGCCTGGTAGATGCCCGCGTAGCTGCTGTCGGGGATGACGGCCAGGGTGTCGTGCTCGCCGCCGTCCTTGCCCCACATGTGGCCGGAGGTGCGGATCATCGCCGGCATGGACGCGTCCACGAT
Source organism: Streptomyces fuscigenes (assembly GCF_021556455.1). Lineage (GTDB taxonomy): Bacteria > Actinomycetota > Actinomycetes > Streptomycetales > Streptomycetaceae > Streptomyces > Streptomyces fuscigenes. The sequence continues at coordinate 3,295 of NZ_JAKGCV010000250.1, read as the reverse complement.
GACGTCGCTCGGCACGTGCAGGTTCGTGATGCCGCGGTCCGAGTCGACCATCGCGAGCTCCGGGCCCTCGGCGAGCTCCGCGTCGAAGGACGCCTTGATCGCGGCGCCCTCGTCGAGTGCCTCGATGCCCTTGAGGATGCCGCCGAGACCGTCGTTCGGGGTCAGGCCGGCCGCCGCGAGCACGTCGCCGTACTCGGCGAACGTCTTCGGGAAGAACGCGCGCACGACGTGGCCGAAGATGATCGGGTCGGAGACCTTCATCATCGTGGCCTTCAGGTGCACGGAGAACAGCACGCCCTGGCGCTTGGCCTCGGCGATCTGCGCGGTGAGGAACTCGCGCAGCGCGGCCACGTGCATGACCGACGCGTCCACGACCTCGTCCTTGAGGACCGGCACGGACTCGCGCAGCACGGTGGTGGTGCCGTCGTCGCCCGACAGCTCGATGCGCAGGGAGCCGTCGGCGGTGATGACGGCGGACTTCTCGGTGGACCGGAAGTCGTCCGCGGCCATGTGCGCGACGTTCGTCTTCGACTCGGCCGTCCAGGCGCCCATGCGGTGCGGGTGGTTGCGTGCGTAGTTCTTCACGGACGCCGGCGCGCGGCGGTCGGAGTTGCCCTCGCGCAGGACCGGGTTGACGGCGCTGCCCTTGACCTTGTCGTAGCGGGCGCGGATGTCGCGCTCCTCGTCGGTCTTCGGGTCGTCCGGGTAGTCCGGCAGCGCGTAGCCCTGGCCCTGGAGCTCGGCGACCGCGGCCTTCAGCTGCGGGATGGAGGCCGAGATGTTGGGCAGCTTGATGATGTTGGCGCCCGGCGTCTTGGCGAGTTCGCCCAGCTCCGCGAGGGCGTCGCCGACGCGCTGCTCCTCCTTGAGACGCTCGGGGAACTGGGCGATGATCCGCCCGGCCAGGGAGATGTCCCGGCTCTCCACGGCGACGCCGGCCGTGGAGGCGTAGGCCTCGATCACCGGCAGGAACGAATAGGTCGCCAGGGCCGGCGCCTCGTCGGTGTGCGTATAGATGATGGTCGAGTCAGTCACCGGTGCTCCGCTCCACGTTGCTCACGTCAGCAAGGACTTCTGCAATATTGCTCGACATCAAGATATCCCGTGACCGGACCCGACCGGACATGGCCCGGGGGCAGGCGTGACATCCCCCACCCGCTGAGACGAAACTGTCTCATCCGGGTTAGGGTCGTCTCATGGCTGTCGACCGTGACCACGTACTGCGCAGTGCCGCCGCCCTCCTCACCCGCCGGGCGAGCGCCACCATGGACGACGTTGCCCGTGCCGCCGGGATCGGCCGCGCCACCCTGCACCGCCACTTCGCCGGGCGCGAGGCCCTGGTCAAGGCGCTGGAGGCGCTCGGCATACAGGAGACGGAGGCGGCGCTCGACCGGGCCCGCCTCGACGACGGCCCCGCCGAGGACGCCCTGCGCCGCTTCGTCGCCGCGGTCGAGCCCGCCGCGGGACTGCTGGCCTTCCTCGTCACCGAGAACCAGCTCTTCGAGGACGACGTGCACGCCGGCTGGAACCGCATAGACGCCCGGATCTCGGCGCTGTTCCGCCGCGGCCAGGAAGGCGGCGAGTTCCGCATCGACCTGCCGCCCGCCTGGCTGACCGAGGCCCTCTACGGGCTGATCGGCGCCTGCGCCTGGTCCATCCAGGACGGCCGGCTCGCGGCCAGGGACTTCCCGTACATGACCGCCGAGCTGCTGCTCGGCGGCGCACGACGGAGCGTGAGTACATGAGCGGCCACACGACCGCGACCCCCCGCGGGCTGGCGCCGGAGCCGCGCGCCGGGCAGTCCGGCGGGGCGGGCCGCTGGCTCGCGCTGGCCGTGCTCGTCCTCGCCGTCCTGCTGGTGGCGGTCGACGCGACCGTGCTCGGCCTGGCCACGCCGTTCCTCAGCGAGGACCTGCGCCCCTCCAGCACCCAGCTGCTGTGGATCGGCGACATCTACTCGTTCGTGATCGCCGGGCTCCTCGTCTCGATGGGCAGCCTCGGCGACCGGATCGGCCGCAAGAAGCTGCTGCTGTGCGGATCGGTCGCCTTCGGCGGGATCTCCGTGCTCAACGCCTACGCGGCCAGCCCGGAGATGATGATCGTCGCGCGGGCGCTGCTCGGCGTGGCCGGGGCGACCCTGATGCCGGCGACCCTGGCCCTGATCCGCAACATCTTCCACGACCCGAGGGAACGCAGCCTCGCCGTGGGGATCTGGGGCGCGATGGCGTCGGCGGGGACGGCCGTGGGCCCGGTCGTCGGCGGCTTCCTGCTGGAGCACTTCTGGTGGGGCTCGGTGTTCCTGATCAACCTGCCGGTGATGGCCGTCCTGGTGATCGTCGGCGTCCGGCTGCTGCCGGAGTCCCGCAACCCGCGGCCCGGCCCGTGGGACGTGCCGAGCGTGCTGCTGTCCCTGGTCGGGGTGATCGGCGTGGTCTATGCGGTCAAGGAGACCGCGGCCCACGGCCCGGGCCCCGCGGTCGGCGCGACCGCGCTGGCGGGCGCCGTGGCACTGGCCTGGTTCGTGCGGCGCCAGCTGACGCTGCCGGTGCCGCTGCTGGACATGCGGCTGTTCCAGCGCCGCGGGTTCCGGGGGGCCGTCCTCGCCGACCTGCTGACCATCCTCGGCCTGTCCGGGCTCGTGTTCTTCCTGTCGCAGTACCTGCAACTCGTGCAGGGCCGCGACCCGCTGGAGGCCGGCCTCGCCGAGATCCCGGCGGCCGTCGGCGCCGTGGCCACCGGGCTGGTCGCGGGGCGCGCGGCGCGCCGCACCTCCGTACGGGTCGTCGTGTCCGGAGGGCTCACGGCCGTCGGCCTGGCGCTCGCCGCGGTGACGCTGTTCGGCGAGCACACCGCGTACCCGGCGCTCGGCGCCGTGCTGCTGGTCGTCGGCATCGGCGCGGGCTTCAGCTTCACCGTGACCGCGGACGTCCTCCTCGGCAGCGTGCCCAAGGAGGAGGCGGGAGCGGCGGCCGCCGTCTCCGAGACCGCCTACGAGCTGGGTGCCGCCCTCGGCATCGCGCTGCTCGGCACCATCGTGACCGGGGTCTACCGAGGGTTCGCGACGCCCCCCGGAGTCCCGGCGGACGCGTCCGCCGCGGCCCACGAGTCGCTCGGCGGGGCCGTCGAGGCGGCGGCCGGCCTCGGCAGGCCGGGAGACGCGCTGCTCGCCGCGGCCCAGGAGTCGTTCATGAGCGGTCTGCGGCTGGCCGCGGGCGCCGGCGCGGTGATCCTGCTGCTCACCGCCGCGGCCGCGTGGGCGCTGCTGCGCGGCCAGCGCCTCGGGGACGTGCCCCAG
>NZ_JAKGCV010000024.1 GCF_021556455.1 Streptomyces fuscigenes | reverse complement strand
CGCGCGACCGCGGGCGCGAGCCCGCCGCGGCGCCGTCAGGACCCCCACGGTCCGGGCCGCGAACACGGCGGCCGCGAGCACCCCGCCCGCCTTGGGGGCCGCCGTCGGCAGCCCGAGTGCGAGAGTCAGCACGAGTGACGCGCCGCCGACGGCGGCGGCCAGGAGGGCCGCCGTCCCGAACGCGTAGACGATCTCGACGGTCTCCGCGTCGCGTTCGGCGGCGGTGCGCATGCCCATGCGTCCATTGTTTTCGGCGACGAGGCCCCCCGCAAGGGCGCCCGGCGCTCCCGGCCTCAGGCGCCCTCCCGGCCCCTGCCCCGGTCGCGGGCCGCGTGGCCGAGGACGGCGGCGAGGGCGGCGAGGAGGCTGACCGTGGTGAGGGCGAGCGGCATCGAGAGGGAGTCCGCCAGGAAGCCGATCGCGGGCGGGCCGATCAGCAGGCCGCCGTAGCCGAGCGTCGAGGCCACGGCCACGCCGCCGGGGCCCGCGAGCGCGCCCGCCCGTCCTATCGCGACGGGGAAGATGTTGGCCAGGCCGAGCCCCATCACGGCGAACCCGGCGAACACCAGCCAGGTGAGGGGCGCGAGCGCACCGATCAGCATGCCGGCGGCCGCCGTGAGCCCGCCGGCCACCAGGACTCCCGTACGGCCGAAGCGCTCCTGCACGGCCGTCCCCGACAGCCGCCCGAGCGTCATGGCGAGAGCGAAGACCGAGTAGCCGAGAGCGGCGACGCCGGGCGCGGCGCCCAGGTCCTGCGTCAGGTGCAGCGCGCTCCAGTCGGACATCGACCCTTCGCCGTACGCCGTGCAGGCGGCGATCACGCCGAACAGCACGACCGTCCCCCTGCCCGTGCCCGCCGTGCTCCTGACCCCGTCCCCCCGCGCGCCCGCCCCGCCCCCGTCCGCGCACTACGCCCGCGAGCCGTTCCCCGTCCGCGCACTCCGCCCGCGTTCACGACTCCGGGCCCGGGCCATGGCGACGACCGGCTCACCTCCCCCGGCCCGTCCCGGCGCCGCCGCGGTGGCGCCGGCGGGCGGCCCGTGGCTTAGGGTCCTTGCGTGTTCCGACAACGGCCCCACCTGCTCTGGCTCCTCGTCCCCCTCGTCCTCTTCCTCCTCGCCGTGCCCTGGGTGAACCGGGTCGACCCCGTTGTCGTGGGACTGCCCTTCCTCGCGTTCTGGCTCCTCGCCTCCGTGGTCGTCACGCCGTTCGCGATCTGGGCCGCCTACAGCGGCGACCGGCGGCTCATGGCCCGGCGCGCTCGGGAGGAGCGGTGAACGCGGCCGTCGCGACGTCCGTCTTCGGGGCGTTCATGGTCCTCACCGTCGTCCTCGGGGTGCTCGCGCTGCGCGGCCGCGGGGGTCGGGGCGGGATCACCGAGTGGTCGGTGGGCGGGCGCAGCCTCGGTGCCGTGTTCATCTGGGTGCTGATGGCGGGGGAGAGCTACACCAGTTTCAGCTACCTCGGGGGCGCGGGCTGGGGCTACGACTTCGGGGCGCCCGTCCTGTACGTCGTCGCCTACATGTCGTGCGGGTACGCCGTCGGCTACGTGGTCGGGCCGATGCTGTGGTCGTACGCCCACCGGCACGGGCTCGTCGGGATCACCGACATGATCGCGCACCGCTACGGCAAGCCCTGGCTCGGCGCCCTGACGGCGGTGCTGGCCACGGTGTTCCTGCTGCCGTACATCCAGCTGCAGATCACCGGCATGGGCGTCGTCGTGTCGACCATCTCGTACGGCACCGTCAGCCTGAACTGGGCCTACTTCGTCGCCTTCGCCGTCACCACGGTCTTCGTGGTGGTCAGCGGCCTGCGCGGCAGCGCCTGGGTGTCGGTCCTCAAGGACCTCCTGGTGATCGGGACGCTCGCGTTCCTCGTCGTCTACGTGCCGCTGCACTACTTCGACGGCTACGGCGACTTCCTGCACCGCGTCGTGCACGAGCGGACCGCGTGGCTCACCCTGCCCGGCCACGGGCACAGCACCATGGGCACCGCGTGGTTCATCTCCACGTCCCTGATGAACGCGGTCACCGTCGTCATCTTCCCGACGACCGTCGCGGGCTATCTGGGGGCGCGAAGCGCGGACACGCTGCGCCGCAACGCCGTCTACCTCCCCGCCTACAACCTGCTGCTGTTCGTGCCGATGCTCCTCGGACTCGCCGCCACGTTCGTCGTGCCGGGGCTGGCGGGATCCGACTCGAACCTCGCGCTGTTCAAGCTGGTCGTGGACGCGCTGCCCGCGTGGGCCGTGGGCGTCGTCGGCGTGGCGGCAGCCCTGTCCTCGATCGTGCCCATGGCGGTGTTCATGCTGGTCATCGGCACGATGTGGGGGCGCAGCGTGCTCTCCCTCGTGCCCAGGCTGCGCGGCGAGACCCGGCAGAAGTCGGCGGCGCAGGCGGTGGTGGTGATCGCGGGCGGGCTGGCGCTCGTGCTGACGTACGCGGCGCCCAACACGCTCGTACGCCTCTCCCTCATCAGCTACGAGGGGATGGCGCAGCTGCTGCCGATGGTTCTGCTGGGGCTGCGGTGGCGGCGACTGACCCTGGGTGCGGCGCTCGGCGGACTCGCGGTCGGGGCGGCGCTCGTGTGCGCGCTCGTCTTCAGTGGCCACGACCCCGTGTGGGGCGTCAACGCCGGCATCGTCGGGCTCGCGGCGAACCTGCTCGTCGCGCTGGCCCTGACGTACGCCGGCCTCGGCGCGGCCGGGGCACGGGCCGACGAACGCCCCGACGGCGAGGTGCTCGCCGACGACGGTGTGCGCGGCGCCGCGGTGCCGGGCGGTACGGAGACGACGGGCGGGGCCCCGCTGGCGTGAGGCGCGCCGGGGCCGGGTTCCGCCAAGGACCCCCTCGCGCTGCCGCCTGCCGCCTGCCGCTGGCGGTCTGCGGCCTGCGGTCGCGAACGCCCGCCCGGATACGGCGATCCTGTCCCCTCGCCCCCCGAGGCGCGCCGACACCCCCCACGTGTCCCGCGGGCCCCACGGACCCCACGCGCCCGCGGGTCTCCCACGGCCCCGCGGGCCCGCCCCGGATCAGGACCCGGTCGGCGCGCCGGCCCGTCGGCCGCGCAGCGCCAGGACCAGGACCGCGCCGACCAGGGTCACCGCGGCCATGACGACGATGGCCGTGTCCGCCCCCCGCGCGGTCGTACCCGCCGAGGTGACGAGCGCCAGCATCAGCGCCACGCCGGCGGACGAACCGATGTAGCGGGCCGTGTTGTTCGCGCCGGAACCCATCGCGGCGCGCTGCGGCGGCACCGATTCCACGGACAGCCGGGGCAGCGCCGCGTTCAGCAGGCCGCTGCCCAGTCCCGCCACGAACACGCCGGGCATCAGCCGCGCCTCCGACGAGGCGCCCACGGCGCCCAGCATGCTGAGGATGCCGGCGGCGTGCAGCACGAAGCCCGCCGCCATCTGGTGACGCACGGCGAACCGCGCGTGCAGCCGCTTGGCCTGGTACGCGACCACCGCGGCCGTTCCCGCCCACAGCACGACGATCCACGCCGTCTGGAACACCGACAGGTGCAGCACGCCCTCGACGACGACAGGCAGGTAGCTGAAGAAGCCGATCACCGCCAGGCCCGTGAACAGGGCGCCCAGCACGGACGACTGGAACGGTGCGTGCTTCAGCAGCCCCAGGTCGACGAGCGGGGCCGCGGTGCGCCGCTCGATCAGCACGAACACCCCGAGCAGGACGACCGTCGCGGCCAGCAGGAGCAGCACCGGGGCGTCCAGCCAGCCGTTGCGGCCCAGGGTCAGCGCGGTCAGCAGCGAGGTGAACGCGAGTCCCAGGGCCGCCGCGCCCGGCAGGTCGGGGCGGGCACGGTGCGCGGCCCGCGACTCGGAAAGGACCCGGGAGGCGTACGCCCCGGCCGCCAGCGCCGCCGCCCCGAGCACGAGGTACAGCGCACGCCAGCCGAGGCCGTTCAGCGCGGCGGCGAGCAGCGGCCCGAGGGCGATGCCGCCGCTGACGGCGGCGCCCCAGGCGCCGGTGGCCCGCAGACGGGCCGGACCGGCCGGGAACGCGTGCGCTATGAGTCCGAGGCTGGTGGCCAGGATCGCCGCGCTCGCCGCGCCCTGGGCGACACGCGTGAGGGTGAACAGGAGGGTGTCGTTCGTGAGGGCGCTGAGGGCCGTGGTGACGGCGAGGCCCACGGTGCCGATCAGGAACAGCCGCCGCCGGCCGAAGTCGTCGGCGAGGCCGCCGGCGACGAGCAGGAGCGCCGCCAGCCCGAGCGGGGTGCCGTTGAGCAGCCAGGCCTGGGCGGACAGCGAGGTGTGGAAGGTCCCGGACAGGGAGGGCACGGTCAGCAGCGGGGCCGTGTAGCCCATGAGCGCCACGAAGGTGGCGACCAGCGCGGCGACGAGGGTGCCGCGCGCGTTCGGTGCGACACCGGGGTGATCGGTCACCTGACCCCCCGAGGGCGCCGGGTCTTCCGGCCGGGCCACGCCGTCGGCGCCGGTGCGGCCGGCGTCGGTCGAGCGTCGGGCCGCTGCGGTGGTGGAGTCGAATGGTCGGGACATGGCCCTGTCTCCATTGCGAGTTCGGTGAATGAACCTTGGATGGTGACGGTAGCACGACAGGTTCAATGAATGAACTCAGGCGGAGTAGGATGCCTCCATGGGTCTCGGCAAGGACTACGCGCAGCAGCAGTGCTCCATCGCCCGTGCACTGGAGGTGGTCGGCGAGCGCTGGACGCTCCTGGTCGTGCGGGACGCCTTCTACGGCATCCGCCGCTACAAGGACTTCCTGGTCCATCTCGGCATCCCGCGGGCGGTGCTCGCCTCGCGGCTCCAGTCGCTGGAGCAGGCGGGCGTGCTGGAGAAGCAGCGCTACCAGCAGTCCCCGCCGCGTGACGAGTACGTCCTGACCGAGGCGGGCATCGCCCTGTGGCCGACGCTGCTGTCGCTCGGGAAGTGGGCGAGCGGTCATCTGGAGGGCGTGGACACCCCCCGGTCGTTCCTCCACGTGGCCTGCGGCTCGGAGCTCGGCGCGTACGGACAGTGCCCGGCCTGCGGTGACGTGGTCCCGGCGGGCGACGTGCTGCTCACCCCCCGCGCGGGCCTCGACCCGGATCCGGAGAACCCGGTGAGCAGGGCGCTTCTGACCCCGCACCGGCTGCTCACGCCGCTGGAGATCGATCACACGTCTGTTCGTGTACAACAGTGAGTGACGGGGAAGAGAAGGGACGCGGGTGTCGGCCGGGGAACCGGCCGTGACCCGCGGCCGGCGTCGCGCGGGGAGCGCGGCGCGCGAAGCGCGGAAGGGGGAGTGAGCCCGTGACGAACAGGGCGCCGAGCCGTTCGAACGGCAACGGCAACGGCAACGGCAACGGCAACGGCAACGGCAACGGCAACGGCAACGGCAACGGCAACGGCAACGGCCTGTGGCCTGCCGTGCTGCTCCTCCTGGTCCTCGCCCAGATCCTGCTCTCCTCGCCCGACGCTCTGCTGCCCTCGGCCGTCGCGCTCGCGGCGACGGCAGCCGCGAGTGCCGCTCTGGCTGCCTGCGTGGTCCTCGCGGCCCGGACGGTTCCGCCGGTGCCGCACCACCGCGTCCGCACCGCGATGCGCGACCGTGAGATACGTACGGCCTTCCTCCCGCAGCGGGACCCCGACGCACGGGGCCGCACCCGTCCCCGGGCTCCGGGCCGCCGCCTCCCGACGGCCGCATAGGCCGGCGCCTCAAGAGGTCTCGAGGAGTTCGGTGGTTCCTGGCTCGGAGCCCGAGGTTCGGAGTTGCGGACTCGGAGTTCCGGGCCGGCACGTACCGGTCGGGCCTTTCCGATCGGGACGTTCCGAGTCGGGAGGTTCCCGGTCGGGAGGTTCCGGGGCGGGAGGACCGTGCAGGAGAACGCCGGACACGGAAGTTCCGGGCACGGGGGCCCTGGACACGTGGTTCCTGATGCCTGATGCGGGAGTTCCCGCGCCAGGGCAGGCGGGACCGCGCTCGCCGTGGTCCGGTCCGCCCTGCGCCGAGCCCGCTCCGGCATGAGTTCCGTGCGGGTGCCGGTGCCGGTGCCGGGTCCGTTGTCCGAGCCGGGTCCGTTCCCGAGCCGTCCCGGCCCGCCGCGTGGGGTCGGCCCCGCTCCGGGCCGGTACTGTGCCGGGCCCGGTCCCTGCCGGTGGGGTCACCGCCCCGTGCCGGCGGTGGACCGCCGCCCGTGCGCGGGACGGACGACTGCCCTCCTCCTCACCTCTGCCAGGCGCCGCCCGTGCGGGCCGTCACGCCGATCCACTCGATTCGACGTGACCCTCGGAGGGCACAGCCTTGTCCACGATCATTTCCGCGTTCGCCCATCTCGTAGACGATCTCGCGACCCTGCTCGGGCCGATGTTCCACGGCTCGTCCGTGGCTGCCGCGATCGTCCTGTTCACCCTGTGCGTACGACTCGCCGCCCACCCGCTCGCCCGCGCCGCCGCCCGAGGCCAGAAGGTACGCGCCGAGCTGGCGCCGCGCATGGCCGAGTTGCGGCGCAAGCACGCCGGCCGTCCGGAGGAACTTCGCGAAGCCACGGCCCGGCTCTACGCGGAGGAGAAGGTCTCCCCGCTCGCCGGGTGCCTGCCGACGCTGTTGCAACTGCCCGCCTTCTACCTGATGTACCGGGTCTTCTACAGCCGTGAGATCGACGGCCGGCCCAACGAGCTGCTGGGCCACTCCCTGTTCGGAGCCCCGCTCGGGCACCGCTGGACCGACGCCCTCGCGCACGGCGGGGTGTTCGGGCCCGCCGGTCTCGTGTACCTGGCGGTGTTCGTGATCATCGGGGGCGTCGCCACCTTCAACGCCGTACGCACGAGGCGGCAGCAGGCGGCGGCCGATCCCGTCGTCGACGCGTCGACGCCCGGGGCCGGAGCGGTCGCCGGCGTCCTGCGGATCATGCCGCTGATGTACTTCTTCACCCTCGTCACGGCCGCCGTCGTGCCGCTGGCCGCCGCGCTGTACGTGGTGACCAGCACGACGTGGACAGCGGTCGAACGCTACTTCCTGACCCGTCACGCTCCCGACAGGACCGCCACCGCGGCCCGGATGCGGCCGCACCGACCGTGAGGTGCTGAACGGAGGGCCCTCCGTGCTGAACGGAGGGCCCTCGACGGCTGTCGGGCTTCCGGATCCGGGCGTGAACCCGGATGCGGGCCCGAACCCCGCAGCCTCGCCGGTCGGGCACTGCCGGACCGCGTGGTGCCCCGTCCTGGTCTGCCGCGGAGTTCCCGCGACCGCGGTGTGAGACGGAGCCTTGCGTAAAGATCCGATGTATTGGAAGGATTATCGGGTTCCCCGGTGGCCGCATCCACCGCCGGACCACGCCGGCCCAGCCGGACCAGCTCGACCAGAGGAGTCAGGAACGATGAAGCTGCTGCGTGTCGGTACGGCGGGTGCGGAGCGCCCCGCGCTGCTCGACGAGGACGGCACGACCCTGCGGGACCTGTCGGGCGTCGTCACCGACATCGACGGCGCGCTCCTCGCGGACGAAGCCGCGCTGGAGCGTGTCCGGGCCGCCGCGACGGCAGGCGACCTGCCGGTGATCGACGGCGACCAGCGCGTCGGCGCGCCGCTCGCCGGGATCGGCAAGGTCGTCTGCATCGGTCTCAACTACCACGACCACGCGCGCGAGACGAACGCCCAGGCGCCCAGCGAGCCGATCATCTTCTTCAAGGCCGCCGACACAGTGGTCGGACCTGAGGACACGGTCCTCATCCCGCGCAACAGCGTGAAGACCGACTGGGAGGTCGAGCTGGCCGTCGTCATCGGCCGCACGGCCCGCTACGTCGAGTCGGCCGAGGCGGCCCTCGCGCACGTCGGCGGGTACGCGCTGTCCAACGACGTGTCCGAGCGCGAGTTCCAGCTCGAACGCGGCGGCCAGTGGGACAAGGGCAAGAACTGCGAGACGTTCAACCCGCTCGGCCCCTGGCTCGTGACGCCGGACGAGGTGCCCGACCCGCAGGCACTGGCCATGAAGCTCAGCGTCAACGGAGAGTCCAAGCAGGACGGCACCACCGCCGACATGATCTTCCCTGTCGCCGAAATCGTGCGGTACGTCAGCCAGTTCATGACGCTCTACCCGGGCGACGTCATCAACACCGGCACGCCCGCCGGTGTCGCGCTCGGGCAGCCGGAGCCGAAGCCCTACCTGCGTGAGGGAGACGTCGTGGAACTCTCCATCGAGGGCCTCGGCGCGCAGCGCCAGCAGTTCAAGAACGCCTGAGCACCGGCGGTTCGAGAGCGCGGTACTGACGTACGGACGGCACGTGCGGACGGCATGTGCGGACGACACGGACGGACCCGTGCGGACGGACCCGTGCGTACGGACCCGTGCGTACGGACCCGTGCGTACGGACCCGTGCGTACGGACCCGTGCGTACGGACCCGTGCGTACGGGAGAAGCGGACGGGCGCCGGCACGCGGCAGTTCACGCGTGCCGGCGCCCGGCCTGATGCGGTGCTGCCGGAAACCCGCAGGATGCCGCGGGCCCGGTCTCCGTGGCGAACCCGGGCCCGCACGGAAACAGGGCAGGCCCGGGCCCCGGGTCCCGGACGCCCCTCACAGCTCGGCGCGCAGCGCCTCCAATGCCTCCGCGACCAGGGCGTGGTCCTCCGCCTGCGGGAGGCCCGAGACGGTGGCGACGGCGACCATTCCCGCGCCCTCGACGACGACCGGCACCGCGCCGCCGTGTGCCGCGTAGTGCGCGGGGTCGAGGCGGGACGACTCCTCGAACGACCGGCCCTTCGCCCGGAATCGGGCCCCGACCAGCAGCGACGCCTCTCCGTACCGTTCGGCGACACGTCGTTTGCGGGCGATCCAGTCGTCGTTGTCCGCGCTCGAACCGGTCAGCGCGCAGTGGAACAACTGCTGTGCGCCGCGCCGGATGTCGATGGCCACCGGCGCGTTGCGAGCCCGGGCCAGGTCGACCAGCAGGCAGCCGAGACGCCACGCCTCGTCGTGGCCGAACCGCGGCAGCACCAGGCGTTCCGCCTGCTCCTCCAGCTCGGCGGCCGAGGGCAGTTCCGAGGTCGTACCTGTGCCCGTGCCCGCACCCGTGCTCGCACTCGGCCCCGCGGCGGCACCCCCGCCGCCGGCCGCACCGGCGCCCGCTTCCGTGCGGGTGTCCCCGCGGCCGGCGCTCACGCGCCCGCTCCCGGCTGCCCGGAGCCCAGCCGTACGACGGCGCCCTCGCCTGCCGAGCGGCGCGCCGCCTCCAGGACGTCCAGCGTCACCGCCGCCTGCTCCGCCGACACGGGCGGCGCGGCGCCCGTCCGCAGGGCTTGCTCCACGGCCGTGTAGAAGGCGGGGTAGTCGCCCGCCTCGGTCGGCACGGGGGTGCCGCCGCCCGTCAGCGGTGACTCGCCGGCGCCCAGCCGGCCCCACTGAGACTCGGGCTCGGCACCCCACGGCTCGTCGCCCGCGCCGGGACGCCTGCCCTCACGCAGGGCGGCCTCCTGCGGGTCGAGCCCGTACTTCACGTAGCCGGCCGTCGAGCCGAGGACGCGGAAGCGCGGGCCGAGCTGCGCGGTGGTGGCGCTCACGTAGAGGTGCGAGCGGACGCCGGAGGCGTGGGTGAGTGCGAGGAACGTGTCGTCGTCCGTCCGGGCGCCGGGCCGGCGTACGTCGGCCTCCGCGTACACCTGCGTCACCGGGCCGAACAGGGTCAGCGCCTGGTCGACGACGTGACTGCCCAGGTCGTACAGCAGCCCGCCGATCTCCTCGGGGTCGCCCGACTCGCGCCAGCCGCCCTTCAGCTGCGGGCGCCACCGCTCGAAGCGGGACTCGAAGCGCTGCACCTCGCCCAGTTCGCCCGCGTCGACGAGGGCCTTGAGGGTGAGGAAGTCGTTGTCCCAGCGGCGGTTCTGGAAGACGGACAGGAGCAGGCCGCGCTCCTCGGCCCGCGCGGCGAGCGCCCTGGCCTCGGCCGCGGTGCCGGCGACGGGCTTGTCCACCACGACCGGCAGGCCCGCGTCGAGTGCGGCGGTGGCGAGTGGCACGTGCGTCTTGTTCGGAGTGGCGACGACGACGAGATCCAGCTCGTCCGCCCGCTTCCACAGTTCCTCGGAGGAAGCCGCGAACCGTACGGAGGGGAACTCGCCGGCCGCCTGCGCGCGGCGCTCCTCGCTTGAGGTGACGATCGTGTCGAGCGCGAGACCGTCGGTGGCGGCGATCAGCGGTGCGTGGAAGACGGAGCCCGCGAGGCCGTACCCCACGAGGCCCACCCTGAGGGGCCGGTTGGCTGTGCCAGTCATGCCGTCCACTTAAGCAACGCTGTTGCCAAAGTGCAAGGGCGGGGGACAATGGCGGCGATGCCCTCCGTGAACACCCCAGCCACCCCAGCCGTCGCACCCGTTCCGGCTGTCGCACCTGTTCCAGCCGTCGCACCCGCTTCCGCTGTGGCGCACGCGCCGGGCAGGCGACCCCGTCGGCCCGGCCGGCGGGGCCCGGTCCGCCCCCGGTCGTGACGAAGGCCATGAATTCGCATGAACCCACGAACTCCCCGAACTCCACGAACCCCGTGAACCGATGAAGCCCACGAACCCCGTGAACCCGATGAAGCCCACGAAGCCCATGAACCGGATGAACCCCGACGACCCCCAGAACCCCGGCTCCCACGCCGGCTCCCACCCGGGCCCCCGCACCGGGCCGACGGCTCCCGCTGCCGCTGCGTACGACGGCGCGGCCGGCGCCAACCTGCCGCTGCTGCGCGGGCACAACGCGGCGCTGGTCCTCGACCTGCTGCGCACGGCGGGCGAGGCCGGCATCAGCAGGCTGGAACTGGCCGAGCGCACCGGACTCACCCCGCAGGCGGTCAGCAAGATCACCGCGAGGCTGCGGGCGGACGGCACGGCCGCGGAGGCGGGGTTCCGTGCGTCCACGGGCGGCAAGCCGCGCACGGTCCTGCGGCTGGTTCCGGAGGCCGCCCACGCGGTGGGGGTCCACCTCGACCGTGACGAGGTGACGGCGGTCCTGGTGGACCTCGGCGGGCGGGCGGTCGCGTCCCGCAGGGCACCGCTCGACCTCGGCGGCCGGCCGGAGGCCGTGCTGGACATCGCGGTGGAGCAGATCCGCGCGGTCGCGGGCTCGGCCGCGTCGCACCCCCGGCCGCCAAACCAGGAGCAGGAGCAGGGGCAGGAGCAGGAGCAGGAGCAGGAGCAGGGGCAAGGGCTTAGGCAGGGGCAGGGGCAGGGGCAGGAGCCGGTGCGGCGGCGAGGTGCGCGGGACACGATCAGCCCCCGGGGCGCCTGCGATGCGCGGTACGCGGGGGACGGGGGAGAGGGCGGGGGCGACAGGGATGAAAGGGGCGGTGGCGACGGCGCGGGTACGCACGGCCCTGCCGCTCCCGGGCTGCTCGGTGTCGGGGTGGCGATGCCCGGTCCGCTCGACCACGCCAGCGGGATCGCGCGGCGGGTGACGGGTTTCCCGCACTGGGACGGGTTCCCGCTGCGCGACGCGCTGGCGGACCGGCTCGATCTGCCCGTCACGCTGGACAAGGACACCAACGCGGCCGCCCTCGGCCTGGCCGCGCGGGCCGGGGCGGGCAGCGGCTCGTTCGCGTATCTGCACCTCGGCACGGGGCTCGGCGCCGGGCTCGTCCTGAACGGGGCGCTGTACCGGGGCGCGCGCACCGGCGCCGGCGAGTTCGGGCACCAGGTCGTCCAGCTCGGGGGGCCGCCGTGCCACTGCGGATACCGGGGGTGCCTGGAAGCGATATGCCTGGCCGCCGTCGAGCGCGGCGACCTCGCGACGGCCGCTGGGGTGCTCGGCGAGGGCGCGGCGAACCTCGTGGCGCTGCTGGACATCGACCACGTCGTCCTGGGCGGCCGTACGGTCGCTGCGCATCGGGAACGCTTCCTCGCGGGCGTGAGCCGGGTACTGGGGGAGCGTCCGGCCGGGCGCGGGCCCGGCGCGGTGCCGGTCACGGCGGCCGGGGACGGCACGAACCCGGTCGCGGTGGGGGCGGCGCACCTGGTCCTGGCGCCGGTGTTCGGTCTGCGCATGGGCTGAACCCGGACCGGCCGGCCCCCGCGAGGCGGTTCGAAGAAGTTGCCTGCCCGCCTGGACAGTCCTGGTTGCCTCGACCGCCCTGTCCGGCCCGACTGCCCATCGCGCCCCGACCGCCCTGCCTGCCGCCAACGCCCGCACACTGCCTCGTCCGGTCCGACGGCCCTGCCTGCCCCGACCGCCTCGTCCGGTCCGACGGCCTGCCTGCCCCGACCGCCCCGACCGCCTCGTCCGCCCCGACCGCCTCGTCCGGCCCGGCCGCGAGGCTGCTCCGGTCGAGTCGGAGAGCCCGATGGCCTATCGGCGCAGCCCGATGGCCTATTCGTATGTTTTTCAAGCCGCTCTGGGTCGTGGTGCCGGGATCGGCGGGCGGGCGCGTGCCAGCGTCGACCACGCCCGCCGCCGGCCGCCCGCGATCAGCAGAGGTGAACCCGTCATGCGCCTGCGCCACGTCGCCGTCCTGCCCCTCGGCCTCGCCGCGGCCCTGGCCCCGGCCGCGGCGGCTTCCGCCGCGGGGCTGCCTGACGCGGCCTCCGGCACCGTCGTCGCCGTCGCGCCGCCCCCCGCCGGCGGACGCGCCGCCGTGCCGGTGCGTGCGGCTGCGCGGGCGGGGGCGCCCGCGCCCGTTCCGGCCTGCGGGAACGTCACGGCGCACGACTTCCCGATCGGCGCGCGCCTGCGCGGGCCCGGGACGTACCGGGCGGGCGGCGGGGCCCGCACCTGGTACCTCGACCTGACGAGCACCGCCGCGCACGCCTGCCGCGACGTGCACCCGGTCGTGGTCGTGACGGGCGCCGGCCGGCACCTGAAGGCCGGTCAGCTCACGCTGCGGCTCGCCGACGCGCACGGCGTCCTGCGGGCGCTCCCGCTGCACACGTCCGACGAGGACGAGGTCATCGGCGTGCGCGACGAGGACACCGCCGGCCTCACCGTTCCCGCGCGCGGCACGGTCACCCTCCACGCCTCCCTCGCCTTCCGCAGCGGCGCGCCCTCGGGTGCGGTCACGGTGAACGTGGCCGTCGTGCAGCGCCGGGGGGCCGACGGCGACTGGGTCGGTGCGTCGAACCCCTACCGCCTGACCGTGCACGGCGGCCGTGCAACGGGCGAGCTGGACAGCGGTGCGGGCCGCGAGGACGGCACGTCCGGTACCGGTCGCGCCGACCCGCCGTCCGCCGTGGACCCGCGACCTGCCGGTGCCACGCCCTCCGGGAACCGGGTGCCCGGCGGCCACTGGCCGGGTCTGTTCGACGGGAGCGGGGAGTCGACCGGCCCCGGCACCGGCGCCCGACCGGCCACTCCAGAGGCGGAAGCGGATGCGGAACCCGCGCGGTCCCGCGATCCGGAACCGACGCGGCCCCCCGGCGGGCGGCCGAAGCGGAACACACCGTCCGGCACGGCCTCCCCGCACCAGCAGCACGACCAGCACGACCAGCACGAACAGCACGAGCCGTCCGAGCAGCACGAGCCGTCCGAGCCGTCCGCGGGGCCCGGGACGTCCGCGTCGTCCGCGACACCTGCGCAGTCCGCGACACCTGCGCAGTCCGGGACAGCCGCGCCGTCGCCGACACCCACCGCGGTCGGCGCCGCACCAGGCAGGTCGGCCTCGGCGCCGGATCCCGGCCTCCCGCAGCTCGCCGCGACGGGCACCGCCGGTGTCATCGCCCGCACCGCGCTGTCCGTGGGGCTGATCGCCGCGGGTGCGGGCATCGTCGTCCTGGTCGAGCGGCGGCGCACGCGAAGGCCCTGACCCGCGGCCCGCGGCCGGCCTCGTCCGGTGCGCCTTGTGCCGGGGCCCGGTCGCGGCCCCGGCGGCAGTCGTGGGCCCGCGTCAGGCCGTGCCCTCCAGCAGCGTCCGGGCCGCCTTGAGGAACAGCTCGGTCACCTCGTCGGACCCCGCCGTCGACAGCGGCTCGATACGGCTCACGTCGCGCACCAGCCCGATGCCGACCAGCCACGCCAGCACCAGCTGGGCGCGCAGCCGGGCGTCGGGCGCGTCGGTGAGGGTGGCGAGGGCCCCCGCGTAGTCGTCGCCGAGCTGCTCGGCGATGTCCGCGGCGGGGCCGTCCGTGCCGAGCGAACGCAGGAACGTCACCATCGTGTGGTCGCGCCGCCGGCCGGGCTCGTCGCGCAGCATGCTGCGCAGGGTCGTCTCGAGCAGCGACTCCCTGGGCGTACGGTCCAGTTGCTCGTGCCCGAGGCGCGCCGCGACCGCCTCGAACACCGCCGCTTTCGAGCCGAAGTACCGAAAGATCAGGGACTGGTTCGCGCCCGCGCGGTCGGCGATGTCCCGCACCGTCGTGCGGTTGAACCCGCGCTCGAAGAAAAGCTCCGCGGCGGCGTCGAGCAGCGCCTTGCGCGTCGCCGCCGCGTCGCGCGCCCTGGGCCGCGCGGAGCGTCCGGTTTCAGCCACATGTCCTCCCGTGCACACCGTATCTCCCACGCCCCCGTCCCCGGCCGTCCTTGACGGTCGGGGAGGGGGCTGCCTAGCTTGTAAGCGTCTGCTTGCAAGACGTTCGGTCGCGGGACCGCGACGGAGAGTGCCGGCCACGGTCCTCCGGTGTGCCCGCAACCGTCCACACCTTCGGCCACGTTCACGTGGGAGAGATCCTTGACGAGCACCGCACCCCCCACCTCAGACTCCCTCTCCGTACCGCCGCCCGTCCCCTACCCCTTCAACGAGGGGGACGGCCTCGCCCTGCACGAGGCGTACGCCGACGCGCGCGAGGGCGCGGGCATGATCCGCGTCCAACTCCCGCACGGCGGGCCCGCCTGGCTCGCGACGCGCTACGAGGACGCCCGGTTCGTCCTCGGCGACCTGCGGTTCTCCCGGGCCATGGCCGTCGGCAACACCGAGGAGCCCCGCTACAACTCCGCCGTCGCCCAGCCCAGCATCCTGTCGATGGACCCGCCGGACCACACACGGCTGCGCACGCTCGTCTCCCGGGCGTTCACCCGCCACCAGGTGGAGGGACTGCGGCCCTGGGTCAGGACGTTGACGTCGGACCTGCTGGATGAGATGGTCGCCTCGGGCTCCACGGCCGACCTCGTCGAGAGCTTCGCGCTGCCGCTGCCCGTCGCCGTCATCTGCGAACTCCTCGGCGTCCCGGCCGAGGACCGGCCGAAGTTCCGCGTGTGGAGCGACGCGCTGCTGTCCACGACCCGGCTGACCGAAGAAGAACTGCGACACAACCAGGAGCAGTTGACGGGCTACATCGCGCAGCACGTCGCGGAGCGCCGGGCCCGGCCCCAGGACGACCTGATCTCCGGTCTCATCGAGGCCCGCGACGCCAAGGACCGGCTCAGCGAGGACGAGATGGTGAGCCTCTGCCTCGCGATCCTCGTGGCAGGCCACGAGACCACCGCGTCCCAGATCCCCAACATGGTCTGGACGCTCCTCGGGCACCACGAGCAGTGGCAGCGGCTCGTCGACGCACCCGACCTGGTGCCCGCCGCGGTCGAGGAGCTGATGCGCTGGATCCCCCTCGCGTCGGGCGGCTTCTTCCCCCGCTACGCCAAGGAGGACATCGAGGTCGGCGGCGTGCTCGTCCGCGAGGGCGAGCCGGTACTGGTGTCGCTCGGCGCCGCGAACCGGGACCCGGCGAAGTTCGAGGACCCCGATGTGATCCGCTTCGACCGGCCCGCCAACCAGCATCTGGGCTTCGGCCACGGTGTGCACCACTGCCTGGGCGCCCAACTGGCCCGGATGGAACTGCAGGAGGCCCTGCGCGCGCTCGTGACGAGGGTGCCGCAGCTGCGCGTCGCGGGCGACGCGGTGTGGAAGCGGCAGATGCTCGTGCGCGCACCGCGCTCGCTCCCGGTGGGATGGTGACGGCACGGTGGACACCTGGCACATCGAGGTGGACGGTCACGTGTGCGTGGGCTCGGGCATGTGCGTGGCGCTGGCACCCGAGCGGTTCGCCCGGGACGGCCCGGCGGCCTCGTCCGCATCCGCGCCCGCCGCTGCCTGCGGCTCTCCGCCGCCCGCACCCGTCCGTCCACGACCGACGCGACGAGCGCGGTCACGATCACCGCGGCCAGCGCGACCCACCACCACGCACTCATGCCGTGACGGTACCCGCATGCCGCCCGGACACCGGGAAGAGTGGACTTGCCGGTGACTTCCCCCACAACGCGCCGTCGTGAGGAAGCGACCGTACGGGTAGCGCCTTAGGCTCGACAGATCGAACCACTCCCGCACGACAACCGTTGAACCGCGCGACCCGTACGGACCGTGACACCCCTCGTGCGGCCCGTGACCGTACGACCCCCGTCGCCCACCATCCATGCCACGGAGGTTCACGCTCCATGAAGCTCACCGTCGTCGGCTGCTCGGGCTCCTTTCCCGCCGCGGGATCGGCCTGCTCCAGCTACCTCGTCGAGGCCGACGGCTTCCGGCTGCTCCTCGACATGGGCAACGGCGCCCTGGGCGAGTTGCAGCGCTACATCGGTCTGTACGACCTCGACGCGATCTTCCTCAGCCACCTGCACGCCGACCACTGCATCGACATGTGCGCGTACTTCGTCGCGCGGTACTACCGCTACGAGGGCGGGCGCTGCGACGCCATCCCGGTCTACGGGCCCGAGGGCACCGAGCACCGGCTGACCACGGCCTACGACGACACCCCGAGCGACAAGTCGATGAGCGAGGTCTTCGACTTCCGGACGCTGAAGCCGGGCACGTTCGACATCGGCCCGCTGACGGTCCGTACGGAGAAGATGGCGCACCCCGTCGACACGTTCGGCATCCGCGTCGAGCACGGCGGCACGTCGCTGGCGTACTCGGCGGACACCGGCGCCGACGAGGCGCTCGTCGACCTCGCGCGCGACACCGACCTGTTCCTGTGCGAGGCGGCCTTCACGCACGGCAAGGAGGACATCGCGGGCCTCCACCTCAACGGCCGCGAAGCGGGCGAGCACGCCACGGCGGCCGGCGCGAAGCGCCTCGTGCTGACGCACATCCCGCCGTGGACGGACGCCCGCCGCAACCTGGACGACGCCCGCGAGGCGTACGACGGGCCGTCCGAGCTCGCGGTGCCCGGCGCGGTCTACGAGCTGTAGCGGGACACCGCGCCCGTCCCATGGACGGGCCCCGCCCGCAGGCGGCCGGAGGGCGCGCGCGAACGCCGAAGGCGCCCGCCACTCACGACGAGTGGCGGGCGCCTTCGCGCGCGAGGGACCGCGGGCGCGGGGTCCCGGCTACTTGGTGATGTCCTCGATCTCCTCCTCCGGCTCGCGGCCCGGAGTCTTGAGGTCGAACTTGACGATCACGAAGCGGAACACGACGTAGTAGATGACGCCGAAGACCAGGCCGATCGGGATGATCAGCCACGGTTTCGTCGCGAGGTTCCAATTGAGCGCGTAGTCGATCACGCCTGCGGAGAACGTGAAGCCGTCGTGCACGCCCAGGGACCACGTCACGAACATCGACACGGCCGTCAGGACCGCGTGCAGCACGTACAGCAGCGGCGCGATGAACATGAACGAGAACTCGATCGGCTCGGTGACGCCCGTCACGAACGAGGTCGCGGCGAGAGAGAGCATCATGCCGAGGACGGCCTTGCGTCGTTCGGGGCGCGCGGTGTGCGCCATCGCCAGCGCGGCGGCCGGCAGGCCGAACATCATGATCGGGAAGAAGCCGGAGGTGAACTGCCCGGCGGTCGGGTCGCCCGCGATGAAGCGGTTGATGTCGCCGTGCGAGACATTGCCCGCGGCGTTGGTGAAGTCGCCGAGCTGGAACCAGGCCACGGTGTTGACGAACTGGTGCATGCCGATCGGGATCAGGCCGCGGTTGACGAGGCCGAAGATGCCGGAGCCGAGCGCGCCGAGACCGGTGATCCAGTTGCCGAAGCTCGTGATGCCGTCGCCGATGGGCTGCCAGCCGACGACCGCGATCACGCCGAGGGCCGTGCCGACGAACGCCATCATGATCGGCACCAGGCGGCGGCCGTTGAAGAAGCCGAGCCAGTCGACCAGCTTGGTGCGGTGGAAGCGCTGCCAGATGACCGCGGTCAGCAGGCCGAGGACGATGCCGCCGAGGACGCCCGGGTTCTGGAAGGACGCGTTCGTGACGACGGCGCCCTTCTGCCACTCGCCGGCCAGCAGGCCGTTGGGTATGTAGGTGGCGCCACCCATGCCCGCCTTGATCGGGAACTGGTGGATCACGGCGTAGTACGTGAAGAAGCCCACGATCGCGGCGAGCGCCGTCGAACCGTCGGCCTTCTTGGCGAAGCCGATGGCGACGCCGATGCAGAACAGCAGCGGCAGGCCGAGCGACGCGTCGAGCAGCATGCCGCCGGCGCCCTTGAAGACATTCGCGACGCTGTCCCAGCCGAGCCCGTCGCTGCCGAAGACGTCCGGCTGGCCGAGCCGGTTCAGGATGCCCGCTGCGGGGAGGACGGCGATCGGCAGCTGGAGGCTGCGACCCACCTTCTGGAGCCCCTGGAAGACTCCGGAGCCCCGCTTCTTCGCGGGAGCCGCCGGGGCGGTGGCCGTACTCATCAACTTCCTCCATGCGCAGGGAACGCGGCACCCACACCCGCCCCATGAAAAAACAGGTCTAAACCATTGAGTGGTTTAGACCTGTTGTAACACGCCACCGCTGTGACGTGGAACCCTCGAATATGGTCTGAATAAAGATCTAGTCCGAAGCGTAACCGGCCCGGACCAGCGGCGGAGCGGCCGGAGGCGCGTCCAGTCGCCGAGGCACGGACCGCAAGCGGAGGGAGCGGCCGGGCCGGCGCGGGTCTCGGAATCCGGCGCCAACAAGCCGAAACGTGCGCGCGCGAGCCGCCGGAGAGCGGCCGGCACGGGCGCTACGGGGCCGGCCGGCCCGCTCGTTCACCGGCTCGTTCGGTGGCCCGTGCGCCGGTCGGGGCGGAGGCAGAGGGAGGCCGGGCGTCCGGCGGCGGGGGCAGGACACGGCGGCCCCTCACACCAGGGTGCCGGCGGCGCCTCACGTCCGGGTGTCGCCCACGACCTTCTGCTCCTCGCCGACCTCCGGGTCGTCCGGATCGTCCGGCTCCCGCCCCGGCGTCTGCAGGTTCAGCTTCGTGATCAGCACGCGGAACGTGACGTAGTACACGACCGCGAACGCCAGCCCGATCGGCACCAGCAGCCACGGCTTCGTCGCCAGGCCCCAGTTGATGACGTAGTCGATCAGCCCCGCCGAGAAACTGAACCCGTCCTTCGCGCCCAGCTGCCAGCTCACGAACATGGACACGCCCGTCAGGACCGCGTGGATCCCGTACAGCAGCGGCGCGACGAACAGGAACGAGTACTCGATCGGCTCCGTGACACCCGTCACGAACGACGTCAGCGCCACCGACAGCATCAGGCCGCCGACCGCCTTCCTGCGGTGCGGCTTCGCGCAGTGGTAGATCGCGAGCGCGGCGGCGGGCAGCGCGAACATCATGATCGGGAAGAAGCCCGTGGTGAACTGCCCCGCCGTCGGATCACCCGCCAGGAAGCGGTTCACGTCACCGTGCACGACCGTGCCGTCGGGCTTCGTGAAGTCGCCGAACTGGAACCAGACGAACGTATTGAGGAACTGGTGCAGCCCGAACACCAGCAGCCCCCGGTTCGCCAGGCCGAACACGCCCGACCCCGACGCCCCCAGGTCCACCAGCCACTTCGAGAAACTCGTGAGCCCGCCGCCGATCGGCTGCCACGCCCACACCGAGAGCGAGGCGACCAGCAGCCCCACGAACGCCATGATGATCGGCACCAGCCGCCGGCCGTTGAAGAACCCCAGCCAGTCCACCAGCTTGACCCGGTGGAAGCGCCGCCACAGCCACGCCGTCAGCAGGCCCATCACGATCCCGCCGAAGACGCCCGGGTTCTGGTACCCGGCCTGCGTCACCGTCGTCCCGTCCGGCGTCACGCACACCCCGGACCAGATGCCCGCCCCGGTGAACTTCGCGGCGCCGTCGCAGTCCAGCGGGAACGCGTGCAGCACCGCGTAGTACGAGAGGAAACCCGTCACGGCCGCCAGCGCCGTCGAACCGTCGGCCTTCCTGGCCATGCCGATCGCCACGCCGATGCAGAACAGCAGCGGCAGACCGAGCGCCGAGTCGAGCAGCGCGCCGCCGGCGGCGGCGAACACCTTCGCCACACCGTTCCAGCCCAGGCCCTGGTCGCCGAAGACGTCCGGCTGGCCCAACCGGTTCAGGATGCCCGCGGCCGGCAGGACGGCGATCGGCAGCTGAAGGCTGCGGCCCATCTTCTGGAGGCCCTGGAACGCGATGTTCCACCAGGACTTGCGCGGCTGCCCCGAGGGTCCGCCCGCGGAGGTCTCGGGCCGCACCGCCACGTCGCCGCTCATGGCTGCCTCCCGGTAATAATGGTGTAGACCAGTTGCGCATGCACGCCGTCCGCCGATGATCGTCATCCTTCGGCACCGGACGGGAACGCGCCCGAAGAGATGGGCCAACCGTGCATTACCGTGACAAAAAAGTCAGTATGTCGATGCGCGGCAGGCCGACGCGCGACACCGCGGCGCACGGCAAGCCGGCACGTCGCGCGTCCGCACGGCACGCCTCCGCACGACACGCGTCAGGAACACAGGGAGAAAGCACATGGCCAGCAAGGCTGAGAAGATCGTCGCCGGACTCGGCGGCCTCGACAACATCATCGAGGTCGAGGGCTGCATCACGCGGCTGCGCACCGAGGTCAAGGACGCCTCCCTCGTGAACGACGCGGCACTCAAGGCCGCCGGCGCCCACGGCGTCGTCAAGATGGGCACGGCCATCCAGGTCGTCATCGGCACGGACGCCGACCCGATCGCGTCCGACATCGAAGACATGATGGACTGACGCGCCGGCGCGGGGGCCCGGGGACGCGCCCCCAGGGGCGGGAACGGGCCCCGGCGGGCGGGGGATCGGGCCCCGGACGGACGGGAACGGGCCCCGGTAGGCGCGGGATCGGGCCCCGGACGGACGGGACCCCGGTGGCAGTGCCCGCGACGGGACCCGCCCCGAGAACCGGACGACGGCAGCACGACACCGCGACGGGCGCCGCGACGGCCACCCTCGGACCCCGCCCGCACGCGGCACACGGCCGGAACGGGACCGCGCCCGCCGGCCCGCCCGCCCGGACGGCCCCCACCCGGACGCCCGATAGGGTCGACGGCATGTCTCGTATCGACGGCCGCACCCACGAACAGCTCCGCCCCGTCACCATCGAACGCGGATGGAGCAAGCACGCCGAGGGCTCCGTCCTCATCTCCTTCGGTGACACCAAGGTCTTCTGCACCGCGAGCGTCACCGAGGGCGTACCGCGCTGGCGCAAGGGCAGCGGCGAAGGCTGGGTCACCGCCGAGTACTCGATGCTGCCCCGCTCCACCAACACCCGCGGCGACCGCGAATCCGTCCGCGGCAAGATCGGCGGCCGCACCCACGAGATCAGCCGCCTCATCGGACGTTCCCTGCGCGCCGTCATCGACTACAAGGCGCTCGGCGAGAACACCATCGTCCTCGACTGCGACGTCCTCCAGGCCGACGGCGGCACCCGCACCGCCGCCATCACCGGCGCCTACGTCGCCCTCGCCGACGCCGTGACCTGGGCCCAGTCCAAGAAGATCGTCAAGGCCGGACGCAAGCCCCTCACCGGCACGGTCTCCGCCGTCAGCGTCGGCATCGTCGACGGCACCCCCCTCCTCGACCTCTGCTACGAGGAGGACGTCCGCGCGGAGACCGACATGAACGTCGTCTGCACCGGCGACGGCCGCTTCGTCGAGATCCAGGGCACCGCCGAGGCCGAGCCGTTCGACCGCACGGAACTCAACTCCCTGCTCGACCTCGCCACCGGCGGCTGCGTCGACCTCGCCCGCATCCAGACCGAGGCGCTCGAAAAGTAAAGCGGGAACCAAGAGCGGCCCCCGAACGTCCAACACAGTGCGGACGCACGGCGAAAGCGGTGCGTCCGTCCAGACGTTCAGGGGTCGCGCCGCGCGCCGTGCGCCCACGCCGCGCGGCAGCCGCCCCGGGCGCGTCCGCACCGACCGCGATCCCGCGCCGCCCCCGCGGCACACCGGGCACCCGTCCGGGCAGCGGGACCACGGCGCACCCGGCCCGCCCGCCCCGCGCGCGGCACCCCGCCCACGGGCATCACCGCCATACACCCGTCACCCCCGTGCCGCCCGAAAAACCGGGCCGTCATGACCCGTACGGAGCAACGGTGTTCGCACGTGTTCGAGACCTCGGCGCCGCCCGGCGGAGCACCGCACCCCGCACCCCCGGACGCCCCCGAGCGACCCGGAACGGCACCGTCCGGGCGCCCGGATAGGTTGGACGGCATGACCCGCCTGATCCTCGCCACCCGCAACGCCGGAAAGATCACCGAACTCCGCGCCATCCTCGCCGACGCCGGCCTCACCCACGAACTCGTCGGCGCCGACGCCTACC
This sequence comes from Streptomyces fuscigenes, assembly GCF_021556455.1. GTDB lineage: Bacteria > Actinomycetota > Actinomycetes > Streptomycetales > Streptomycetaceae > Streptomyces > Streptomyces fuscigenes. The sequence continues at coordinate 6,742 of NZ_JAKGCV010000024.1, read as the reverse complement.
CCGAGATCCCCGACGTCAAGGAGACCGGCGTCACCTTCGCGGAGAACGCCCTGCTCAAGGCCCACGCCCTCGCACAGGCCACCGGCCACCCGGCCATCGCCGACGACTCCGGCCTCTGCGTCGACGTCCTCGGCGGCGCCCCGGGCATCTTCTCGGCCCGCTGGGCCGGCCGCCACGGCGACGACCAGGCCAACCTCGACCTGCTCCTCGCCCAGCTCGGCGACATCTCCGACCCCCACCGCGCCGCCCACTTCGCCTGCGCCGCGGCCCTCGCGCTGCCCGACGGCACCGAGCGCGTCGTCGAGGGCCGCCTCACCGGCACCCTGCGCACCGCCCCCGCCGGCACGAACGGCTTCGGCTACGACCCGATCCTCCAGCCCGACGGGTCCGCCCGCACCTGCGCCGAACTCTCCCCGGCCGAGAAGAACGAGATCAGCCACCGCGGCAAGGCGTTCCGCGCGCTCGTGCCCGCGATCGGCGAACTGGCGGGCTGAGCGCTCGCGACCAAAGAAGCAGGCCCCTCACCTTCGAAATGAAGGTGAGGGGCCTCTTTTTCCTGTGCGCCTGCTCGGATTCGAACCGAGAACCCCTGGTTCCTAGGACCAGTCTCTCTACCAAATTGGAGTACAGGCGCTTGCAGCGGTAATAGCTTAGCCGCAAGACGGCGACTTCCGGCGAGGGGATTCGTAGGCGTACCCCAGTCGCTCGAGCATGGCGCGCAGAGCCGTACGGGACTCGGTGTCGTCCGCTACACCCAGCCGCCGGGCCACTTCCCGCACGCTCCGGCCGGCGCCGGCCACGGTGGTGAGCTGCTCGTCCGTGAACGGCAGATCGCGGTCCGTGCGACCGGCAACGGTGAAATGGCTCGTATCGATGCCTGCGGCCTCGATACGGCGCACGATGTGGCGGACGGCACCCACGCTGAGCCGGTCGCACAGCTGCCGGACCGCCTCTTCCAGATCGGCCGACGACGCCACCGCGGCGGCAATCGCCTCGTCCGGGTAGTTCCGCCAGGCACTCCGCTGCTTGAAGTGGGAGGTGTCCAGTCCCAGTCGGTCCACCTTCCGCTGGATCGTCCGCCGTCGTCCCGTGCTGGCGCGCACGCCCAGTCGCCGCATGAGATCCGCCCAGCCGGTGGACGCGCCGACCGCGGCGGCCAGTTCCTGGTCGTCCTCCGACGCCGGGTACTCCACTTCATTCCCGGGGCCCTCGTCGGGGCCCTCCACCTCCCGAGGGTCCTCGTCGGGGTCCTCGTGGGGGCACTCCACCTCCCGGGGACCCTCGTCGGGGCGGATCGCGTGCGGTGGGGGAGACGCCGCGACGGAACGGGTGGGTCCGGACCGGGCGGCGAAGGTGGACGTCTGGCTGTGGCAGGACGGGCAGACGAATCGCAGGTTCTCCGGCCGGTTGTCGTGCCGCTCACCGTTGATGTGGTCGATCTCCAGGACGAGTTCGCGCCCCTGCCACGTCTCGTCGCACCCGCAGAGCGCGCAGACGGCGCTTACGCCGATGTCCCCGAGGGCTCTGCGCAGCAGAGCGGTCTTGCGCCGACGTGCCCCCGGCTCCTCCCGCCGCAGAATGACTTCCGGGGTCAGCCGGGTGGCCGGCACCCCCTGGTGAGTGCCCCGGCCGGTGAAGTGCGAGGAGTCGAGACCGTACCTCGCGATGCGCCGCCGGATCCGGGCTCTGTCCGACTCGGAGTCGGGCAGTCCGAGCACGTCCAGGAGGGCGTCCATCGAATGAGCCTCCGCCACGGCACGCGTCAGCGTCTCGCGGGAGACGGGAGGCGCCGTCGCGACCCCGCCGCGCCGGCGACCCCGGAAGGTGTCCGTGGTGGCATGGCAGTTCGGGCACAGGAGGCGCAGGTTCGCCGGCCTGTTGTCCCACCACTGGCCGTTGATGTGGTCCACCTGCAGACGCAGCGGGTGCCCGTTCCACTCCGCCTGCGTGCCGCACATCGTGCAGGTCTCCGCCGTGCCGGTGGAAAGGAGCCAGCGGCGGAGTCGTTCGCCCGGTGTGCGCCCGTTCGTCGGTGAGCCGAGGACCAGACCGGTCTCCGCGGTCCGGGTGCCCCGCCTCCGACGCCCCTGGGTGAAATGGCCGGTGTCCAGGCCCAGGGCCCGGATGCGCCGCCCCACGTGGGCGTGGTTGCCGCCGACAGGGCTGATGCCGAGCCGTCGCACCACCTCGGCCACACTCGACGACTCGGCCACCAGCCGGCGGAGCAAGTCGTCCGTGTGGCGTACCCGTCCACTCGGGAAATGGGCGGTGTCGATGTTCTCCGCGGCCATCCGTGTCCGCAGGTGGTGCCGGGAGGCGCGGGTGGGCGTACCGCCGCACCAGCGCACCGCACCGTCCCACGTGGTCGTATTCAGCGCCGCTTCCATCAGCAGCTCGCGCGTGTAGATGCGGGGTGTCACGTCCGTACCGCTCCGTCCTCGGGCACGCGTTCGGTGCCTCGTACGGAGTAACGGGCGCGGCGGCCGGGCGGTCACGGTGCGTCAGCGGCAGACAGGCGTACGCCCCGGCGCGCGGTGGGGCGCTCGCCGGGGCGTGCTGTCGTGCGGGGGAGCTGGCGCCGCCCCGTGGAGGCGCCGGACGGGGCTCGTGCCGGGGTCGGACCGGGCGCCTGCCCGGTGCCGGACGGGGTGCCTACGGGGGACCGGCCCGGGCGCCTGCCGAGTGCCTACCGGGTCCCGGCCAGGGTGCCTGCCGGGTCACGGACAGGGTGCCCCACCGGGTCAAGGACAGGGCGCCTGCCGGGTGCCGGTGCGGGTCAGAAGCGGGGTTCCTGGGCCTGTTCGTGGGCCAGCTCCGCGGCTTCCTCCGGGGTGGCCACCGAGGGCGGCGAGCCCTCCAGGGGCTGCTGCGCGGTCTCCTTCATGCACAGGACCGCGATCACGCCGACGATCGCGGCGGCCGTGGCGTAGTAGGCGGGCATCAGGTTCGTGCCGCCGACGTCGATGAGGGCCGTGATGACCAGCGGGGTCGTGCCGCCGAAGATCGAGGTGGAGACGTTGTAGCCGATCGACAGGCCGCCGTAGCGCACCTGGGTCGGGAAGAGGGCGGGGAGTGCCGCGGACATCGTGCCGAGCAGGCACACCAGCGAGAGGCCCAGCATGGCGAGGCCGATGATGATCAGGAAGATGTTTCCCTCGCGGATCATCAGGAACGCGGGTATGGAGAGCACGAGGAAGCCCAGCATGCCGCCGAGGAGCAGCGGCTTGCGGCCGTAGCGGTCGTTGAGGCGGCCGATCTGGTTGATCAGCAGCATCATCGCGACCATGACGCCGAGGAGGATCAGCAGGCCGTGCGTGGTGCCGTAGCCGAGTTCGTCGGAGAGGTACGTCGGCATGTACGACAGCAGCATGTAGTCGGTGATGTTGTACGCGGCGACGAGGGCGACGCACAGCACGAGCGGACGCCAGTAGTTGCTGAAGATCTTCCGGAGGTCGCCCTTGGCGGTCGTCTCGACGGTGTCGGCGGCCTCGGAGGCCCGGACGCGCACGTTCTCGGCGGAGAGCTTCTGGAACGCGGGGGTCTCGTCCAGCTTCAGCCGCAGGTAGAGGCCGATGAGGCCGAGCGGTCCCGCGAGCAGGTAGGGCAGGCGCCAGCCCCAGCCCTGGAGGCCGCTGTCACCGAGGGTGACGGTGAGGAGCGTGACGAGGCCGGCGGCGCCGACGTATCCGGCGAGGGTGCCGAACTCGAGGAAGCTGCCGAAGAAGCCGCGGCGCTTGTCGGGGGCGTACTCGGCGATGAACGTCGAGGCGCCGCCGTACTCGCCGCCGGTGGAGAAGCCCTGCACCAGGCGTAGCAGGATGAGCAGCGCGGGGGCCCACAGGCCGATGGCGTCGTACGAGGGCAGCACGCCGATGAAGAAGGTGCCGAAGGCCATCATCAGCATGGTGAGCGCGAGGACGCGCTGGCGGCCGAGCTTGTCGCCGAGGGGCCCGAGGATGACGCTGCCGAGGGGCCGTACGAGGAAGGAGATGGCGAAGGTGGCGAAGGTCAGCAGCAGCTGGGTCGTGCCGCTTCCGCCGGGGAAGAACACTTTCCCGATGGTTCCGGCCATGTAGCTGTAGATACCGAAGTCGTACCACTCCATGGCGTTACCGAGGGCGGCCGCCTTCACCGCTCGTTTCACGGCGGCGTCGTCCGTGACCGTGATGTCCGATCGGCGAAGGCGGGGGTTCCGGCGCTGCTTGATGGTGCGGAACAAGGTGGGGTGGCGCCGGACCGCTGCCGGGTCGGCCATCTCTTCGTAGTCCTGGCCGGCCATGCGGGTTCCTTTCTGCGTACAACAAAGTCCAGTGGAACCTTCTGCGCGTTTCAAGCGTCCGCAAACCCGGGCCGCACAGAAGTGCGACCCCGGTCACATGCCGCCGGCAGTTCTGCTCAGATTCCCAGGTCCTTGATGATCTTCGCGACGTGCCCTGTGGCCCGCACGTTGTAGAAGGCCCGCTCGATCTTTCCCTCCTCGTCGACGACGAACGTCGAGCGGATGACCCCGGTTACCGCCTTTCCGTACATCATCTTCTCCCCGAAGGCTCCGTACGACTCCAGAACGCCTTTCGAGGGATCGCTGAGAAGTGTCACCTTCAGGTTCTCCTTCTCGCGGAACTTCGCAAGTTTCTCGGGCTTGTCCGGGGAGATGCCGAGGACGTCGTAACCCGCTCCGGCCAGCACGCCGAGGTTGTCGGTGAAGTCGCAGGCCTGCTTCGTGCAACCGGGGGTCAGGGCGGACGGGTAGAAGTACACGATGACCTTGCGGCCCCTGTGGTCGGCGAGAGAGATCTCGTTGCCGTCGGCGTCGGCCAGGGTGAAGTCGGGGGCGGTGGCGCCGGGTGCGAGTCGCTCGCTCATGGATTCTCCGTCGTGTGCGGTGGTGTGCCGAATTCGTGCAGGAAATGGGGCCCGGGTGCCCGCGCCTTCGGATGGGGGAGCCGCCGTGTCGCGGCTCTTGCACCCGGAAGGGGCCGTGCGCACCCGGGGACGTACGCCGCCGAGCGTAATGGGGGGTGCCGCCGGGTGCGCGGACGGTGGAACTGACAGACTGTCGAGGTAGGTGTAACCGGATACGACGAGGGACGACGGAGGCGGCGCGGTGTCGGATGCCGATGCGAGGACCCCTGCGCAGATCGAGGCGGACATCGTCCGTCGACGGGGGCAGCTTGCCGAGACGCTCGACGAGATCGGGGTGCGCATGCACCCCAAGACGATCATGGGTGACGCCAAGGCCAAGGTGGCCTCGTCGGTGGACCAGACCGCGGGGCGAGCGTTCGTCGCGGTGAACCGCACGGTCTCGGACGTGAAGGCGAAGTTCGTCACGGACGAGGGCTCGCCGCGCCTGGAGCGGGTGGTGCCGGCCGCGCTCCTGCTGGTCGGTGTGGCCGGTCTGCTGACCGTCTCGCTGCGGCGCCGCCGCGCGTGACGCCGGACCGGCCCCGGCCGCCGCGGTGTGCCCCTGGGGCTTCCCGCGGCGGCCGGGGCAGGTAGGTTTCTGGGCGTGAGCGAGAACACCCACGAGAAGCTGCCCATCCGGATGCTCCACGACCGCGTGCTGGTCAGGACGGACATCCCGGAGGGCGAGCGGCGGTCCTCCGGCGGCATTGTGATCCCGGCGACCGCGGCCGTGGGCAGGCGGCTGTCCTGGGCCGGTGTGGTGGCCGTCGGGCAGAACGTGCGGACGGTGGAGCCCGGCGACCGGGTGCTGTACGACCCCGAGGACCGTGCGGAGGTCGAGGTGCGCGGCGTGGCGTACGTGCTGATGCGCGAGCGCGACCTGCACGCCGTGGCGGCGGACCGGTTCGAGGGCTCGCAGGACACGACGGGGCTGTACCTCTAGCGACGGGGCCGTACCTCCGGCAGGGGTGCGTACCGCGGGCCGCCACCTCCATCCGGCGGCGCCGCGGATCGCCGGCCGCGGGCGCGGGGTCCCGGGCGGAGGGTTCGCTCGCGCGGCGGGTCCGCGGCCTTTTTGCTACGGTCGGGGGTACGCCCGACGAGACGCGCCGTACCGGGCGGAGCGCGACGACCGAACGCAAAGACGACGCACTGTCCGCATTCGTCTGTCATGCCGGAGGTGCGTCGTGGCGTGGGTTCTCCTTTTCGTGGCCGGACTGCTGGAAGTCGTCTGGTCGATCTCCCTGAAGTTCAGCGACGGGTTCACCCGGTTGTGGCCGAGCGTGATCACGGTCGTGGGGGTCACGGCGAGCATGGTGCTGCTGGCGCAGGCCGCTAAGTCGCTCCCGATCGGGACCGCCTACGGGGTGTGGGTCGGCATCGGCGCCGTGGGTGCGGCGGTGGTGGGCATGGTGGCCCTGCACGAGCCGGTCACGGCGGCGCGCATCTTCTTCGTCTGCCTGCTGGTGGCGTCGGTCGTGGGGCTGGAGGCCACCTCGGGCGGCAAGTAGTGGCCCCGGCGGGCGGGTTCGCGGCCCGGATCGCGTCCCGACGGCCCGGCCGGCCGGATCGCACGTCGGCGGCCCGGGGCCGGGGCGGCCGGATCGAACCCCGGTCGCCGGGGCGCCGGGCGGCCCGCTCACGTCGCAGCCCCGAGGCCCGGACGGCCGGATGGCATCCCGAGGGGAGGCCCCCGGACCGCCCTGACGGCATCCCGAGGGGGAGGCCGCCGGACCGCCCTGACGGCATCCCGAGGGGGCCCCGGCGCGTCCGGTGAGGGCCCGTCATGCCTGGTGGCGTGCGGGCCCCGGGCCGGTCAGCCGCCGGTGGACGCGACGGG
>NZ_JAKGCV010000249.1 GCF_021556455.1 Streptomyces fuscigenes | reverse complement strand
CACGCGCCGCGCCGCGCCGTCTCCGGGATGCCGAGCACGCGCGCCAGGCGGCGCCGGGCGTGCCGCACGTGCGAGCGCACCGTGGCGGGCTCGATGCCGAGGTACGCGGCGACCTCCTCGTCGGGCGCCCTCAGCACGTAGCGCAGGACCATCACGTCGTACTGCCGGCCGGGGAGCGCGGCGATGGCCCCGTACAGCCCGGTCTCGCCCTCCAGTGCCGCCAAGGCGCCCCGTGTCTCGTGCAGGAGGAGTGCGCGCACGGCGGCACGGGAGGCAGCCGCGGCCGCGGGCACCGGGGGCCTGCCGTGCCGCCGCAGCCAGCGCCCCGTCTCGTCCGCGAGCAGCGCCCTGGCGCGGCCGGGCAGGGATCCTTCCTCCCGGATGCGCGGCCAGTCGGCGGCGATGCGGGCGCAGGTCGCCTCGACGATCGCCCGCGCGGCACGTTCGCTGCCGGTACGGGTGTGCGCGTAGCGCAGCCAGAGGCGGTCGTGGTGCGTGATGAAGGAGTGGAGCGTGAGGGCCGCGAAGCCCCCGCGTAACGGTGCCGGCGGTGCTGACGAGGAGGCAGTGGTCACGGCGGTCGTCCCGTCCTCGGTGGCGCCGGCGCCGCGCGGGACGCCGTGCCACGTGCGGTCCGCCCCGGCCCCCGCCGCCGGAGAGGTGGATCCGGGCGGGCCGGCCCCGGCCCGCTCCTCGCCGAGCGTAGCCGACCGGCTACAGCGACGGGAGGCGTGATCGCCAGGCCGGGGCGGCACGGCGCCGCGCCCGCGTCCGGCCGGCCCTCCGGCACACATTTTTGACAGGACCTTGACAAGGTCTAGACCTTCCCTTTCAATCCAAGCGACCCCGTACTTTTCCGCTGCCCGCCGCCGCGCTCCGAACCTCCCCGCCGCGCCCGTGCGTCGCGGGGCGGTTCGCGACACCGGCGGTCCGGGCGATCAGGGAAGAAGGAACCCGGACATGCTGAGACAACCCCCACGCGGTCTCCTGCTCGTCAGATCCGCCGCCGCGCTCGCGGTGGCGGCGCTCCTCTCCCTGCTGTTCACCGTGCCGGCGCAGGCCGCCGACCCGGTCGGCCAGATCACCGGCCTGGGCGGCAAGTGCGTGGACGTCGCCGCGGCGAACAGCGCCAACGGGACGCCGGTCCAGCTCTACGACTGCAACGGCAGCAACGCCCAGCAGTGGACGATCGCGGGCGACGGCACGGTCCGCGCGCTCGGCAAGTGCCTCGACGTCGTCGGCGGCGGCACCGGCGACGGCGCCCTCGTCCAGCTGTGGGACTGCACCGGCGCGGCGAACCAGAAGTGGTCGGTCAACTCCGCGCACGACATCGTCGGCCTCGCCGCGAACAAGTGCCTCGACGTGAAGGACCGTTCGACGGCGAACGGCACGCGCCTGCAGATCTGGACCTGCACCGGCCAGTCGAACCAGAAGTGGAACGCGGCCGGCACGAACGGCTCGGGCAACGGCGGCAACCCGGGCTCCTTCGTCGTCAGCGAGGCCCAGTTCAACCAGATGTTCCCGAGCAGGAACGGCTTCTACACCTACCAGGGCCTGGTCAACGCCCTGGGCGCGTACCCGGGCTTCGCCCGCACCGGCAGCGACACCACGCAGAAGCAGGAGGCCGCGGCCTTCCTCGCCAACGTCGCGCACGAGACCGGCAACCTCCAGTACGTGGTCGAGCAGAACACCGCCAACTACCCCCACTACTGCGACACGAGCCAGCCCTACGGCTGCCCGGCGGGCCAGTCCGCGTACTACGGCCGCGGCCCCATCCAGCTCAGCTGGAACTTCAACTACAAGGCGGCCGGCGACGCGCTGGGCATCGACCTCCTCGACAACCCCAACCTGGTGCAGCAGGACGCGGCGATCGCCTGGAAGACCGGCCTCTGGTACTGGGACACGCAGACCGGCCCCGGCACCATGACCCCGCACGACGCGATGGTCAACGGCCGCGGCTTCGGCGAGACGATCCGCTCCATCAACGGGTCCATCGAGTGCAACGGCGGCAATCCGGCGCAGGTGCAGAGCCGCGTCGCCAACTACCAGCGCTTCGTGGGCATCCTGGGCGTCCCGGCGGGCAGCAACCTCAGCTGCTGACACCGGGGGGCGGGCGCCCGTACGCGGGCACCCGCCCCGCTCCCGGCACGCGGCGGCCCCGGACCCGGCGGTCCGGGGCCGTTCCGCGTCAGGCGGGCGGCGGGCACTCCCGCTTGACGTAGGCGGCCAGTTCCTCGTGGGTGGCGTACCAGACGTCGAACGCACCGATGTGGTCGAGCAGTTCGCGCAGCACGGCGAAGCGGGAGCGGTGGCCGATGACATGCGGGTGCATCGTCAGCTGGAAGAGGCCGCCCTCCTCCAGCGCCAGGTCGAACTCGTCGCGCCACAGCGACAGCACGCCGCGCGGCGGGGTGTAGGGCCGCGAGGACGTGTAGCGGTCCATCGTGAAGTACGGCGCGTCGTCGCGGATCCACTCGACCGGGATCTCCACCATGCCGGTGGGCTCCCCGTGGTCGAGGATCTCGTACGGCTCGTCGTCGGCCATCAGCGACGAGTCGTACAGCAGGCCCAGTTCGCGCGAGATGGCGAGCGTGTTGTCGGAGAAGTCCCACGACGGCGTCCGGATGCCGACGGGGCGCCGCCCGCTGAGGGCCTCCAGGGTGTCGGCGGCCCGGAAGGCCAGGTCGCGCTCGTCGGACGCGGCGAGTTGCATGTTGCGCTCGTGGATCCAGCCGTGCAGCGCCACCTCGTGGCCCGCGTCGACGTACGCGCGCACCTCCCCCGGGTGCAGCAGCCCGGAGACGGCGGGCATGAAGAACGTGGCCGGGACCGACCGGTCGCGCAGCAGCTTCAGGATGCGGGGGACGCCCGCCCGGGCGCCGTACTCGCCCTGCGAGAGCTTGCCGGGCTGCGTCTCGTCGTTGCGCAGCGGGATCGTCTCGTGGTCCGAGTCGAAGGAGAGGGCGACGGCGACGCGGGCGCCGTTGGGCCAGCGCGCCGGGCGCAGCGGCCGGCCCGCCCGCACGGCGTCGACGTGGCCGCGCCAGGTCGCCTCGTCCCACTGCCAGGGTTCCCGGCCGCCGACCGCGCCGCCGTCGTGTGTGCCCTCCGTGCCCGCGCCGCTCATGGCCGCTCGCCCCTCTTCCGTGCCGGATCCGCCCGTACCGCGCGATTCTGGCACGTCACCCCCGGGGCGCCGGCGGGCGGAGGGGTGGCCGGTACGCGCCGGGTGTGGACGGGTCGTCCCAGCATCCGGGACGCAGGGGCACGGGCCCGATCCCCTGGGACGGGGGCCCCGCGCCGCCGGGCGCCGGGCACGGTCAAGGGCGCGGGCACGGGCACGGGCAGGGGCAGGGGCGCGTTGAGGCCACCCCGCCGGAGGGAGTGCCGGGAGGCCGCCGCCGGCACTCCCGGCGATACAGTCCAGCCGAAGCAGCCCATATAAGGTCTATGCGGTCGATACGGTCTATACGGTCGATTCGGATTATTCAGACGGCGGAGGCCGCCCACACCCGGCCGGCCCTCCGGCCGCGCCACCACACCCTGTCCCGCTTCCCGTTCTCCCGGTCGGGCCGCCGTCCCGTCCGGTCGTATCGCCGTCCCATCCATCCCGCCCGTCCCGTCCGCCGTCCCGGTGGAACGGCCGCTCCCCCACCCGTGAGGCGCCCCATGACCCTGAGCATCCGCAACCAGATCCCCGGCACGGTCGTCTCGGTGACGCCCGGGGAGGTGATGGCCGTGGTGAAGCTGCGGCTCGACGGCGGCGGGCCGCTCACGGCCGCGATCACGCGGGAGGCCGCCGGGGACCTCGGCCTCGCCGAGGGCACGGCCGTGCGCGCCCTGGTCAAGTCGACGGAGGTCTCGCTGGCCACCGGCCCGGTGACGGGCCTGTCCATCCGCAACCAGATCCCCGGGACGGTCGCCGGCGTCGTGACGGGGGGCGCCATGGCGAGCGTCAAGGTGTCGGTCGCCGGGGCCGAGCTGACCTGCGCCGTGACCCGGGACGCCGTGGCGGAGCTGCGGCTCGCCGCGGGCTCCCCGGTGGTCGCGCTGATCAAGGCGACGGAGGTCTCACTCGCCCTGGCCTGAGCGGACCGCGACCGGGACCGGGCCGGCAGGAGTCGTCGCCACCCCTTCGGGCGGGGGCGGCGCAGCCGGCTCCCGCGCCCACTCCGTCACCCGGACGGACGTGACCGCGCTGACGTACCGCGCGCCGCAGTGGTCCGACGGCACGATGAGCTGCGTCCCCTCGTCCTCCAGGCCCCGGCCGTCCATGTCGGTCGCCAGCAGCACCGGCACGTCGCCGAAGTCCGCGTCGATCTCCGCCCAGGAGAGCACGGCGTGATGTCCGTCACCCCCGCCGACGGCGAGCAGGAAGCGGGCGCGGGCCTTCCGGCCCGTCCCGCCGAAGACCGGCCCCGCCTCGGCCACGACGTCCCGCAGCAGGGGGCCGGCGAAGGAGTGGCCGCGAGGGCCGTTGCGGGAGCAGCGGAAGACGACGTCGGCGCTGCGCTGCGGCCAGCGGGCCCGCAGATCCGCCACGGTCAGCCGGACCGGGCGCGCCACCTCGCCCGTCAGCGTGAAGGACGGGCTGCTCAGTGGGCTCATGAGTCTCCCCCTCGGGAAGTCCGCACGTGCACGGCGGGGGCCGGTCTGCCGGTGCCGCGACCCCAAGCGGGGTGATGCCCTCCCGCCGAGTGTCCAGAACCTCGGAAGCAAGCCAATTCGGCGCCGGGGCCCGGCTCTGCGAGCCGGAGGGCGCCCGGAGGGCCGCATACGCCATGGCGGGAGCCCCCGTCCGGCCCCCGTCCGGCCCCCGTCCGGCCCCCGTCCGGACGACGGCAGGGCAGTCGGGCAGCCGAATGGCGCGCCGTCGCCGCGGAGGGGCCTCCGGTCGCCGCGGCGCCGCACGGGCGAGGGCCGCGAGCGCCGCCCCACGGGCACCACGGGCACCACCCGACACCGGAGGGGCCGACTCCGGATCCGGCGGGGCGTGCGTGCGGCCCCGCCCGCGAGCCTGCCCGCCTCCGCACGCCCCCGCCTCGTGGTCATATGAACGCCAGTCACGCGATATGGTTGTGTGAGGCAAGCACTTGCATGACGCATGCAGTTGCACCACACGGCCACAGGAGGAGCAGGGCATGAGCGGCGTGCCCCCGCAGCAGGGACCGGAACCGGCGCGCGCGCCGGCGGGCGAGTGCGCGTTCGGTGAACCCATCACGCAGCTGGCGGAAGCCATGGAGCGGCTGATGCACCTGTTCCTCAAGACCCGGCAGCACATGATCGACAAGGCACGCAACGACGTCGACTGGTCGACGTTCCTGCTCATGACCGCGGTGGTGACGCAGGGCCCGCTCCGAGTGAAGGAACTCGCCGAGCAGGTCCAGTCCGACCCCTCCACCGTGAGCAGGCACGTCGCCCAGCTCGTACGGGACGGCTTCCTGGAGCGGCACGCGGACGCCGTGGACGGCCGCGCCAGCCTGCTGACCGCCACCGACAAGGCGCGGGAGGCGGTCGACGCCCGCAAGCAGCGCAGGAACCTGCACTACGAACACATGCTGCACACCTGGGAGGACAGCGAGCGCGGACAGCTCACCGCGCTGGTCGCCCGCTTCGCCGACGACTTCCTCGCCTACAAGACCAAGCTCGCCGACAACGACGGGGGACCCTTCCGTCCGGCGGCCCGAAAGGAAACAACGCAATGACGTCCACCGCCGACGCCGCGTCGGCCAACGTCGGCCCGGGCATCCCCGAGGAGCCGAGACCGACCGGCTACACGCATCGCCAGATCATGGTGATCCTCTCCGGCCTGCTGCTGGGCATGTTCCTGGCCGCGCTCGACCAGACCGTCGTCTCCACCGCGATCTACAAGATCGGTGAGAGCCTGCACGGGCTCACCGCCCAGGCCTGGGTCACCACGGCGTTCCTCATCACGTCCACGATCGCGACCCCGCTGTACGGCAAGCTGTCCGACCAGTACGGCCGCAAGCCGTTCTTCATGTTCGCGATATCCGTCTTCGTCGTCGGCTCGGCGCTGTGCACGCTGTCGACGTCGATGTACATGCTCGCCGCGTTCCGCGCCTTCCAGGGCATCGGCGCCGGCGGCCTGTTCTCGCTGGCCCTCGCGATCATCGGCGACATCATCCCGCCGCGTGAGCGTGCCAAGTACCAGGGCTACTTCATGGCCGTCTTCGGCACGTCCAGCGTGCTGGGCCCGGTCATCGGCGGCGCGCTCGCCGGCGCCGGCACGGTCGCGGGCATCGACGGATGGCGCTGGATCTTCCTGATCAACGTCCCGATCGGCGCCGCCGCGCTCGTCGTCGTCGCCAAGGTGCTGCACCTCGACCACGTCCGCCGCGACCACAAGATCGACTACCAGGGCGCCGTCTCCCTGGTGATCGCGCTGGTGCCGCTGCTGGTCGTCGCCGAGCAGGGCCGCGAGTGGGGATGGGGCTCCGGCCGCTCGCTCGCCGGGTACATCATCGGCGCCGTCGGAATCGTGCTGTTCCTGCTGGCCGAGCGGCGCGCGGGCGACGACGCCCTGCTGCCGATGCGCCTGTTCAAGAACGGCGTGTTCGCGGTCGGTACGGCGCAGTCGTTCATCATCGGTATCGGCATGTTCGGCGGCATCACGCTGCTGCCGCTGTACCTCCAGCTGGTGAAGGGCAACTCGCCGACCAAGGCCGGTCTGCTGACGCTGCCGCTGGTCCTCGGCATCATGCTGCTCTCGCTGGTCTCCGGCCAGGTGACGTCCCGCACGGGCAAGTACAAGATCTTCCCGGTCATCGGCTGTGTGCTGCTGGTCGCCGGCATGCTGATGCTCTGGCGGATGACGGCCGACAGCGGTCTCGTGTACATCGACTCCGCGATGTTCGTCGTCGGCGCGGGCCTCGGCCTGAACATGCAGACGATCGTGCTGGCGATGCAGAACGCGGTCCCGCCGCGCGACATCGGCGTGGCGACCTCGTCGACCACGTTCTTCCGGCAGATGGGCGGCACCGTCGGTGTCGCGGTCTTCCTCTCGATCGTGTACTCGATCGTCGTCGGCAAGATCTCGGACGCCTTCCACGCCGCGCAGCACACGCCCGCCTTCGCGAAGGCCGCGCAGGCCCACCCGGACCAGCTCAACCAGCTGACGCACGCCAACACCGGTGCGCTGAACGACACGTCGTTCCTGTCCAAGCTGGACCCGGCGCTCGCGCACCCCTTCAAGGTCGGCTTCACCGACGCCATCTCGGTGGCGTTCCTGGTGGGCGCCGCGGTGCTGGTCGTCGCGTTCGTCCTGTCCCTCATGATCAAGGAGGTTCCGCTGCGCACCACGGCGGCGGCGTTCTCCAAGGACGAGGAGAGCAAGCCGGCCGCCACGGCGTAGCACGAGCTCCTCAGCATCGTGCGCGGCCCGCCCACCGGGCGGGACCGCGCACCACGGCCGGCCGGACCCACGCCGATGGGGTCCGGCCGGCCCGCTTTATGCCTCCCCGGGGGCGCGCCGCGCCTGCCCCTGCGGCGCGGCACCGCCGACCCGGTCAAGCTCCTCCTGCACCGCTACCGGCAGTTGTGCGAGCGGGCCGTCGACCCCCTGGAGATCGCCGCGGGCCTGGAGGCGCACGGCATCTCCGACCGCGAGGCGCTCACCCGCTTCCGCCACCGGGACGTCTTCGCGCTCGCCGAGGAGCTGTACGCCCGCGTCCCCCGCGACACGGACCCCACGGGACTCGCGGCGGCGCTACCCGCGACGGCGGCCTCCGCCGCACCGGACGCCGCGCGGCCGGACTCGACCTCCACGCAGGACGCACCCGCCGGCACGGACACGACCACCGGCACGGACACAACCGCCGGCACGGACGCACCCCGCGACTGGGACGCACCGAACGCCACGGACGCGCCCGCCGGGCGGGACGCCCGCGCGAGGCCCGCCCCCTGGACCCTCGTCACCCTCCTCCCGGGCGTGACGGCAGCCCTCACCCTGTACGCGCTGGACCACCTCGGCGGGGCGACCCGGTTCGCGGCCGTGCTGGCAGGCGCCTTCGCGTGCTCCGGAGCCGTCGCGGCGAGCCTGCGTGGCGGTCCCCTGCGCATCCGCGACCACGGCCGCACGGCCCGTGGCGCGGGGCCGTGGGTCCACTGGCTGCTCGCCTGGATCGTGTGCGGCGACGGGCTGCTCGCCGCGCTCGTGGGCGGCGGTGCCTGGCATGCCACCCTCACCCCGCTGGTGGCCCTCGCCTTCGCGACGGCGCCCGCGGCCTGGAGTGCCCGCCTCTTCGCCGAGGGCGCGCGGCGCAGGCTGACCCGCAGCCGGGCGCTCGCCGACTTCGCCGCACGGGCCAGGCCGCTGCTGCTCGCCGGGCTCGCGCTGTACGGGTGCGCCC
>NZ_JAKGCV010000248.1 GCF_021556455.1 Streptomyces fuscigenes | reverse complement strand
CGGCTTCCGGCTCGGGCGCGCCCGCGGGCGGTGGCAATGGCGGGGGCAAGCGCCGGCAGGCGGCCCCCGCGCCGTCCAACAGCGCGATGGCGGACGCCCTGCGCCGGGCGGGCCTGCTCGGCAAGGAGCGCTGAGCACGGCACCGCAGGGCTCTGCGGCGCGGTGCTGCGTACTGCGTCGCGCGGCATTGACCTGCAGTGACCTGCAGTGACCTGCAGTGAAGTGAACCGCACTCCACCGCACTTGCACTGCACTGCCCTGCACGAGGGGGTGCGGCACCGGACACACGGTGCCGCACCCCCTCGGCGTGTGAAGGAAGTGTGACCGATCGGACCGCCCGGCGCGTGCCCGGTCCCGCCCTGGGTAGCCGGACCGCAAGACGGACAAGGGGACTTGGACGAGGGAGACATCATGGCGGGCTACACGTCCGGCGGTGGCGGCGCGCACGGTGTGACGATGCACTCCGAGCGGGGCGGCATGGGCACGAGCGCCCTGGTCGTCGGCGTCATCGGCGTGCTGATGTCGTGGTACTGGCCCGCCGGCCTGGTACTCGGTGTGCTCGCGGTGGTCTTCGGTGTGGCCGGCCGCAAACGCGTCGCGCGCGGCGAGGCCGCCAACGCGGGAGCGGCGCAGGCCGGGCTGATCCTGGGCGCGGTCGGCCTCGTCCTGACAGCCGTGTTCGCCGCCCTCATCATCTCGGCCGCCATGTGACACCGGCGGTGCAGGCCCCTCGCACCGGGCGGGACGAGGGAGAGGGCCGTGTCGCGTGAGCGGGTCAGCGCTCCGTGACGCGGCCCTCGCGCACGTCGAGCCTGCGGGTGGTGCGCACGGCCTTGAGCATCCTGCGGTCGTGCGTGACGAGCAGCAGCGTGCCGTCGTAGGAGTCGAGGGCCGATTCGAGCTGCTCGATGGCGGCCAGGTCGAGGTGGTTGGTCGGCTCGTCCAGGACCAGCAGGTTCACACCCCGGCCCTGGAGGAGCGCCAGCGCGGCCCGGGTGCGTTCGCCGGGTGACAGCGTGGTGGCGGGCCGCGTCAGGTGGTCCGCCTTCAGGCCGAACTTGGCCAGCAGCGTGCGCACGTCGGCCGGATCGGTGTCGGGCACGGCCGCGCGGAACGCGTCCAGCAGGGTGTCGGTGCCGAGGAAGAGCCGGCGTGCCTGGTCGACCTCGCCCACCACGACTCCGGAGCCGAGGCCGCCGTGGCCGGCGTCGAGCTTCACCCGGCCGAGCAGCGCGGCCAGCAGTGTGGTCTTGCCGGCGCCGTTGGGTCCGGTGATGGCGACGCGGTCCGTCCGGTCGATGCCCACGGTGACGGGCCCGAGCCGGAAGGCGCCGCGGTGCACCTCCGCGCCGTTGAGCGTGGCCACCACCGCGCCCGAGCGGTCCGCGGCGGCGATCGTCATCCGCAGCTCCCACTCCTTGCGCGGCTCCTCCACCACGTCCAGGCGCTCGATCAGCCGTTCCGTCTGCCGGGCCTTCGCGGCCTGCTTCTCGGTGGCCTCCGAGCGGAACTTGCGGCCGATCTTGTCGTTGTCGGGGGCCTTCCTGCGGGCGTTCTTGACGCCCTTCTCCATCCAGGCCCGCTGCGTCAGGGCGCGTGTCTGGAGGGACGAGCGGCGGTCCGCGTACTCCTCGTACTCCTCGCGCGCGTGCCTGCGGGCCGTCTCGCGCTCCTCCAGGTACGCCTCGTAGCCGCCTCCGTACAGGGCGGTCCGCTGCTGGGCGAGGTCGAGTTCGAGGACCTTCGTCGCGGTGCGGGAGAGGAACTCGCGGTCGTGGCTGACGACGACGGTCCCGGCGCGCAGGCCCCGCACGAACGTCTCGAGCCGCTCCAGGCCGTCCAGGTCGAGGTCGTTGGTGGGCTCGTCGAGGAGGAAGACGTCGTAGCGCGACAGCAGCAGCGAGGCCAGGGACGCGCGGGCTGCCTGGCCTCCGGACAGCGTCGTCATGGGCTGGTCGAGGCTGACCGTCAGCCCGAGCGAGGCCGCCGTCTCCTCCGCACGCTCCTCCAGGTCGGCGCCGCCGAGGGCGAGCCAGCGCTCCAGGCTCGCCGCGTACGCGTCGTCCGCACCGGGCGCCGCCTCGACCAGGGCGGCCGTGGCCTCGTCCAGGGCGGTCTGCGCGTCGTGGACGCCGGTGCGGCGCGCGAGGAACGCACGGACGCTCTCACCGGGGCGCCGCTCCGGCTCCTGCGGCAGGTGGCCCACCGTCGCGGTCGGCGGCGACAGCGACAGCGCACCGTCCTCGGGTGTGTCCAGCCCGGCGAGCAGCCGGAGCAGCGTGGACTTTCCCGCGCCGTTGACACCGACGAGGCCGATCACATCGCCGGGGGCGACGACGAGATCGAGCCCGGAGAACAGGGAGCGCGCCCCGTGACCTGCGGCGAGGGCTTTGGCTACGAGCGTGGCAGTCATCAGGCCGACGATTTTAACGGCATTGACCTGCGACGGCAGCCGGGTGTCCGCGCGCGGCCCGCCCCGATCATGCGGGCCCGCAGCAACTAGGCTGTGCGGCATTCCGAGACGAGGAGCGCACCGTGCCCGACACGTCCCCGCAGGCCACCGCCGGGTCGAGACCGCCGTCGGAGCCCCGCCCGACGCTGGAGGCCGTCGCGGCGCGGGCGGGCGTGTCGCGCGCCACGGTCTCGCGCGTGGTCAACGGCAGCACCGGCGTGCGCCAGTCCCTCGCGGACAAGGTGCACCGGGCGGTCGAGGAGCTGGGATACGTCCCGAACCACGCGGCGCGCACGCTCGTCACCCGGCGCACCGGTGCGGTCGCCGTCATCATCCCCGAGCCCGAGGTGCGCATCTTCTCGGACCCGTTCTTCTTCCGGCAGATCCGCGGAATCAGCAAGGAACTCACCGCACACGACACGCAGTTGGTACTGATGCTGGTGGAGGCGAGCGGCGACTTCGAGCGTGTGTCGCGCTACCTGGCCGGCGGGCACGTCGACGGCGCGCTGGCGTTCTCGCTGCACACCGAGGACCCGATCCCCGCCATCACGCGGCGGGCGGGCATCCCGACGGTGTACGGGGGCCGCCCGGTGTGGACGGCGTCGCCGGACCGGCAGGCCGTGCCGTACGTGGACGCGGACAACCGCGACGGCGCGCGGGTGGCCGTGCGGTTGCTGCGCGACCTCGGCCGCGACCGCATCGCGCACATCGCGGGGCCGCCGAACCAGACGTCGGGCACCGACCGGCTGGACGGCTACCGGGACGTCGTCGGGGGCGCGTACGACGGGACACTCGTCGCGCAGGGCGACTTCACGCCGGAGAGCGGGGCTCGCGCCATGGCGGAGCTGCTGGAGCGGCGGCCGGACGTCGACGCGGTGTTCGCGGCCAACGACCTGATGGCGTCGGGCGCCCTGCGCGTGCTGAAGGAGCACGGCCGACGGGTGCCGCAGGACGTGGCGCTCGTGGGCTTCGACGACATGGACTCGGTGGCCGAGTCGACGGACCCGCCGCTGACGACCGTGCGGCAGGACGTGGAGGGGCAGGGCCGGCTGATGGCCCGGCTGCTGCTCCAGGGCCTGGAGGAGGGCGGCACCGCGGCCGTCCAGGACACGGCGGGACAGGTCGCCACGGCGTCCGACGGCGATTCGCTGATCATGCGCACGACGCTGGTGCGGCGGGCCACGGCCTGACGGACCCGGCCGCACGGTCCGGCCGCACGGCCACCCGGCCACGGGGACGGACCGGAGCCGGACGGTTCTCACGCCCGGCCCGGGCGGGCCCGGCTTCCCGCGGCTCCGCCGATGCGGCGATACTGCCTGGACGAAAGGGCTGTACGGACGTTGGCCGGCGGGAGGCGGGGCACGGCGATGGAGGGGCGCGAGGCCGCAACGGACGGGGACGGCGCACCGCGGTCGTGCACCGTGGACGAGCTCGCGGCCCGGGCCGGGGTGAGCGTGCGGACCGTGCGCTTCTACTCGACCCGCGGGCTGCTCCCGCCGCCCGAGCTCGGGCCGCGCCGGGTGGGCCGATACGGCCCCGCGCACCTGGCCCGCCTCGCGCTGATCGAGGAGCTGCGGGCTCAGGGCATGACGCTCGCGGCCATCGAGCGGTACGTGGCCCGGCTGCCGGAGGGACTCGGCGCGCGCGACCTCGCCATCCACCGGGCGCTGGTGGCGTCCTGGGCGCCGGACGGGGCGGAGCGCGCCACGCGCACCGAGCTGGAGCGGCGGGCGGGCCGGCCGCTGGCGGACGAGGACGTCGAGCGGCTGGCCGCGATGGGCGCGCTGGCACCGGTGGCCGACGCCCCCGGCGCGTACCTCGTGGACGCGGCCATGCTGCGGCTGGGCGTGGAGCTGCTGGACGTGCCGATCGAGCGGGAGACGATCCTGGCGGCCCGCGCCGTGCTGATGGAGCACACCCGGGCGGCGGCGCACGAGCTGACGCGGCTGTTCCGCGACGAGGTGTGGGCTCCCCGGCTGGGCGGCGGCGAGGACGCGGACGACCGGGCGGCCGCCGTGCGGTCCCTGTCGGAGCCGCTGCGGCCGCTGGTGCTGCAGGCGCTGGTCACGGCTTTCCAGCGCTCGCTGACGGCGGAGCTGCGCGACCTGGCCGACGGGGCGGACACGGAGGCGGCGGGCCGGGGGCCCGGCCCCGGTACGGAGACCCCCGGGGCCGCGCCCGGCCCCCGCGCGGACACCGGCCGTTCGGGCCGGGGCGCCCCGCCGGTGTGACCGGCCGGGGCCGGGCGCCGGTCCGAGGCCCCCGGGCCCGCCCGGTCAGCGGTCGGTGTACGTGCCCCCGCTCCGCGCGCGGTCCACGAGGGAGTCGGGCGGCAGGAAGCGGTCGCCGTAGCGGTCGGCCAGCTCGCGGGCGCGGGCCACGAAGCCGGGCAGGCCCCCGTCGTAGCCCACCGCGTACTGGAGCACGCCGCCCGTCCAGGCGGGGAAGCCGATGCCGAGCAGCGAACCCACGTTGGCGTCGGCGACGGAGGTGAGGACCCCCTCGTCCAGGCAGCGCACGGCGTCGAGCGCCTCCGCGAACAGCATCCGCTCCCGCATGTCCGCGAAGGGGATCTCGCGGCCGGGCCGCGTGAAGTGCTCCCGCAGCCCCGGCCACAGCCGCAGGCGGGCGCCGTCCGGGCCGTACTCGTAGAAGCCGCCCCCCGCCGCCCTGCCGCCGCGGCCGAACTCGTCGACCATCCGGTCCACCACGGCGTCCGCGGGGTGCGCGCTCCAGGTGCCGCCGGCCTCCTCGACCGCCTGCCGGGCCTCGCGGCGGATGCGCCGGGGCAGGGTCAGGGTCAGCTCGTCCATCAGGGACAGGACCTTGGCCGGATAGCCCGCCTGGGCCGCCGCCTGCTCGACGGACGCGGGCTCGATGCCCTCGCCGACCATGGCGACGCCTTCGTTGAGGAAGCGCCCGATGACCCGGGAGGTGAAGAACCCGCGGGAGTCGTTGACCACGACCGGCGTCTTGCGGAGCTGCCGGACCAGGTCGAAGGCCCGGGCCAGAGCGGCGTCGCCCGTCTGCCCGCCGCGGATGATCTCGACGAGCGGCATGCGGTCGACGGGTGAGAAGAAGTGCAGCCCGACGAAGTCGGCCGGGCGCCGCACGCCCTTGGCGAGCGCGGTGATGGGCAGCGTGGAGGTGTTGGAGCACAGTAGCGCGTCCGGGTCGACGACCTCCTGCGCCTCCTGGAAGACCCGGTGCTTGAGCGCCGTGTCCTCGAAGACGGCCTCGATCACGGCGTCGCATCCCGCGAGGTCGGCGGGCTCGGCGGTCGCGGTGATGCGGCCGAGGACCAGGTCGGCGTCCGCCCGGGTGGTGCGGCCCCGCTCGACCGCCTTCGCGAGCAGCCGCTCGGAGTGGGCCCTGCCCTTCTCGGCCGCCTCGCGCGTCACGTCCTTGAGGACGACGTCGAGGCCCGCGCGGGCGCAGGCGTACGCGATGCCCGCGCCCATCGCCCCGGCACCCAGCACGGCGACGCGGCGGACGGTGGACGGCGGGACGTCCCGGGGCCTGCTGGCGCCGGAGTTGACGGCCCGCAGGTCGAAGAAGAAGCCCTGGATCATGTTCTTGGCGGTCCGGCCGGTGGCCAGCTCCGCGAAGTAGCGGGACTCGATGGCGAGGGCCGTGTCGAAGTCGACCTGGCTCCCCTCGACCGCGGCCGCCAGGATGTTGCGCGGCGCGGGCAGCGGGGCGCCGGCGGTCTGCTTCCTGAGCGTGGCCGCGAAGGCCGGCAGGGTCGCGGCGAAGCGCGGATCGGCGGGCGTGCCGCCGGGGATGCGGTAGCCCGGGGTGTCCCACGGCTGGTGCGACTCGGGATGCGCGTCGATGTACGCGTGCGCCCTGGCGAGCAGGTCCTCGGGCGTGTCGGCGACCTCGTGCACGAGCCCCGCGTCGAGTGCGCGGCGCGGGGTGTGCCGGGTGCCCCGCAGGAGGACCTTCAGCAGCGCGTCGGCGACACCGAGCAGGCGCACGGTGCGCACGACTCCGCCCGAGCCCGGCAGCAGGCCGAGCGTGACCTCGGGAAGTCCGATGCGCGAGCCGGGCGCGTCCAGCGCCACCCGGTGGTGGCAGGCCAGCGCGATCTCGTAACCGCCGCCGAGCGCGGCCCCGTTGATCGCGGCGACGACGGGTTTGCCGAGGGTCTCGATGCGGCGCAGGGCGCGCTTCATCTCCATGCCGCGCGCGAAGACCTGCTCGGCGTCGCCGGGGCCGAGGCGGACGAGGTCCCGCAGGTCGCCGCCGGCGAAGAAGGTCTTCTTCGCGGACGTGACGACGACACCCCGTACGCTCTCGCGTTCGGCCTCCAGCCGGTCCGCGACGGCGCCGAGCGAGCGGCGGAACGCGTCGTTCATGGTGTTGGCGGACTGGTCCGGGTCGTCGAGGACGAGGGTGACGACGCCGGTCCCGTCCTGTTCCCAGCGGATGGTGGTGGACTCGCTCATGCTGCGGCTCCGTTGCGGACGTGGCGGGCGGTGGCGGGCGGTGGCGGGTTTCGGGGGCGGGCAGGCGCTCTCAGACGCGCTCGACGACGGTCGCGACGCCCATGCCGCCGCCGATGCACAGCGTGGCGAGCCCGTACCGCTTGTCCTGCCGTTCGAGCTCGTCCACGAGGGTGCCGAGGATCATCGCGCCGGTGGCCCCGAGCGGATGGCCGAGCGCGATCGCGCCCCCGTTGACGTTGACCTTGTCGAGGTTCAGGCCCATCTCGTCGACGAAGCGCAGCACCACCGCGGCGAACGCCTCGTTGATCTCGACGAGGTCGATGTCGTCGATCGTCAGGCCCGCCTTGGCCAGCGCCTTGCGGGTCGCGGGGGCGGGGCCGGTCAGCATGATGGTCGGCTCGGAGCCGGTGACGGCGGCGGAGACGATCCGGGCGCGCGGCACCATGCCGTAGCGCTCGCCGATCTCCCGGGAGCCGACGGCGACGAGGGCGGCACCGTCCACGATGCCCGAGGAGTTGCCCGCGTGGTGGACGTGGTCGATGCGCTCCACCCAGTGGTACTTCTGCAGTGCCACGGCGTCGAACCCGCCTGCCTCGCCGATCTGCGCGAACGACGGCTTGAGCGCGGCGAGGGAGTCCGCCGTCGTACCGGGCCGCAGGTGCTCGTCGTGGTCGAGGACGGTGAGCCCGTTGCGGTCGAGCACCGGCACCACGGACCGCTCGAAGCGGCCGTCCTTCCACGCCGCCGCGGCGCGCTCCTGCGAGAGCGCGGCGAACTCGTCCACCGTGCGCCGCGTGTAGCCGCCGAGCGTCGCGATCAGGTCGGCCCCGATGCCCTGGGGCGCGAAGCCCACCTCCAGGCTGGTCATCGGGTCCATGGCCCAGGCACCGCCGTCCGATCCCATCGGCACGCGCGACATGGACTCGACACCGCCCGCGAGGACGAGGTCCTCCCAGCCCGAGCGGACCTTGGCCGCGGCCAGGTTGACGGCTTCGAGCCCGGAGGCGCAGAAGCGGTTCTCCTGAACGCCCGCGACGGTCTCGGGCAGTCCCGCGGCGAGCGCGGCGATGCGGGCGATGTCGGAGCCCTGGTCGCCCAGCGGGCTGACGACGCCGAGGACGACGTCGTCGATGGCTGCGGGGTCGAGACCGGGGAAGCGGCGGCGGGTCTCCTTGATGAGGCCGACGACGAGGTCGATGGGCTTGGTCCCGTGCAGGGCGCCGTTCGCCTTGCCGCGGCCGCGCGGCGTGCGGACGGCGTCGTAGACGTACGCTTCGGTGCTCACGGCGGATGCCTTTCGGTCGGTGAGGTGCCGGGCGGGTCCGTTGGGCGCGGGCCTCGCGGGCGGTGGTGGGGCCGGTTCGGGCGATGTGGGGCGGGTCCGGTTCGGGCGGGTCCGGCGGTGCGGGGGCGGGTCCGGCGGTGCGGGGGCAGGTCCGGCGGTTCGTGGCGGGCTTGCGGGCGGGGGCGTGG
>NZ_JAKGCV010000247.1 GCF_021556455.1 Streptomyces fuscigenes | reverse complement strand
CGGCGGGGACGCTGCCCGGCCCGCCCGCCGGCTGCCCCTCCCGGCGGCCGGGACCCTCCGGCGCGGACTCGGGCAGCGGAGCGGCCAGGATCGCCGCGATGTCGGGCCGGGTGGCGGGCGAGGGCTGGCAGATGCCGAGGTCCCGCGCGCCCACCGCGCGGGTGATCCAGCCGCGGTCGAGCACGCGGCGCTCGTCCGCCTCGGCGACGAGGTCCTCGGACTGGTTGTAGTCGCCGTCGGCGGCCTGCACGGCCCACAGGTGCACGGCGACCCCGTGCTCCTTCGCGGACATCAGGCCCGGCAGCAGGTCCCCGTCACCGGTGACGAGGACGATGTCGGAGCAGGCACGATTCCTCGCCAGCTCCGTCAGTTCGGCGTGCATCGCCGCGTCCACGCCCTTCTGCGCCCACCGGCCGTCGCTGCGGGTCAGGGCGCCGAGCCTGACCGTCACGCGGGGCATCACGCGCAGCCTGCGGTGCTCGGGCTGGGGGACCCGGTCGGGGGCGCCGTCGAACCAGTAGATGCGCAGCAGCGGGCGTTCCGTCTCCTGTTCCGCGCGCTCGCGCAGGCCCCTGATCAGGGCGACGTGGTCGACGGTGATGCGGGAGCGGGCCGGCTCTCCGGCGAGGAGGCTCGCGGCGGCGCCCAGCAGATAGCCGGCGTCCACCAGGACGACGCAGCGGTCCACGTGTTCCACCTTCTTTCGGGAACCTCGGGATCGGAGGGGGGATGCTTCCGGTTCGGTTCGAGTCTGCCCGACTCGGCCCCCCTTAAGGTCCCGAACTGGATCATCGGCGTGGCGGACGGCGCGGGACCCCTGTGACGAGGGATCACTACACACGGCAATGATCCAAAATGCGCTGGTTTTCCGGGCGTGTGAGTCTGGCAACGGCCCTGGCCCCACAACCCCTTCAGGAGGTACACCATGGCCAAGAACCGCAACCGCGACCGGAGCAAGCCGCAGGCCGCCGACCGCGCCGCGACCGCCACGTCGCCCGCCGCCGAGAAGATGAGCGAGTCCGAGCAGGCCAGGTTCACCGCTCCGGAGCCCACCGCCCACGGCAAGCGGCAGAAGCGCTTCGGCCACAACTGACGCTCCGCGCGGGCCCCGTGGGCCGTGCCCCCGCCCCCCGGTGCGCAGGGGACGGGACATGCGCGAGGGGCGCGCCCGCCGCCGGCGGGCGCGCCCCTCGCATGCCGGTCCCCGGCCGGAATCCCGCCGCGGCCGCTGCCGCCGCGGACGGGCGGGCCGGTCCGTGCCGGCCCCGCCGGTCAGCCAGCCAGGCAGGATGGGCCGAGCAGCACCTTCAGGTCGCCGAAGAGGGCCGGATCGGGCTGCACCCGGTGCCGGTCGAGCCGCAGCACGGTCGTCTTGCGGGCGCCCTGCAGCTTGATGCGGACCTCCGAGTTGCCCCGGTGGTTGCCCAGGATCTCCCCGAGCCGGCTCACCATCGGCGGGGTGACGCGGACCGTGGGGATCGTGATCGTGACCGGCGCGTCGGTGCCGGCGTTGGACAGGTCCGGCACGGACAGCTCCATCGCGACCAGGCGCGGGATGTCCTCGCGCTTGTCGAGACGGCCCTTGACGAAGACGACGGTGTCCTCCACCAGCTGCGTGGAGACGAGTTGGTACGTCGCCGGGAAGAACATGCATTCGATGGAACCGGCCAGGTCCTCGACCGTCGCGATCGCCCAGGCGTTGCCCTGCTTGGTCATCTTGCGCTGCAGGCCCGAGATGATGCCGCCGATCGTGACGACCGCGCCGTCCGCGTGCTCGCCGCCCGTCAGCTGCGAGATGGCGGCGTCCGACTTGTCGGACAGCACGTGCTCGATGCCGAACAGCGGATGGTCGGAGACGTACAGGCCGAGCATCTCCCGCTCCTGCGCGAGCAGGTACGACTTGTCCCACTCGACGTCGGAGAACTCCACGTCGAGCCCGAAGCCCGGCTCGTCGGACTGCTCCTCGCCCATCCCGCCGAACAGGTCGAACTGCCCCTCGGCCTCCTTGCGCTTGACCTGCACCACGTTGTCGATCATCGGTTCGTGGTGCGCGACGAGGCCCTTGCGGGTGTGGCCCATCTCGTCGAAGGCGCCCGCCTTGATCAGCGACTCGATCGTGCGCTTGTTGCACACCACGGCCTCGACCTTGTCGAGGAAGTCGGGGAACGAGGCGTACTTCCCCTTCGCCTTGCGGCTGCGGATGACCGAATCGACCACGTTCTGGCCGACGTTGCGCACGGCCGTCAGGCCGAACAGGATCACGTCGTCGCCCTGGGCGGCGAAGTTCGGCTGCGACTCGTTGACGTTGGGCGGCAGCACCTTGATGCCCATGCGCCGGCACTCGTTGAGGTAGACGGCGGACTTGTCCTTGTCGTCCTTCACCGAGGTCAGCAGGGCCGCCATGTACTCGGCCGGGTAGTTCGCCTTGAGGTACGCCGTCCAGTACGTGACCAGGCCGTACGCGGACGAGTGCGCCTTGTTGAACGCGTAGCCGGCGAAGGGGACCAGCACGTCCCACAGGGCCTGGATCGCCTCGTCCGAGTAGTTGTTCTTGCGGGCGCCCTCCTGGAAGAGGACGAAGTTCTTCGCGAGCTCGTCGGCCTTCTTCTTGCCCATCACGCGGCGCAGGATGTCGGCCTCGCCCAGCGAGTAGCCGGCGACGATCTGGGCGGCCTTCTGCACCTGCTCCTGGTACACGATCAGGCCGTAGGTCAGGCCGAGGACCTCCTTGAGGGGCTCCTCCAGCTCCGGGTGGATCGGCGTGATCTCCTGCTGGGCGTTCTTGCGCAGCGCGTAGTTCGTGTGCGAGTTCATGCCCATCGGGCCCGGCCGGTACAGCGCCGAGACGGCGGAGATGTCCTCGAAGTTGTCGGGCTTCATCAGCCGCAGCAGGGATCGCATCGGGCCGCCGTCGAACTGGAAGACGCCCAGCGTGTCGCCCCGGCACAGCAGGTCGTACGTCTTCGGGTCGTCCAGCGGGATCGCGAGGAGGTCGAGGTCCTTGCCCTTGTTGGACTTCACCATCTTGACGGCGTCGTCCATGATCGTCAGGTTCCGCAGGCCCAGGAAGTCCATCTTCAGCAGGCCGAGCGACTCGCACTGGGGGTAGTCCCACTGGGTGATCGTCACGCCGTCGGAGTGCCGCGTCCACAGCGGGGCGTGGTCGACGATCGGCTCGCTGGACATGATGACGCCGGCGGCGTGCACGCCCATCTGCCGCACCAGGCCCTCGACGCCCTTCGCCGTGTCGATGACCTTCTTGACGTCGGCCTCGTTCTCGTACATCCCCCGGATCTCGCCCGCCTCGCCGTAGCGCGGGTGCTTGGGGTCGGTGATGCCGGAGAGGTCGATGCCCTTGCCGAGGACGTCGGCGGGCATCGCCTTCGTGAGGCGGTCGCCCATCGCGTACGGGTAGCCCAGCACGCGCGCGGAGTCCTTGATCGCGTTCTTGGCCTTGATCTTGCCGTACGTGCCGATCATGGCGACCTTGTCGGCCCCGTACTTCTCCGTCACGTACCGGATGACCTCGACGCGCCGGCGTTCGTCGAAGTCGATGTCGACGTCGGGCATCGAGATGCGCTCGGGGTTGAGGAACCGCTCGAAGATCAGGCCGTGCGTGATCGGGTCGAGGTCGGTGATGCCCATGGCGTACGCGACGATCGAGCCGGCCGCGGAGCCGCGGCCCGGGCCCACCGCGATGCCGTTGTTCTTCGCCCACATGATGAAGTCGGCGACGACGAGGAAGTACCCCGGGAACCCCATCTGGATGATGATGTCCATCTCGTACTCGGCCTGCTTCTGCCGGTCGTCCGGCACGCCGTCCGGGTAGCGGCGCGCCATGCCGCGCTTCACCTCCTCCTGGAACCAGGTGATCTCCGTGAAGCCGTCCGGGATGTCGAACTTCGGCATCAGGTCGCGCTTCTCGAACATGCCGGAGGTGTCGATCTGCTCCGCCACCAGCAGCGTGTTCGCGCAGCCCTCCTGCCAGGCGTCGGACGAGTCGACCGCGTACATCTCGTCCGTCGACTTCAGGTAGTAGCCGGTGCCGTCGAAGCGGAAGCGGTCCGGGTCGGAGAGGTTCTTGCCGGTCTGGATGCACAGCAGGGCGTCGTGCGCCGTCGCCTCGTGCGCGTACGTGTAGTGGGAGTCGTTCGTGACGAGCGGCGGGATGCCGAGCTTCTTCCCGATCTCCAGCAGCCCGTCGCGGACCCGGCTCTCGATCTCGATGCCGTGGTCCATCAGCTCCAGGAAGTACCGGTCCTTGCCGAAGATGTCCTGGTACTCGGAAGCCGCCTTCAGCGCCTCCTCCTTCTGACCGAGGCGCAGCCGCGTCTGGAGCTCCCCCGAGGGGCAGCCGGTGGAGGCGATCAGCCCCTCCGACCACTGCGCGATGGTCTCCTTGTCCATACGGGGCCACTTCTGCAGCCAGCCCTCCGCGTAGGCGTCGGACGACAGCTTGAAGAGGTTGTGCAGGCCCGTCGCGTTCGCCGCCCAGATCGTCTTGTGCGTGTAGCCGCCGGAACCCGAGACGTCGTCGCGCTTCTGGTGGGGCTGGCCCCACTGGATCTTGCGCTTGTGCTTGCGGGACTCGGGCGCCACGTACGCCTCGATCCCGATGATCGGAGTGACCTCCGCCTTCTTCGCCTGGTGGAAGAAGTCGTACGCGCCGTGGAGGTTGCCGTGGTCCGTCATCGCAATGTGCGACATGCCCATCTCCTTGGCGGCGGAGAACATGTCGGACAACCGCGCGGCACCGTCCAGCAGGGAGTACTGGGTGTGCACGTGCAGGTGCGTGAACGGCGGCTTTGTCACGGTGGGGCCTCCAGCGGCGGGCGCGGATGGGGTGGGAACTGTCCGAGGCGACGTCGTGGAGTCTACGACTCGGGGCAGACACCCGGAGGCCCCCGGGGACCCCGGCGGGGGTCCCCGCGGGGCCGGCCGGCGGACCCCCGGACAGGCCGCGAACGAGGCCGCCCGGACCGTCCGGGAGGACCGGCGGGCGGATCCTCGCGACCGCTCCGCACGGGCGTGTCGCCGGCGCCCCGCCAGGCCGCCGCGGGCCCGTGCGCACGGGAGTTCGCCGCCCCCGCCGGGCACTCGCCGCGCACCCCGCGCGTTGCCGGGGGTGGACGGGGGGCGCCCCCGGACCAACGGCCGGCACCGCCGGAACACGCGCGACCAGGAGGCACCAGACGATGTCGGCTCCCCGACCCCCGGCAGCAGCGGACGAGCAGCGCGGCGAGGACATACTCGCCGTCTTCGACACCGCCTTCGGTGAACTCCTCGCGGCCGACCCCGCCGCGTTCCAGGTGAAGTTCCGCAAGATGGCCGCCTCGGCGTTCGCCTTCTACCGGGGCACGGCCTGCCTCTTTTACCACGACCTGCGAAGCGGCCCCGAGGAGCGCGCCTACCAGGACGAACGCACCGGCCGGGTGTGGATCCACGGCGACCTGCACGCCGAGAACTTCGGCACCTACATGGACGCGGGCGGCCGCCTCGTCTTCAACGTCAACGACTTCGACGAGGCGTACGTCGGCCCCTTCACCTGGGACCTCAAGCGCCTGGCCGCCTCCCTCGCGCTCGTCGGGTACGGCAAGGCGCTCAGCGACGCGCAGATCACCGGCCTCGTCGAGACGTGCGCCGCCGCCTACCGCGAGCGCATCCACGCCCTCGCCACCGGCGCGCGCGACGA
Organism: Streptomyces fuscigenes; assembly: GCF_021556455.1. Classification (GTDB taxonomy): domain Bacteria; phylum Actinomycetota; class Actinomycetes; order Streptomycetales; family Streptomycetaceae; genus Streptomyces; species Streptomyces fuscigenes. The sequence goes on along the minus strand of NZ_JAKGCV010000247.1, from coordinate 2,766 downwards.
CGAGGTGCCGCCCTTCACGCTGGACACCGCCCGGGGGCCGCTGCTGACCGCGCTGCGCTCGGCCCGCGCGCTGACCCGTTTCGCGCTGCTCGACTCGATGACCGAGATCCGCGACTGGGAGCGCAGGTTCTCGGCGGGCGCCGGCTCGGTCGAGCTGGACGCGGCCACCCGCTACAAGGTCCTCGACGCGTTCGACGGCTACCTGGAGACGCTGCCCGAGGCGAGCCTCGCCCGCCCGGACTCCTACCGCGTCAAGGACGTCGTCGGCCGGCGCGGCATCGGCATCGGCTCGGCCGGCCTGCCCTCCTACAACATCCTGCTGGAGGGGAACAGCGACGCCCTGGAGAACGACGTCGTCATCTACCTCAAGCAGGCGCAGGTGCCGGCCGTCTCCCGGCACGTCGCGGACACCGCGGTGCGCGGCTACTTCCAGCACGAGGGCCACCGCACGGTCATCTCCCAGCGCGCCCTCCAGGCCCACGCCGACCCCTGGCTCGGCTGGACCGAGCTCGACGGCGCGGGGCAGCTGGTCGCCGAGGTCTCCCCGTACGCGGTCGACCTCGACTGGTCCGACATCGACGACCCGGCCGAGATCGAGGGCGTCGTCGCCGACCTCGGCCGGGCCACCGCGACGATGCACGCGGCGGCGGACGACGAGAGCGGCCACACGCTGGTGCCGTTCTCGACGGAACGGGCCATCGACGCGGCCATCGCGGCCGACGAGGAGGGCTTCGCACCGCTCCTCGTGGACTTCGCCCACACGTACGGCGCGCGGGCGCGGGCCGACCACCAGATCTTCGTGGACCTCTTCCGCAACGGGCGCATCGGCGGGACGCGGGCGTGACCGGCGGCCCGCGACCACGGGGGCCGGGGCGGCGGGAGGCGCCCCCCGGCCCCGTCAGGGTGGCCGGATCCGGCCGGGCGGAGCGCCGGGGCCCGTATCGGTTCGGACACCTTTAGATCCTCCCGACAGCCCCTCGTGGCACACTCGGGTCCGATGAACATATCCGCGACGCAGCTGCGAGCCGCGCGGGCAGCCCTCTTCACGGCCCTGGTCGTGACGCTGTCCGCGGGCTCGCACGTGGTGCTGTCGCGATCCGCGCTGCCGCTGTCCGTACTGGCGGCACTGACGGGCGCCGTCTTCTGCGCCGCCTACGCCCTGGCCGGGCGCGAGCGCGGCTTCGGGAGCATCGCGGCGCTGCTCGTCCCCCTGGAACTGGCGGCCGACACGGTCTTCACCACGGGACAGCAGATCTGCTACGGACCCGTCGGCGGCCCCGTCACCGGGTCGCTGCGCTCCGTCGGCTTCGACGTCCTGTGCGGGCACCCCGTCGGCGCCCACCTGCCCGGGGTCGGCGCCATGGGCGCCGAGCCGGGTCCGGCCGCCGCCTTCCTGACCTCGCCGGACCGGCCCTGGATGCCGTGGCTGCTGCTCGCCGTGCACGTCTCGGTGGGCCTGCTCGCGTCGGCCTGGCTGCGGCGCGGCGAGAGCGCGGTCGCGGGGCTCGTCCTGACGGCCGCGGCGTTCGCCTTCAGCCCGCTCCTGCTCGCCGTGCACGCGGCGACGCGGGGCGGCCACCGCGCCCCGGGCACCGTCCGCCGCCGCGCGACCCGTCCGCCGCGGGCCACCGCCACCGACCTCCTCGTGCACTCCGTGGGACGGCGGGGACCGCCCGCCGCCGTGCTCGGCCTCGCCGCCTGAGTACCGCTTCCGGTCCGTCCCCCATCCGTTCTGTGCCACCCCACGGAGTCAGACAGTCATGAGCGCACGCAACAACTCCGCCAACAAGGCCGCCGCCCGCGAGCGCCTGCGCGTCGAGCGCGAGAAGCAGGCCAAGCGCGACAAGATCCGCAAGCAGTCGATCGTCGCCGGCTCCGGCGTCGTCGTCCTCGCGATAGCCGCCGGCGTCGTCCTGCTGGTGAACCACGCCAACAAGCCCTCCGCCTGGGAGGCCGCGGGCAAGGTCACGAACGTGACCGCCCCGAAGAACACCTCGGGCACCGACGGCACCACCGTCGTCATCGGGAAGTCCACCGCCAAGAAGACGCTGGTCGAGGCCGAGGACCCGCGCTGCCCGATCTGCATGCAGGCCGAGAACGCCTTCGGCGCGACGATCCACAAGGACGTCGACGCGGGCAAGTACAAGCTCCAGTACGTCGGCGCCGACTTCATCGACGACCACGACAACGGCCAGGGCTCGAAGAACGGCCTGTCCGCCCTCGGCGCGGCGCTCAACGTCAGCCCCGACGCGTTCCTCCAGTACAAGTCGGCCATGTACTCGACGAAGTTCCACCCGGACGAGAACGAGGACAAGTTCAAGTCCGACTCCTACCTCCTCAAGATCGCCGACACCGTGCCCGCGCTGAAGGGCAACGCGACGTTCCAGAAGGACGTCAAGAGCGGCACCTTCGACGCGTGGGCGCTCAAGATGGCGGCGAAGTTCAACAAGGACGGCTACACCGCCACGCCGACCTTCAAGGTCGACGGCAAGGACCTGACGGTGCCCGGCGGCCAGAACAACCCGCCGCTGACGCAGGACCAGTTCAACGCGGTCATCGAGCCCGCCCTGAAGTGACGTCCGCCCGGCCCTGAGCGGGACGCGCCCCCGGGCGCGCGGGCGGGGGCGCGGTACGGCAGCGGCCGTCCGCGCCCCCGCCGTCCGTTCGCCGTCCGGGCCCGGAGCCCGGGTCCGGATCCGTGTTCGGGTCCGGAGTCCGGGGCCGAGGCTCGCATCTCGCCCGCCTGCCCCGCCCGCCCGGCGCGGC
>NZ_JAKGCV010000246.1 GCF_021556455.1 Streptomyces fuscigenes | reverse complement strand
CCTCAGGGCGACGCGGGCGGGTACAGCGCGCGCGGCAGCCTGGAGGCCGCCGCCCGGTCCAGCAGCCACAGCGTGCGGGCCCTGCCGGTCGCGCCCGCCGCGGGTGCCTGGATCTCACCCGCGCCGGACAGCGCGATCTCCGCCGCCTCGGCCTTGTCCTCGCCGGCCGCCAGCAGCCACACCTCGTGCGCCGCCCGGATCGCGGGCAGCGTGAACGAGATGCGCAGCGGCGGCGGCTTGGGCGCGCCGTGGACGGCGACGACCGTGCGCTCGCTCTCGCGCACGCCCGGCAGCTCGGGGAAGAGCGACGCGACGTGCGTGTCGGGTCCGACCCCCAGCATGAGGACGTCGAAGGACGGCACCTGTGCGTGGTCCTCGGGCCGTGCCGCCCCGGCCAGTTCGGCGGCGTAGGCGGCCGCGGCCGCCTCGATGTCGCTGCCGTAGGGACCGTTGGAGGCGGGCATCGCGTGCACGCGCTTCGGGTCGAGCGGGACGCTGTCGAGCAGCGCCTCGCGCGCCTGGGTCACGTTGCGCTCCCCGTCCCCCTCGGGAAGGAAGCGCTCGTCGCCCCACCACAGGTCGAGGCGCGACCAGTCGACCGCGTCCCTGGCCGGGGACGACGCCAGCGCGGCCAGCAGGCCGTTGCCGTTGCGCCCGCCGGTCAGGACGATCGACGCGAAACCGCGCGACGCCTGCGCGTCGACGATCTTCGTGATCAGCCGCGCCGCGGTGGCGCACGCCATCAGCTCCTTGTCCCGGTGGACGACGAGCTGTGGCGTGGCGCTCACTTGGACGCCGCCTTCTTGGCCGGCGCCGTCTTCTTCGCGGCCGGTGCGCTCTCCTTCGCCGCGCCGTCGGCGGCGGCGCCCTTGGCCGGGGCGGACAGCCGCTCCACGCCGAAGCGGAGGGTCGCGGCGTAGGTGTCGTCCGGGTCGAGCCTGCGCAGCTCCTCCGCGATCAGCTCGGCCGTGTCGCGGCGGTTGAGCGCCACCGCGCGGTCGGGCTGGCCCTCGATGGAGAGGGTCGCGAGGGAGCCGTCGGCGCGGTCGATGACGACCGGGCCGCAGGTGGTCTCCATCCGCACGGCGGTCAGGCCCGGGCCCTTGGACAGGGCACGGGTGACCGGCACGCCGAGGCGCTCGGCGAGCCACATGGCGAGGAGTTCGCAGGACGGGTTGTCCTGCTCGCCCTCCACCTCGGCGGACTCGACCTTGCACGTCACCTGGTCGAGCGCGGCGGCGAGCATGGAACGCCAGGGGGTGATGCGGCTCCACGCCAGGTCCGTGTCGCCGGGCGTGTAGACGGCGGCGCGCTCCTTGAGCTCGTCGACCGGGTTCTGCGCGGTGAAGGAGTCCGTGACGCGGCGCTGCGCGAGCGCCCCGAGCGGGTCCTTCGCCGGGCTGGCCGGGGCGTTGATCGGCCACCAGGCGACGACGGGCGCGTCGGGCAGCAGCAGCGGCAGCACCACGGACTGGGCGTGGTCGATGACCTCGCCGTACAGCCGCAGGACGACCGTCTCGCCGATGCCCGCGTCCTCGCCGACCCGCACCTCCGCGTCGAGGCGGGCGTTGGCCCGGTCGCGCGGGGAGCGGGAGGGGCGCTTGATGACGACGAGCATGCGCGAGGGGTGCTCCCTCGACGCGTCGCTCGCCGCGCGGAGCGCGTCGTACGCGTTCTCCTCGTCGGTGACGACGACCAGGGTGAGGACCATGCCGACCGACGGGGATCCGATGGCCCTCCGGCCCTGCACCAGCGCCTTGTTGATCTTGCTGGACGTGGTGTCCGTGAGGTCGATCTTCATGGCCGGCGCCAGCTCCGTCCGTCTCGTGCGAGCATTTCGTCCGCCTCGGCGGGTCCCCAGGTGCCGGACTCGTACTGGGCGGGCCTGCCGTGCTTCTCCCAGAACTCCTCGATCGGGTCCAGGATCTGCCAGGACAGCTCCACCTCCTCCGTGCGCGGGAAGAGGTTGGCGTCGCCGAGGAGCACGTCGAGGATGAGCCGCTCGTAGGCCTCGGGGCTCGACTCGGTGAAGGACTCCCCGTACTGGAAGTCCATCGAGACGTCCCGCACCTCCATGGAGGTGCCGGGCACCTTGGAACCGAACCGCAGGGTCACGCCCTCGTCCGGCTGGACGCGGATGACCAGGGCGTTCTGCCCGAGCTCCTCCGTGGCCGTGTGGTCGAAGGGCGAGTGCGGCGCGCGCTGGAAGACGACCGCGATCTCCGTGACGCGGCGCCCGAGGCGCTTGCCGGTGCGCAGGTAGAACGGGACGCCCGCCCAGCGGCGGTTCTCGATCTCCAGCTTGATCGCCGCGTAGGTGTCGGTCTTCGACTTGGGGTCGATGCCGTCTTCCTGGAGGTAGCCGACGGCCTTCTCGCCGCCCTGCCAGCCCGCCGCGTACTGCGCGCGCACGGTGTCGGCCGCGAGGTCCTTCGGCAGCCGCACCGCGCCCAGCACCTTGGTCTTCTCCGCGACGAGGGCGTCCGCGTCGAAGGAGGCGGGCTCCTCCATCGCGGTGAGCGCCATCAGCTGGAGCAGGTGGTTCTGGATCACGTCACGGGCGGCGCCGATGCCGTCGTAGTACCCGGCGCGGCCGCCGATGCCGATGTCCTCGGCCATGGTGATCTGCACGTGGTCGACGTAGGACCGGTTCCAGATCGGCTCGAAGAGCGTGTTGGCGAAGCGGAGCGCCAGGATGTTCTGGACGGTCTCCTTGCCGAGGTAGTGGTCGATGCGGAAGACCTCGTGCGGCGGGAAGACCTCGTGGACGACCGCGTTGAGTTCCTTCGCGGACTTGAGGTCGTGGCCGAACGGCTTCTCGATGACCGCGCGCCGCCAGGACCCTTCCTTCTGTTCGGCGAGCCCGTGCTGCTTGAGCTGCTGGACGACCTTCGGGAAGAACTTCGGCGGGACCGACAGGTAGAAGGCGAAGTTGCCGCCGGTGCCCTGGGACTTGTCGAGGTCCTCGATGGTGGACTTCAGCGTCTCGAACGCCGAGTCGTCGTCGAAGGTGCCCTGCACGAACCGCATGCCCTGGCTCAGCTGCTGCCAGACCTCCTCGCGGAACGGGGTGCGGGCGTGCTCCTTGACGGCGTCGTGGACGACCTGGGCGAAGTCCTCGTCCTCCCAGTCGCGGCGCGCGAAGCCGATGAGCGAGAAGCCCGGCGGCAGCAGGCCGCGGTTGGCGAGGTCGTAGACCGCCGGCATCAGCTTCTTGCGGGACAGGTCACCCGTGACTCCGAAGATGACCAGGCCCGAAGGCCCCGCGATGCGCGGGAGCCTTCGGTCCGCCGTGTCCCGGAGCGGATTGGCTCCGTTGGTGGCCAAGGAGATCAGCCCTCCGAGGGGGCGAGGCGCTCGAGCTCCGCCTGCGTCGACTTGAGCAGGTCGTCCCAGGACGTCTTGAACTTGTCGACGCCCTCGTCCTCGAGGAGCCGTACGACCTCGTCGTAGGAGATCCCCAGCTTCTCGACGGCGGCGAGGTCGGCGCGGGCCTGGTCGTACGTGCCGCGGACGGCGTCGCCGCCGTTCGTGCCGGCCTCCTGCACCGCGTCGAGGGTGGCCTCGGGCATGGTGTTCACGGTGTTCGGCGCGACCAGGTCGTCGACGTACATCGTCGCCTTGTACGCCTTGTCCTTGACGCCCGTGGACGCCCACAGCGGACGCTGGCGGTTGGCCTGCGCGCGGTCGAGGGCGGCCCAGCGGTCGCCGCTGAAGACCTCCTCGTACGCCTCGTAGGCGAGGCGCGCGTTGGCGACGGCGGCCTTGCCGCGGGCGGCCTTGGCCTCGTCGGTGCCCAGCGCGTCGAGGCGCTTGTCGATCTCGGTGTCGACGCGGGAGACGAAGAACGACGCCACCGAGTGGATCTTCGAGAGGTCCAGGCCCGCGGCCTTCGCCTTCTCCAGGCCGCTCAGGTAGGCGTCCATCACCTTGCGGTAGCGCTCCAGCGAGAAGATCAGGGTCACGTTGACGCTGATCCCGCGGGCGATCGTCTCGGTGATCGCGGGCAGGCCCGCCTCGGTCGCCGGGATCTTGATCAGCGTGTTCGGCCGGTCCACCAGCCACGCCAGCTGCTTGGCCTCGGCGATCGTCGCCAGGGTGTCGTGCGCCAGGCGGGGGTCGACCTCGATGGAGACCCGGCCGTCGGTGCCGCCCGTGGCGTCGAACGTCGGGCGCAGGATGTCGGCGGCGTCGCGGACGTCGGCCGTAGTGATCATCCGGATGGCTTCCTCGACGGTCACCTTGCGGGCGGCGAGCTCCGTGAGCTGCGTGTCGTACCCGTCTCCCTGGGAGATCGCCTTCTGGAAGATCGACGGGTTCGTCGTGACGCCCACCACGTGCTGCTCGTCGATCAGCTCGGCCAGGTTGCCCGAGGTGATCCGCTTGCGTGACAGGTCGTCCAGCCAGATCGCTACGCCTTCGTCGGAGAGGCGCTTCAGTGCGTCTGTCATGTCGGTTGCATCTCCTACTTGTCGTGTACAGGCGTCAGCGTGCGGAGGCGTCGAGAGATTCCCGCGCCGCGGCGGCCACGGCCTCGGCGGTGAAGCCGAACTCGCGGAAGAGGACCTTGCCGTCCGCCGAGGCACCGAAGCGCTCCAGCGACACGACGCGGCCGGTGTCCCCGACGTACCGGTACCAGGTCAGGGCGATGCCCGCCTCGACCGCCACCCGCGCCTTCACGGACGGCGGCAGGACGGACTCCCGGTACCCCTGGTCCTGCTCCTCGAACCATTCGACCGAGGGCATCGACACGACGCGGGTGGGGATCCCGTCGGCCTGGAGCTGCTCGCGCGCCTCGACGGCGAGCTGCACCTCGGAGCCGGTGCCGATGAGCACGACCTGCGGGTCGCCGCCCTCGGCCTCGGCGAGCACGTAACCGCCGCGGGCGGTGTCCTCGTTCGGCTCGTACGTCGGCACGCCCTGGCGCGTCAGCGCGAGGCCGTGCGGGTGGCCCTTGCCGTACGTCTTCGTGTACCGGCGGAGGATCTCGCGCCACGCGATGACGGTCTCGTTCGGGTCCGCGGGGCGCACCAGGTTGAAGTTCGGGATGGCGCGCAGCGTCGCGAGCTGCTCGACCGGCTGGTGCGTCGGGCCGTCCTCGCCGAGCCCGATCGAGTCGTGCGTCCACACGTAGGTCACCGGCAGGTGCATCAGCGCGGACAGGCGCACGGCGTTGCGCATGTAGTCCGAGAAGATGAGGAACGTACCGCCGTAGACACGGGTGTTGCCGTGCAGCGTGATGCCGTTCATCGCGGCGGCCATCGCGTGCTCGCGGATGCCGAAGTGGATGGTGCGGCCGTACGGGTCGGCCTCCGGCAGCGGGTTGCCCACCGGCAGGAACGAGGAGTTCTTGTCCCACGTCGTGTTGTTGGAGCCCGCGAGGTCGGCCGAGCCGCCCCACAGCTCGGGGACGACCGGGCCGATCGCCTGCAGCACCTTGCCGGAAGCGGCGCGCGTGGCAAGGGACTTGCCGGTCTCGAAGACGGGCAGCGCCTTCTCCCAGCCCTCGGGCAGGGTGCCGGACGCCACGCGGTCGAACGTCGCGGCGTGCTCCGGCTTCGAGGTGCGCCAGGCCGCGAAGCCCTTCTCCCACTCGGCCCGCGCCTCGCGGCCCCGGTCGAGTGCCTTGCGGGTGTGCTCGACGACCTCGTCGGCGACGACGAAGCTCTGCTCGGGGTCGAAGCCGAGGACGCGCTTGGTCGCGGCGACCTCGTCGGCGCCCAGCGCCGAGCCGTGCGCGGCCTCGGTGTTCTGGGCGTTCGGCGCGGGCCAGGCGATGATCGAGCGCATCGCGATGAAGGACGGCCGGTCGGTGACGGCCTTGGCCTCCTGCAGCGCCGCGTACAGCGCGTGCGGGTCGAGGTCGCCGTCCTCCTTCGGCTGGACGCGCTGGACGTGCCAGCCGTACGCCTCGTACCGCTTGAGGGTGTCCTCGCTGATCGCGGTCTCGGTGTCGCCCTCGATCGAGATGTGGTTGTCGTCCCACAGGAGGACCAGGTTGCCGAGCTTCTGGTGGCCGGCGAGGGAGGACGCCTCGGCCGAGATGCCCTCTTCGAGGCAGCCGTCGCCCGCGATCGCGTAGACGAAGTGGTCGAACGGGGACGTGCCCGGCTCGGCGTCCGGGTCGAAGAGGCCGCGCTCGTAGCGGGCCGCCATGGCCATGCCGACCGCGTTCGCGACGCCCTGGCCGAGGGGGCCCGTGGTCGTCTCGACGCCGACCGTGTGGCCGTACTCCGGGTGGCCGGGGGTCTTGGAGCCCCAGGTGCGCAGCGCCTTCAGGTCGTCCAGCTCCAGGCCGAAGCCGGCCAGGTAGAGCTGGATGTACAGGGTCAGGGACGTATGCCCGGCCGACAGCACGAACCGGTCGCGACCGGTCCAGTTCGCGTCGGCGGGGTCGTGCCTCATCACCTTCTGGAAGAGGGTGTAGGCGGCAGGGGCCAGGCTCATCGCCGTACCGGGATGGCCGTTGCCCACCTTCTGCACGGCATCCGCTGCCAGGACACGGGCGGTGTCGACCGCCCTCTGGTCCAGCTCTGTCCACTTGAGGTCTGTGGTGGTCGGCTTGGTGCTCACCCTGAGTCAGGGCTCCTCTCCACATGTCACGGCCGGTGTCCTGCGGGGCGCACCGGATCGGTGTCGAGCCTACCCTTGCGGTCGCGGCGGGCCCACGCATGCATTTCCCCTGCATTTCCCGTGCATTCCCAGGGTGGCGCGCGGGGCGGAAGTCCGCCTCCCGGTGAGTCATTCACGCGGACGCGGCGCGCCTGCCGCGCGTCATTCACGCGCGCTCCGGGCGCCTCCAACACGACCCACCCCCGCGAGGAACGGCATCTGGGCAACGTCTAGAGTGGCGTGGTACGCGCAAGACTTCACCGGGGCTTCATCACGCCCGGGGCTTGCTGGGATTTCTCTGTCAGGGGTGTACGTGACGGCCGTCGAGTCCCGACCCGCAGCGGTCGCCGCGACGTCGAGCCCGAGGGCCAGTCGGCCGTTCGGAGCGCGCGTCAAGGCATTCGTGGAGCTGACGAAGCCGCGGATCATCGAGCTGCTGCTGATCACGACCGTGCCGGTGATGTTCCTCGCCGCGCGGGGCGTGCCGGACCTCTGGCTCGTGCTGGCCACTTGCGTCGGCGGTTATCTCTCCGCGGGCGGCGCGAATGCGCTGAACATGTATATCGACCGTGATATCGACGCCCTGATGGACCGGACGTCGCAGCGGCCCCTCGTGACCGGAATGGTCTCCCCGCGCGAAGCACTCGTATTCGGCCTGACGCTCGCCGTCGTGTCGACCCTCTGGTTCGGTCTGCTGATCAACTGGCTGTCGGCGGCCATGGCCCTGGGGGCCCTCCTTTTCTACGTGCTCGTCTACACGATGGGCCTCAAGCGGCGCACCTCGCAGAACGTCGTCTGGGGCGGCATCGCCGGCTGCATGCCCGTACTCATCGGCTGGTCGGCCGTGACGAACTCGATGTCGTGGGCGGCGGTCGTCCTCTTCCTCGTGATCTTCTTCTGGACGCCCCCGCACACGTGGGTGCTGATGATGCGGGTGCGCGGCGACTACGAGCGCGTCGGCGTCCCCATGCTCCCCGCGATCGCCACCAACAGGGCCGTCGCGAAGCAGGTCGTCGTCTACAGCTGGGTCATGGTCCTGGTGTCGCTCACGCTGACCCCGCTCGGCTACACGGGCTGGTTCTACACGGCCGTCGCCGCGCTGTCCGGCGCGTGGTGGCTCGCGGAGGCGCACCGGCTCCAGGCGCGCGCCAAGGCGGGCGTCGTGGGCGCGAAGCTCAAGGAGATGCGCCTGTTCCACTGGTCCATCACGTACGTGTCGCTGCTGTTCGTCGCGGTGGCCGTGGACCCCTTCCTGCGCTGAGCGCGAGGCGGCCCCGCCGCCGGTCCGACGCCCCGGTGATCGCGTGGCCCACACCACGCGCCCGGGGCGTCGCCGATCCCGCTACCCGTGGGTAGCCTTCGCACATGGCAGAGAGCGAAGAGACCGGCCGGGACGCACGCGCCGAGGAAGCGGCGGCCGCCGAGGCCCGCCCGGCGAAGGACCACCCGGAACCGGCGGACGCGGCGGCTCCGGACACGGCGGACGCGGCGGCCGAGGCGGACGTGGCAGCTCCGGCGGCGGAGGCGGGCGCGAAGACCGGGGGCCGGCCGGCTGCGGCGGCCGAGAAGACCGAGAACGTAGAGAAGGCCGAGAAGGCCGAGAAGGCCGAGGACAGAGTGGCGCCCGAGGCCGAGCCGGCGCCCGCCGCCGAGGCCGAGCCTGAGCCCGCCGCGCCGGAGAAGACGGCACCCGCAGCCGAGGCAGAGCCCGAGCCGGCCGCGCCGGAGAAGACGGCACCCGCCGCCGACAAGCCCGCACCGGGGCCGGAGGACGCCGCGCCCGCCGTCTCCGGCAAGGCCGCCGCCGACGAGGAGGCCGCGCCCGGCGCGAAGGCGGAGCAGGGCGGCGCGGCCGACGAGCCGGCCGCTGCCGCCGTT
>NZ_JAKGCV010000245.1 GCF_021556455.1 Streptomyces fuscigenes | reverse complement strand
ACCTGATGGTCTCCGGCACCGGGGCGGAGCTCGGCGACGGCTCCCGGCTGCGGGGCCAGCAGTGGCTGGCTATCGCGGTGGCGGACCGGCCTGCCACGGCGGCCGCGGCCCGCGTGCGGCTGGCGGCGGTGATCGACGAGGGCACGGCCGTGGACGCAGCGGGCGGGCTGCGCTCGGTGGCGGAGGAGGTCGGGTGGGAGGACGGCGACGTCGTCGCCCGGCGCGTGGAACGGCTGGGGGCGGTCGAGCTGTCGGCGCGCCCGCTGCGCGCCCCGGCGGCCGGGCTCGTACGGGAGGCGCTGCTGGAGGGTCTGCGGCGCGAGGGGCCCGGGCTGCTGCACTGGACGCGTGACGCGGGCCAGTTGCGCGACCGGCTCGCCTTCCTGCGCCGCGCGGTGGGCGGCGGGTGGCCGGACGTGTCGGACGGCGCGCTGCTGGAGCGGCCCGGCGACTGGCTGGAGCCCGAGCTGTCGCGTGCGCGGCGCCGGGCGGACCTGGCCCGCATCGACGCGGGCCAGGCGCTGCGGCGGCTGCTGCCCTGGGCGACGGGCGAGGCGGCGCGGCTGGACGAGCTGGCGCCCGAGCGGATCGAGGTGCCGAGCGGATCGCGGGTGCGGGTGGACTACGGCGGGGACCAGCCGGTGCTCGCCGTGAAGCTCCAGGAACTGTTCGGCCTGCCCCGCACGCCGACGGTGGCGGGCGTGCCGGTGCTGGTGCACCTGCTGTCGCCCGCGGGCCGCCCGGCCGCGGTGACGGCGGACCTGGAGTCCTTCTGGCGGGACGGCTACCGCGCGGTGCGGGCGGAGTTGCGGGGGCGCTACCCGCGCCACCCGTGGCCGGAGGACCCCTCCACGGCGGAGGCCACGCGCCGTGTGCGGCCGCGCGGGCACTGAGCGCGGCCGCGCGGGACGGGGGCACACCGGGCGCGGCCCGGACGGGACGCCGGACGCGGCTGCGGGCTGCGGGCTACGGGCTACGGGCTACGGGCTACGGGCTACGGGCTACGGGCTACGGGCTACGGGCTACGGGCTACGGCTGCCGATACGCCAACCGGACGCGTTCGGACGTCCACGAGGGGCGTGCCGGACGCGTGCCGGGAGCCTGCGGACGCGGCGGCGCCCCCGTCCGGGCGGGCCGGGCAGGGGCGCTACGGGCGGGCAGGGCCCGCGTCGGCTGCTTCGTTCAAGCGGACGGGGACGCCGAGGGCGAGCCCGAGGGGTCACCGGACGGGTCGCCGGACGGCGGGTCACTCGGCGACGTGGCCGCGACGACCTTGACCGTGACCGTGACGCTCCCGCCGCCCTCGGCGGTGAGCTTGATCTGGTAGGTGCCCGGGTCCGTCCCGGCGACCAGCGCCGGCAGGGTGAGGGTGCCGTCGGCGCCCGTGGTCAGCCCGGACAGCGTCTGGACGAGGGTCCCGTCCGCGTTCTTGAACGCCGGGCCGTGGCCGGCGGTGGCGGGGCTGCCGTCCTCGTCGAGGACGGCGGCGGAGACGGCGACCTTCGCCGCGGCGGCACCGCCGAGCGTGGCCTTGACCGCGAGGGCCTTCTCGAACGTGTCGCCGGCCGCCGCGCTCTGGTCGTCGCCCAGGTAGACGAGGGCGTCGGCGCTGTGCGGCGTGACGGTCGCCTTGAAGTCGACGGCCGGGGCCTCGCCCGCGGTGGCGCGGACGGTGAACGCGCCGGTGTCGGCGCCCGCCCGTACGGCGGGGGCGTTCGCGGTGCCGTCCTTGCCGGTGGTGGCGGTGGCCTTGGCGCTGCCGCCGTCGAAGTGGGCGTCGGTGTCGCCGACGATCTGGAAGGTGACCGTGACGCCGGGCATCGGCTTGCCCGCGTCGTCCACCGCCCGGACCTGGGCGTGCCCGCCGAAGAGCGCGTCCGCCACGGCCTTCAGCCCGTCGCCCGCGGTCTTGACGAGGCTCTTCAGCACGGGATCCGCAGTGGCCGGGGGCGTCGTCGTGCCGCCGCCGGGCGTGCCGGGGTCGCTCGGCGTGCCGGGGTCGTCCGGCTTGCCCGGATCGGCGGGCTTGTGCGGCTTGCTCGGCGCGGTGCCACCGGAGTGGGGAGCCGTGCTGTGTCCCGGATCCGGCGTGGACGACGGGGTGTTCGTCGGGGTGTACGTCGGCAGCGGCACGGAAGGGCTCGTGGAGGGCGTGGGGTCGAGCGGCCCGGGGCTGCTGGGCAGCGTGCCCGTGCCGTCCGGGATCTCGTGGGTGCCCTTGCGGTAGTACTCGTACCAGGACAGGACGGTGTGCAGGTACTCCTGCGACTGGTTGTAGGACAGGATCGCCGCGTTCATGTCGGACTGGACGGTCATGTCGTGGTTGCTCGCGCAGAGCTTGGACCCGGTCGCGAGCGCCGCGTCGAAGATGTTGTTCGGGTCCTTGACGCCGTCGTGGTTGGCGTCGCGCCCCCACGTCTGCCAGGTCGAGGGGATGAACTGCATCGGGCCGACGGCCCGGTCGTGCACCGTGTCCTGGTCGTACAGCCCGTGGTCGGTGTCGGTGATGTTCGCGAAGCCGTTCCCGTCGAGGACGGGCCCGAGTATGGGACGCAGCGTCGTGCCGTTGGCGTCGACGGCGCCGCCGCGTGCCTGGCCCGACTCGACCTTGCCGATCGCGGCGAGCAGCTGCCACGGCAGGTGGCACTGCGGGCTGGACTGCCTCAGCTCCTGCTCGGCCTGCTTGTAGGCGGCGAGGACGGTGGCGGGGATGCCGGACTCGGCGGCGCCGGTCACCGTGTCGGTGCCGGGCGTGCCGGTGCTGGGCGTCGGCGAGTCGAGCGGCGGAAGGTCCGTGTAGTACTGGGAGTTGCCGCTGGCCGTGTCGGGCGTGGTGTCCTGCGCGTCACCGGCGCTCTGCCGGCCCGAGGCGTCGGTGCCGCTGAGCGGGGCCGTCAGGCCGGGGGCCTGCGAGGCGGAGAGTGCGGCGATCGCGACGGCCGCGACAGCCGTCGTGGTCGCCCCTCTGCGCAGCCTGCGACCGAATAGCGCTGCCATGACGAATGACCCTCCCCCAGAACGACACTTCGCGCTCCCGCGCTCCGACTCAGGCGACCCTACGACACCACTCGGCGCGCGCACAGCGCCCCCTGACCGCTTTTCACCACTTCGCTACCTGTGAGTTGCCCCCAGCTTCCCCGACTCACAGGAACGGGTGCCTCCGCGAGCCGTCGAAGCCGTGCGAGCCGGCCGGATCCTCGGAGCCCCGCGAGGCGTCCGAGCCGTCAGAAGCACTCGGAGCCGACCGAGCGCCGGGAGACGTGCGCGCCCTCGGAGCGCTGCGACGTGGCACGGCCGGGGCGGGTGCGGCGCCGGGCAGCGGCGCGCTGGTCTCCTGCGTGAGGCGCCGGGCCCCCGCGTGAGGGGGGAGGGCGGCCCCCGCGTGGAGGTGGACGGCCTCCTCGACGGCCTCGTCCACGGATTCGGCCAGCGCGAGACAGGCCCGGACGTCCTCGTCCGGGAGCTGGGCGGGATGCAGGACGGCGGCGAGGGCGCGTCGGAGCACACGCAGCTCGTCAGCGCCGAACGCCATGCCGCCTCGGGGTCCGTATGGCGTGGGCATGGCCCGACCTTACGCGCCAAGTCGGACAAAATACGCGAAATGACCACGCGTCGGGGGTGGCGCGGTACGCGGGCCGTGCCGCCGCCGCGGGGTGTCAGTGGCCGGCGCTCTGGCCGCCGTCGACGTGCAGGATCTCGCCCGTCACGAACGGGGCGTTCTCCAGGTACAGCACGGCGTTGACTATGTCCTCGATCTCGCCCATGTGCCCGACCGGGTGCAGGCCGCCCATCACCTCGTGCGTCTCGACCGGGTGCATGGGGGTCTTGATGATGCCGGGCGAGACGGCGTTCACGCGGATCCCGCGCGCCGCGTACTCGATGGCCAGCGACTTCGTCGCCGAGTTGAGGCCGCCCTTGGTGAGCGAGGCCAGCACGGACGGCACGTTGGAGTTCGCGCTCTCGGCCAGGGTCGTCGTGATGTTGACGACGTGGCCCGCGCCCTGGTTCTCCATCAGCCGCAGGGCGCCCTGGGTGACACGGAAGAAGCCGGCCAGGTTGACGCCGATCTTCGTGGCGAAGTCGTCCTCCGTGTATTCGGTGAACGGCTTCGCGATGAAGATGCCGGCGTTGTTGACCAGCGTGTCGACCCGGCCGAACCGCTCGTTGGCCGCCTCCATGACCCGGTGGGAGGTCTCGGGGTCGGCGATGTCGCCCGCCACGGTCACGAGGTCCGCGTCGTCCGACGGCGCGATCGTGCGCGAGTTCGCGACGACGCCGTAGCCCAGCTTGCGGTAGGCGGTGACGAGGGACGCTCCGATGCCCTGCGAGGCACCGGTGACGATGGCGACCTTCTGACCCTGAATCTCTGCCATGTTCTCGCTCTCTCTGTGCTGGTTCTGCCCGGTCAGCAGGACTAGCCGACCGGTCGACTAAAAATGTAGACGACTGGTCGTATGCTTGCAAGCATGGGACGTACGAGTGACGCACGAGACAAGATCCTCGCCGCCGCGGAGAAGCTGTTCGAGGAGCGCGGCTACTCGGCGCTGGGCGTGGCCGAGATCTGCTCGGCGGCCGGCGTGCCGAAGGGCAGCTTCTACTACTTCTTCGACTCCAAGCAGGCGCTCGCCCTCACGGTGATCGACGAGCACTGGCAGGTGCAGCGGCGGGACTGGAAGCGGCTGCTCGACGCGGACCTGCCGCCGCTGCGGCGCCTGCACGACCTGTTCGTGGCGACGGAGGCGGTGCAGCGGGTGGGGCAGGGCCCCCACGGCAGTGTCACCGGCTGCCTCTTCGGCAACCTCACCCTCGAACTGAGCACCCGGCACGAGGACGTGCGCGTCCGGCTGCAGGAGATCTTCGACGAGCAGATCGCGATGATCGAGACGGTCGTCGCCGAGGCGCGGGCGCGCGGCGAGGCTCCGAAGGTGACCGACACGCACGCCGCGGCGCGCTCGATCGTCGCGCAGTTGGAGGGGCAGGTGCTCTTCGCGAAGCTGCTCAACGACCCCGCCCAGGTGGCGGCGGTGTGGGGCAACTGCCTGGCGATGCTGGGCGCGCCGGCCGACACGGTCGTCACCGGCGCCTGATCCCCGACCGCCCGGTGTGCCGGGCCGGGGCGAGCCCGGGGCCGCCGCGCCGGGAGCCGGGATGCGGGGGCCGAGCCGCGCGCCGCCCGCGCACCGGCCCGGGGTGGGTGCGGGCCGGCGTGCGGGCGCGGGGTGTCACCTGCTGCGCACGGGCTCGGCGGTCACGGCCGGCTCCTCGGACGAGGACGCGGCGGGCGGCGGGAGCGGCGATGCGGGCTTCCGGCCGTTCAGCGCCACGCGCAGGACCAGTGCCACGACGGTCAGCCCCAGCACGACCAGCGTGTACACCTCGGTGGTCGGCCGGATCCCGTAGTGGGTGTCGGCGAAGCCCGCCACCACGGCCGGGACGCTGAAGGCCAGGTACGAGATGACGTAGACGACGGCGATGAGCGCGCTGCGCTCGTGCGGCCTGGCGATGCGGGCGACGGTGCCGAATCCGGCGAGCGCGCCGGCCCCGAAGCCGACGCCGGCGACGACGGTGCCCGCGACGGCGAACGCCACGTGCCCGCTGTGGACGCCGGCCAGGGCCAGGACGGTCCCGGCGCCGAGCGCGGTCGCGGCCGGCAGCAGCAGCCGGGGCGCCGGCACGGGCCGCAGAAGGAAGGACGTGATCGCGGCGATCCCGCAGAGCAGCGCGATGACGATGCCGCCGATCAGGTGGTTGCCCAGCCCGAACACGCCGGCGGCTACGGAGGGGCCGAGCGAGAAGTACAGGCCGCCCAGGGCCCAGCCCGCGATCAGGACGGGGATGACGGGCGCCAGGTCGGCGCGCAGGTGGACCGGTATGCCGGCCTTCGGCACGAGGGAGCCGAGCGCGCCCTGCCTGCGGGCCACGGTCTCGGGCATGAACAGCACGGCCAGCCCGGAGGCGACCATCCCGGCGAGCAGGACCGCGTAGACGAGGTGCGTGGGGGCGGGCCCGAACTGGACGAGGGCGCCGCAGCCGATGGCTCCGAGCGCGAGTCCGCCGGTCGGCGCGACGGAGTTCACGGCCCCGGCCCGGTGCTTGGCGTGGGCCGGCGCGAGGTCGACCAGGGCGGCGCCGAGGACGGATATCGCCGCGCCGGTCGCGATTCCCTGGAAGAGGCGCGCGACGCTGAGCGAGACGGTGTCGCCCGCGACCAGGAAAAGGACGAGCGCCAGCGCCTCGACGACGATCGCTCCGGCGAGGACGGGGCGGCGTCCGACGTGGTCGGAGAGGCGGCCCACCACCAGGAGCGAGCCGAGCAGTCCCAGGACGTAGATGGCGAAGATCACGGTGAGGATCGCGGGGGAGAAGCCCCAGAGGTGCTGGTAGACGACGTACAGCGGGGACGGCGCGCTGGAGGCGGCCATGAAGAGCGCGATCACGGCGGTCGTGACGCCGAAGTAGAGGCGGTGGCGGCGCGGATGCGCCTGCTCGGGCCGGGTGGGCGGCGGGCTCGTGGTCAAGGCTGGCTCCCGGAGGCTAAAAGCTTCGTTCTCTGCTTTTACGGGAGCCTACACTAAAGCATCGACTACTGCGTTAGCTTATTGCAGTGATCTGTGCGAACATGACCGCATGTCCAGTGATGTGACCGCGGCCAGTGAGACGGGGACAGGCACCCGCCAGGACACCTCGACCGGCCGCCGGCCCGGCGGCAGGTCCGCGCGGGTCCGCGCCGCCGTCCACGCCGCCGTGGTGGACCTGCTCGCCGCGGAGGGCGGCGGCGAGGGCCTGACCCTGCCGCTGGTGGCGGCACGCGCCGGTGTGCACGCCACCACGCTGTACCGCCGCTGGGGTTCCGTCGCGGAACTGCTCGGCGACGTGGCGTCCAGCCGGTTCAGCGGGGCGGACGGCGAGCTCGTCGTCCCGGACACCGGCAGCCTCCGCGGTGACCTCCGGCAGTGGGCCGTGGGCGTCGCCACGGACCTGTCCGACCCGGACGTCCTGACGCTGATGCGCGCCACCATCGGGTCGGGAGAGGAGGGCGGCTGCCTGTGCCGGGGCGACCGGATGGACCAGCTCGAAGCCATGCTGGAACGCGAGCGCGAACGCGGCGGCGAGACGCCCGACGCGGAGCACGCGGCCGACATCCTGCTCGCGCCCCTCTACTACCGCGCCCTGTTCACCGAGGCCCCCGGCTCCACGCAGTGGGCCGCGTCGCTCGTCGACAACCTGCGCTGAGCCGAGGTGCGCCGCGATCCGGCGGGTGGCCCCTCGGCCCCGCTCCGGCTTCCGGGCGCGCCGCCGGCCCGGCCCACAAGGCGTGGCGCGGCACGGGCCGCCCGCGCCGGAGGGCGCCCCGCCGCGGCACGGTGGGCTCCCCGCGCCCCGAGCACATCTCGCGACCGCCGTGACGCCCCGCGCGCCCGGAAGTCCCCGCCCGCACCGGGGCATCCGTTCGCCGGGACACCCCGGCACGGCCCGCGGGGCGCGGCGAACGGCGCGACCCGAACACTGCGACAGCGGAGACCGCATGAACCCACGCACCGCCCTCATCGGCACCGGCCGCATGGGAACCCCGCTGTGCGGACGCCTCGTACGGGCCGGGCACCGCGTCCTCGCCCATGACCTGCGCCCCGAACGGGAAGCGGCCGTACGGGCGGTGGGTGCCCGGTGGGCACCGACCGCCGTCTCGGCGGCGGCGGGCGCGGACGTGCTGATCACGGTGCTGCCCGGGCCCGTCGAGGCCGATTCGGCCGTGTCCGACGACGTGCTCGCGGCGCTGGCCCCCGGCGCCCTGTGGGTCGACATGACGAGCAACGCCCCGGCGGCCGCCCTGCGGCTGCGGGACCGGGCCGCCGCGCACGGCGTCGACGTCCTCGAAGCACCCATGGGTGGCGGTCCCGACGACGCCGAGCGCGGCGGCGTCACGCTGTTCGTCGGCGGTGCCGCGGACGTCCTCGACCGCGGACGGCCGCTGCTGGAGGCCCTGACGAGCCCCGACCGGATCCGGCACATGGGCGGGCCGGGCACCGGCTGCACGGCGAAACTGCTGGTCAACCTGTTGTGGTTCGGGCAGGCCGCGGCCACCGCAGAGGCGCTCCTGCTCGGCGCCAGGGCCGGCATCGACCTGCGGGTGCTGCGCGAGACCCTCGCGGGCAGCGCGGCGGCCAGCGAGTTCATCCGGCGCGACCTGTCCGCGCTGTTCGCCGGCGACTACCTCGCCTCGTACGGACTCGGGCGCATACACGACCAGTTGGAGGCCGTGACCGACACGGCCCGGGACCTCGGCACGCCGCACGGCATGGCCGACGCCGTGCTGGACCTGCACCGGCGCGCCCTGGAGCGCTTCGGGCCCGTGGACGGCGAACTCCTGGGCGTGGCACTGCTGGAGGAGGCGGCCGGCCTCCGGCTGCGCCCCTGACCCGCCGCGGCACGCGACGCGGGACGGTGGGCGGAGCGTGGCGCCGCCCGGCCCGGACGCGCGCGGTGCCCGGGAGGCCGAGGCCC
>NZ_JAKGCV010000244.1 GCF_021556455.1 Streptomyces fuscigenes | reverse complement strand
GGCGACCCGGGCGGGCGTGCGCGCCCGCCCCGCCGGGGGCCGCGCCCGGCCCGCGCCCGCGGCCTCAGTCCTCGGGCAGTTCCACCGGGGCCAGCTCCTCGAAGCGGTCCCCGGGCCCGGGGTTCGACGGGTCCGTCCCGCCCCCGAAGTGGTGCAGGACGCCCCACACCGCGTTCAGGGCGGTCTGCACCGCGCCCTCCGCCCAGCCGGCGGTCCAGGAGACGTCGTCGCCCGCGAGGAAGATCCCGCGCCGGTCCGCCGGCAGCGCGTCCTGCATGAAGTGCGTGAACAGCCGCCGCTGGTAGCGGTAGTGGCCGGGCAGGTTGGCCTTGAAAGCCCCCATGAAGTACGGCTCGTTCTCCCAGGACACGGTCACGGGGCTGCCGATGACGTGCCGCCGGATGTCGACTCCGGGGTAGATCTCGGCGAGTGACGCGAGCATGACCTCCATCCGCTCGTCCGCGGACAGCGGCAGCCACTTCAGGCTGTCGTCGCACCACGTGTAGGAGAGGCAGATGACCGCGGGCGCGTCCGGGTCGTCGCCGAGCAGGTAGGTTCCCCGGGTCATCCGGTCGGTCAGGGTCATCGACATCGTGTCCCGCCCCGTGCGGGGGTCCTTGTCGAGCCAGAAGGGCCGGTCGACGGGCACGAACAGTTTGCTGGACTCCATGTAGTGGGTCCGCTCGATCGCCGTCCAGTGGTCGATCGGGAAGAGCGTGTCGTCGCACTTGATCTTGGACAGCAGCATCCACGACTGCGCGGTGAAGACCGCGGCCCGGTACGTGCGGATGGCCCCGGAGGCGTCGGTGACGGTGATCCCGCCGCCCGCGGTCCGGCGCAGCCCCGTCACCGCGGGCCGGTGGCCCCCGGCGTGGAGCGAGGCGAGCGAGGTGCCCTGCGCCCAGTACGTGATCTTCTCCGGTGCACGCTCCCAGAGCCGTTCGGGCAGCTGCTGGCTGCCGCCGACGATGCCCCGGTGGTCGTCGTCGGCCTCCGTGTAGACGACCCGCAGGATCTCCAGGATCGAGTTGGGGAAGTCGGTGTCCCAGCCGCCGGTGCCGAAGCCGACCTGGCCGAAGATCTCCCGGTGGCGGAAGGAGCGGAAGGCGGGCGAGTCGCACAGGAAGCCGTAGAAGGTCTGGTTGTCGAGGTCACGCACGAGCCGGGACCAGATCGCGCGGATCGCCGGGACGTCCCGCTCGCGCAGGGCGCGGGTCATCGCGGAGAAGTCGGCGCCGTCCTCCAGGCAGCTGTTCCACGCGTCCATCACGTCGCGGTAGACCTGGGGCAGGTCGGCGATGGTGCGGGCGTAGTGCGGCACACCCTTGAGGTCCACCACCGTCGAGGGGGTGGCGGGCGCCAGCGGGTTGGGGAACGGTTCGGTCTCCAGGCCCGCCAGGTCGATGTAGTGGCGCAGCGCCGTCGAGGACGGCGGGAAGCGCATGGCGCCCAGTTCGGCGGTGAGGGCCGGGTCGCAGCCGTCGAAGCCGACGGTGCGCAGCCGGCCGCCGATCCGGTCCGCCTCGTACAGCACGGGCCGCAGTCCCGCCTTCATGAGCTCGTACGCGGTGACGATGCCGCTGAGCCCGCCGCCGATGACGGCCACCTCGGTGCCGTGCTCGGTCGCGGGTATCTGGCCGAGGCCCGCGGGATGGGCCAGGTAGTCGTCGTAGGGGAAGGGGAAGTCGGGGCCCGACATGGTGACGGGCCGCTCCCCCGGCACGTGCTGGGGGTGGGACTGCTCTACTGCGGTGGGCACCGTGGACGTCATGGCGCGACGCTCCTGGGGGACGGGAAGCGGGTACGGGAGGTGCCGGCCGGGGCCGGGGCGGGCGTGCGGCCCGCGCAGCGCGGTGCGGCGGGGGCGGGCGCTGCGGAGTCGGGGCAGGACGGGGCGGACGGGCGCGGCAGGGTGGGGCCGTCCGGTCCGGGGCGGGGTGGCGCGGAGGGCGTGGAGCGGCCGGTTTCAGCCGGTCAGGTCCGTGTAGAGGCCGGGCCTGCGGTCACCCAGGTACGGGTTGGCGGCGCGGGAGGCGGCCAGCACCCGCGGGTCGACGTCGCCGAGGACGAGTTCCTCGCCGCGGCCCGCGCGCGCGGCCGCCGTCCCGTCGGGCCCGGCCAGGCAGCTCAGCCCGACGAAGTCGAACGGGCCCTCCGGGCCGGTCCGGTTGACGTACGCGACGTAGAGCTGGTTCTCGAAGGCCCGCACCGGTACGACGCTCTCCGCGACGAACTCGAAGGGCCGCATCTGCGCCGTCGGCACGAGGAGGAGGTCCGTGCCGGCGAGGGCGTGCGCGCGGACGTTCTCCGGGAACTCGACGTCGTAGCAGATCATGATGCCGAGCCGCACGCCGTCGAGGTCGGCCTGGACCACGGCGCGGTCCCCCGGCGTGAACCGCTCCCGCTCGAACTCGCCGTACAGATGGGTCTTGCGGTAGTTCGCGAGGCGGCCGCCCACGGCGTCGATCAGCTGGGCGCTGTTGTGGACGCGGCCGCCGTCGCGTTCGGGATACCCGTACAGGATCGCCAGCCCGTGGCGCCGGGCCGTCGCGGCGAGGGCCTCGGCGGCCGGGCCGTCCGCGGGTTCCGCCAGACGCGCCACGTCGTCGCCGATCGCGTAGCCGGTCAGGAACATCTCGGGGCAGACGAGCAGCCGCGCGCCCGACGCGGCCGCCTGCGCCGCCGCCTCCTCCAGGACGTCCAGGTTCGCGGCCACGGAACCGGGCCGTCCCGAACTCTGGAGCAGGGCGGTGCGCAACGGGGGCATGGCAAGGTCCTCGCAGGTCACGGATGGTGCGACGGTGGAGGGGAGGCGGTCTTGGCCCGCGGCGCTCCCCACCCAGACCGTACGGTCCGCGCCGCGGGCGCGACAAGCGGCGACCGTTGCGTCTTCGGGTGCGATGTGTTGCGCGCGAACGGCCTCACGCGGCGAATCGTTGCGTCGCGGGCTCCGGGCGCGAAAAGTTCCTCAGGAACGTGATCCGGGCCACTGCGGGGCCCCGGCCGCGCCCCGGCGCAGCAGCGGGGACAGGACGAGCACGGACTTGGTGCGCTCGACGTACGGTTCGCTCGCGATGCGTTCGAGGACCTCCTCGAAGTGCCTCATGTCCGCGGCGAAGACCTGGACGACCGCGTCGGCCTCGCCGGTCACGGTCGACGCGGACACCACCTCCGGGAAGCGTTCGAGCCCCCGGTGGATGTCCTCGGGCGAGGTGTTGCGCCCGCAGTAGATCTCGATGAACCCCTCGGTGCGCCAGCCGAGGGCCGCGGGGTCGACCCGCACGGTGAAGCCGGTGATGGCGCCCTCGGCCCGCAGCCGGTCGACGCGGCGCTTGACCGCGGGGGCCGAGAGTCCGACGAGGGAGCCGATGTCCGCGTAGCTGCGGCGGGCGTCCTCGGCGAGGGCGTGCAGGATGCGTTCGTCCAGGTCGTTCAGTCGCACCGGTGCAGTAGACCACGCGCACCGCGCCCGCCGCCCCGGCCGGTGGGTGGGCCGGGGCGGCGGGCGCGGCGGGTCGTGCACGGGCGCGGAGCGCGCCCGAGGCCGGGGCGCGGCGGCTCAGCAGTCGGTCAGCAGCCCCTTGCGCAGCCGGCCCGTCACGCGGGCCAGCAGCCGGGAGACGTGCATCTGCGACACGCCGAGCACCTCGCCGATCTCCGACTGCGTCATCTCGTCGCCGAAGCGCATGCGCAGCAGCTGCCGCTCCCGCTCGTCCAGCGACTCGATCAGCGGCTTGAGGGCCTGGATGTTCTCCGCGGTCTCCAGTCCCGGGTCCAGCTCGCCGAGGCGGTCCGCGAGGGGCGCGACGGTCTCCGCCGAGTCGTCGGCGGGCACGTCGATGGAGCCCGCCGTGTAGCCGTTGCTGGCGACGATCCCCTCTATGACCTCGTCCTCGTCCATCCGCAGGTGCGCGGCGAGTTCGGCGGTGGTCGGCGTGCGATCCAGCCGCTGCGACAGCTCGTCGGTCGCCTTGGCCAGGTCTATGCGCAGCTCCTGGAGGCGGCGCGGCACGTGCACGGCCCAGCTGGTGTCCCGGAAGAAGCGCTTGATCTCACCGAGGATGTACGGCACGGCGAACGTCGCGAACTCCACCTCGCGGCTGAGCTCGAACCGGTCGATCGCCTTGATCAACCCGATGGTGCCGACCTGGACGATGTCCTCCATCTGGTCGGACCTGTTGCGGAACCGGGTGGCGGCGTAGCGCACCAGCGCCAGGTTGAGCTCGATGAGCGTGTTGCGCGCGTACTGGTGCTCGGGCGTGCCCTCCTCCAGCTCCGCGAGGCGGGCGAAGAACAGCCGGGAGATCTCCCGTGCGTCCTTGGGCGCCATGCCGGCCGGCGACTGGACCCGGGGCAGACCGGACAAGGAGCCCGAAAGGGCCGGGGCCGGCCCGTAGTCGACCGGAAGTCCCGTCTTCTGCGCCCCGGCTTCTCCGGTTGCGTACTCCGTGCTCTCGAACGGGACCGCGCTGGCCGTCGACACGTTCGCCTCCCCTTGGATCCATGGTTCAGTGGGTGGCGTGTACCCCGTCGCGCCGGGGCCATGCGTACGAGTTGCCGAATTCGCGAAAAGCGCATATGCCGGTGCCTCCGGTCCCGTCGGCGGCGGCCCCGCGGCCGGTACGCGGCCCTGGCCGGCGCCGCGGCCGCGCCGGAGGCCGCCTGCCCGCAACGCCCGTGCCCGTGCGGCCGCCGGGCGGTCGCACGGGCACGGGGCGGAACGGTCCGGGGCCTCAGCTCCAGCTGGACGAGAGCGGCTTGCCCTCCGCGTAGCCGGCGGCGCTCTGGATGCCGACGATCGCGCGCTCGGCGAACTCCTCGAGCGAGGCCGCCCCGGCGTAGGTGCACGACGAGCGCACCCCGGCGATGATCGAGTCGATCAGGTCCTCGACGCCCGGGCGCGCCGGGTCGAGGAACATGCGCGAGGTGGAGATGCCCTCCTCGAAGAGCGCCTTGCGGGCCCGGTCGTACGCCGACTCCTCGCTGGTGCGGTTGCGCACCGCGCGGGCGGACGCCATGCCGAAGGACTCCTTGTAGAACCGCCCGTCGGCGGACTGCTGGAGGTCGCCCGGGGACTCGTACGTCCCGGCGAACCAGGAGCCGATCATCACGTTCGAGGCGCCGGCGGCGAGCGCCATCGCCACGTCGCGCGGGTGGCGGACGCCGCCGTCGGCCCAGACGTGCCGGCCGAACCTGGCGGCCTCGGCGGCGCACTCCAGCACGGCGGAGAACTGCGGCCTGCCGACGCCCGTCATCATGCGGGTGGTGCACATGGCGCCGGGGCCCACGCCGACCTTCACGATGTCCGCGCCGGCCTCGATCAGGTCGCGCACGCCCGCAGCGGCGACGACGTTGCCCGCGACGACCGGCACGCTCGGCGAGAGCGCGCGGACGGCCTTGACCGCCGAGATCATCGATTCCTGGTGGCCGTGGGCGGTGTCCACGACGAGGGTGTCGACGCCGGCCTCCAGCAGCTGCGCCGCCTTGCCCGCCACGTCGCCGTTGACGCCGACGGCGGCGGCGATCCGCAGCCGTCCGTTCGCGTCCGTGGCGGGGGTGTACAGCGTGGCGCGCAGGGCGCCCGTGCGGGTGAGGATGCCGACCAGGCGGCCCTGCTCGTCGACCGCGGGCGCCAGCTTGCGGTGGGCGCCGTCGAGGATGTTGAACGCCTCGCGCGGATCGGTGTCGGCCGAGATCACCAGCAGCTCGCGGGACATCACCTCGGACAGCTGCGTGAAGCGGTCGACGCCGGTGAGGTCGTGCTCGGTGACGATGCCGACGGGGCGCTGCTTGTCGTCCACCACGACGCCGGCGCCGTGGGCGCGCTTCGGCAGCAGCGAAAGGGCCTCGTCGACGGTCTGCGTCGGCGCCAGGGTGATCGGCGTGTCGAAGACCAGGTCACGGGCCTTCACCCAGGACGTCACGTCCGCGACGACGTCGAGCGGGATGTCCTGCGGGACGACGACGAGTCCGCCGCGCCGGGCGACCGTCTCCGCCATGCGGCGGCCCGCGATCGCGGTCATGTTGGCGACGACCAGCGGGATCGTGGTGCCGGTGCCGTCGGGCGAGGACAGGTCCACGGCCTGGCGGGAACCGACGGCCGAACGGCTCGGCACCATGAAGACGTCGTCGTAGGTCAGGTCGTACGACGGCTGAAGGTCATTGAGGAAACGCACGTACGGAACATCCCAGTCGCTCGGAGCTGGCCGCCGGCCGATGGGCCCGGCGGCAGACGCACGTACTTGATTGTCCCATGTCATGGCCGGATCCGGCCGGGCAGAAACATCCAGCGCGGACGCCGCTCATTCGGAGGAACCTCCAAACGGGCCCCGGCGCGCCGCCCGGGCGGGTGCCGAGGCCGCGCCGACCCGGCGGGGCGACCCGTGCGGGCGCGCGCACCGGCGCCGGGTCAGACGCCGTCGGGGTCCGCGCGCTCCAGGGCCGGGCGGGGCGCCGGGGTGAAGTCCTTCAGCAGGAAGTCCGCGGCGACGGTGTCGGTGACGAGGCTCGTGACGAGTCCGGACCTGAGCACCGCGCCGATCGCCTCCGCCTTGCGCATGCCGCCCGCGATCGCGACGACCTCGGGGATGCGGCGCAGCCGGTCCGCCTCCACGGTGATGCACCGCTCGCCCAGGTCGCGGCCGACCCTGCGGCCCTGCGCGTCGAAGAGGTGCGCGGACATCTCCGCCGCGACGCCCAGCGACGCGTAGTGCGAGCGCTCCTGGTCGGTGAGCATGTCGTGCACCGTGGAGATGCCGGCCTCCCACGAGCCGATGGACACCGCGGCGACGGTCACCTTGTCGAAGTAGTCGAAGGCACGCGCGATGCCCGGCTGGTTGCGCAGCGCCGCCGCGGTCGCCGTGTCGGGCAGGAGCATGGGGGCGTAGATGGGGTGTGCCTCGCCGCCCGAGACCTGCGCGGCGCGCCGGACGGCCTCCACGGAGCCCCGCTCGGCGGTGCCCGCGTCGTACACGCCGGTCAGCTGGACGACGGTGCACGGCGGCAGGCGGTCGAGCGCCGCGGCCATGTGGATCGTCGAGCGGCCCCAGGCGAGGCCCAGGACGTCCCCCTCGGCGACGAGTTCACCCAGCAGGTCTGCGGCGACCTCGCCCAGGTTCTCCGGGTCGGGGGACTCGTCGACGCCGTCGGCGGGCGACTCCACGACCACGGCGTGCCGCAGGCCGTAGCGGGCCCGCAGCGCGTCGGAGCGCTCCGCGTCCAGCTCGGCGGGCACGCGGATCTCGATGCGGACCAGGTCGCGCTCCAGAGCGGTCTCCAGGACCCGGGCCACCTTGAAGCGGCTGACGCCGAACTCCTCGGCGATCTGGATCTTGGACTTGCCCTCCAGGTAGAAGCGGCGCGCCATGGCAGCCGCCTGCACCAGTTCCGCGGGTCCCATGCGCAGGGCCGGCCGCCCCGCCGAAATTCCAGGCACCGCGTTCTCCTTCGCTCTGCGCGCCCTCTGGATCGCCGTCATCCTTTCAGATGCGACGGCCCTTGATCAGCCCCGAAGGGGCCCGTTCACTTAACCGTGGCTCACCGGTCGTGCGCCCGCACGCCCTGTGAGCGCCGTGCCCGTACGGGCCCTCGCGCCGGGGGTCCGGCGGGGTCCGGCGCACGGCCCGACGGCCGCTTCCGCCCGGACCCCCGTGCGCCGCTCGGCACGCGCCGGGCGCGGCCGGCACCGGCGGGTGTGCTCAGTGCCCGCAGGCCCAGGCCGCCTTCGCGGTCGCCTCGTCGGCCTGGTGGCGCAGCATCCGGACGGCCGCCGCGGGGTCGTCCGCGCCGTAGACGGCGGACCCGGCGACGAACACGTCGGCGCCCGCGTCCGCGCACCGCTCCACCGTGTCGGCGGAGACACCGCCGTCGACCTGGAGCCACAGTTCGAGGCCGTGCTTGGCGATCAGCTGCCGGGACCTGCGGATCTTCGGCAGCATGATGTCGAGGAACGACTGCCCGCCGAAGCCCGGCTCCACGGTCATGATCAGCAGCATGTCGAGTTCCGGCAGCAGGTCCTCGTACGGCTCGATCGGCGTCGCCGGCTTCAGCGCCATCGACGCGCGGGCGCCCTTGGCGCGGATCTCGCGCGCGAGCCGCACGGGTGCCGCGGCCGCCTCCGCGTGGAACGTCACGGACCCCGCCCCGGCCTCCACGTACTGCGGGGCCCAGCGGTCCGGCTGCTCGATCATCAGGTGGCAGTCGAGTGGCGTGCCGGTCGCCCTGCCGAGCGCCTCGACCACCGGGACGCCCAGGGTCAGGTTGGGCACGAAGTGGTTGTCCATCACGTCGACGTGGAGCCAGTCGGCGCCTTCGACGGCCTTCGCCTCCTCGGCGAGCCGCGAGAAGTCGGCGGACAGGATGCTGGGGTTGATCTGCGCCATGTGACAAGCCTCCCATGAACCGGACCCCGCACCGGCCACGGTCCACCCCTCGGTACGGACCAAGGCCGCGCGAAAGGGTCGTTGCCCGCACATCCCGGGCGCAGCCGCGTGGCCGGGACGCGCCCGCCCGCCGGGTGCGGGCGGGGCGCGCCGGACGCGGGGACGGCGGCGGC
>NZ_JAKGCV010000243.1 GCF_021556455.1 Streptomyces fuscigenes | reverse complement strand
CGGGCCCCCACCGGCGGCCACCGCGCTCCGGCCCGGGCCCGAACCGGCGCGGGGCACCGGGCGACCCCGCGGCGGCACACCGCTCCGGGCCGGACGCGGCCCAGCCCGCCTCAGGGCAGTTCGGGCAGGTCGTCCGCGTAGAGCAGGGTCAGGTCCTCCGTGCTCGCCTCGGCCAGCTGCGCGACCCGGCCGGCGTGCCGCTCCACCATCGACTCGAACGTCTGGCGCGCGGTGCGGCCGTTGCCGAACGCGGGCCCCTTCGGCAGCACCGTGAAGTACTTCAGCAGCGCCTCGCCGGCCCCGTCGCCGAGCCGGTACTCGTGCTCCTCGGCCTGCTGCTCCACGATCCGCAGCAACTCCTCGGGCGCGTAGTCGCCGAACGTGATGGTCCGCGAGAAGCGCGACGCGACACCGGGGTTGACCGAAAGGAACCGCTCCATCTCCGCGGTGTAGCCGGCCACGATGACCACGACCGCCTCGCGGTGGTCCTCCATCAGCTTCACCAGCGTGTCGATGGCCTCCTTGCCGAAGTCGCGGCCGGAGTCCTCCGGCGACAGCGCGTAGGCCTCGTCGATGAACAGCACCCCGCCGCGGGCCCGTTCGAACGCCTCCTGGGTACGGATCGCCGTCGAGCCGATGTGCTCGCCGACCAGGTCGACACGGGAGACCTCGACCAGGTGGCCGCGCTCCAGCACCCCGAGCGAGGCCAGGATCTCCCCGTACAGCCGGGCCACCGTCGTCTTGCCGGTGCCGGGGGAGCCCGTGAAGACGAGGTGCCGGCGCACGGACGCCGCCTTCAGGCCGGCCTCCCTGCGCCGCCTGCCCACCTCGATCATGTCGGTCAGCGCCCGCACCTCGCGCTTGACGCTGTCGAGGCCGACGAGCGCGTCCAGTTCGGCCAGGACGTCCGCGGACTCGCGGGCCGGCGCGGGAGCCTCGGGCGGCGCCGCGCCCGGCGCCGCGGATGCCGGGACCGCGGCGGGGACCTGTGCGGGGACCGTGCCGAGCAGGCCCGCGGAGGCGGCCTGCGGAAGCGGGCCGCGCGGCTGCGCGCCCGCGGCCGCCACCCCGCTCTCGTCGCTGGTGCAGTCCTCCACGAGCGGCCCCTCGTCCGTGAACTCGTACCCGCCGCGCGCGCAGCGCTCCGTGCGGCAGCGGTTGAGCGTCGTGCGGCAGCCGTCCATGATGTGGAAGCCGTAGCCGCCGCTGCCCGTCACGCGGCAGCCGCGGAAGGTGCCGCGCCCCTCCGCCGAGACGTAGAAGCCCGCCTCAGCGGGGGAGGTGACGACGCAGCGCTCGATCGTCGGGTCGGCGCCCTTGGTGACGATCACGCCCGTCTGCACGGAGTCGATCGTGCAGGCGGCCAGCGTGCCGCCGCTGCCGTGGTCGCGGAACCAGGCGGCCGTCGAGGCGTGGCTGATGCGGCAGTCGTCCAGCTGCGCAGTGGCGCCGTCGCTGACGGAGACGGCGGTGTTGCGGACCTGCGTGAGGTCGCTGTCCACCACGTCCACCCGCGAGCCCCGGTCCAGGACGAACAGCGCGTCGGGCACGTCGTGCACCCGGCACGCGTCCAGTACGGCCGTCGCCCCGTCGCTGACCCAGACCGCCGGGTAGTCGCCGGTGGAATCGTGTATCTCGCACTGGTTCGCGTCGACGCGCGTGCCGGGGTCCCACACCGACAGGCCGTTGCGTCCGAAGCGGCGTACCGTCGAGCGGGTGAGGGTGAGGACCGACCTCGACCTGAGGTCGACCGCGTTCTCCGGCACGTCGTGGATGTCGCAGTCCGACAGCGTCAGCACGGCGTCGGTGTCGAGCGTGACGCCGTCCGCGGTCGTGCGGTGCACGGACGAGTCCGTCAGGTGCGCGGCCCCCCGGGCGGCGACCTGCACGCCGGTGCCCTTGACCTCGTAGACCTCGCAGCCGATCGCCTCGAGGCCGGTGTTCTCCCCGGAGACGCTGATGCCGGCGCCGGACGCGTGGTGCACGCGGCAGCGCTCCAGGCGGGGGTGGGCGCCGCCCGTGACGGAGATGCCGGCCTGGCCGGACGCGACGATCTCGCACTCCTCGTAGACCCCGCCCGCGCCGTCGAGGACGGCCAGCCCGACGCCCGCCGGGTTGTCGACCGTCGTACGGCGCACGGTCGGCCGCGCCGAGCCCCGCACCTCCATGCCGGTCGCCGAGCGGGTCACGATCCGCAGGTCGAGCAGTTCCGGTGTGCCGTCCTCCACGAGCAGGGCGGGCGCGGCCGAGTCCTGGCCCTCCACGTGGATGTCCGCGACGGTCGCCGAGGCGCGGACCGTCAGGGGCACGCCGTCGTACGGCGCGATCCGCACGGAGCCGAGCGAGCCCTCCGGGCCGCGCAGTGTCACCGCCCGCGCGACGACGAGGTTCTCCCGGTAGGTGCCCGGAGCGACCGTCAGGACGTCCCCGTCGGCGGCGGCGTCGAGGGCTGCGGCGAGAGAGGCGTACTCACCCGTGCGGCGCCGCCACCGCGATGTACCCGAGTGCGTCACCTGGACGGTGCCCTGTGCCATGGCGCTGTGCTGCCCCCACCTCGTGCGACTGCGGTGCGCCCGGCCGCGACGTCAGACCGGGTCGCGGACCACGTTAGCGCGCGTTGGGGAGGTGAGTTGACGTTCCGGCCGGTGGCCGGGGGCGGGACGGGCGGTGCGGGGCCGTCCGCGGGGCCCGCGCCGCGCGGGCCGCGCCGGGTGCGGCACGGCTCGCGGGGGGCTCGCGGGGGTTCAACTCCCGGTGCCCGTGCGGCCCCAGTCGGGACCGACTTCGGCCCACTGGCGGTCCAGTTGCTTGTACCGCCTGCGTACGAGGCGCCATACGGCCAGGCGCCAGGCGCCCAGCACGAGGCCCGCGGCGGCCACCGCGGCGATGATGCCGGTGAAGACGGCGTGGAAGTGCGCGACGCCCCCGTTCAGCGGCGGCTGCACCTGCGTGCCGTGCGTGTCCGTCCAGATGCTGAAGGTGTCGCCCGGCTCCATCCGGGTGCGCGGCGCCGTCACCGTGCCGACGTGCTCCGCCTTGTCCGCGGTGTGGTAGCGCGCGACGACGCGCGCGTCGGAGTCCTGGGTCGCCGCAGATTCCGGGTCGAAGAACCCGACATCGCCGTGCTGCTTGGAATCGGCGACCATGACCGCGGTCGACTCGTGCCGCTCGTGCTGCTGGGTGGCCACCGTCCGCTGCAGCGAGGAGTTCAGTTCGGACCCGCCGATCCAGCCCGCGAGGGGTGCCCCGAACACCAGCAGCACGGCCGTCAGGACGGCCAGCCACGCCTCTACCAGGTCGGTTGTACGGCGCAGGGGGTTGTGCCGCCACCGCCAGATGCCCAGTACCACTCTCACCGTCCCGCACCCCCTTCCGTCGGAAGCAACGCACCTGCCGGAGGCTCGGGTTCCCGCGGTGGTGAGCCTCACACAGGCGGCCCACAAAGAAACAGGGCGGCTTCGTCGCGAAGCCGCCCTGCCGAGGCGTACGGGACCTCCCATGGGTCCGGTGCGTGCCCGTCGGTACGGGTCAGTACCCCCTGCCCTGGTAGGGGCGGTTGTACGGGTCCTCGTAGGGACTGGGCGCGGGCGCCGGGCGCATGGGGGCCGGGGGGCGCATCCCGTCGTACCCGCCGGCCTGGGCCGGGCGCTGCTGCATCGGCCGCTGCGGCTGCTGCTGGTAGCCGGGCTGCTGGCCCGGGTAGCCGCCGCGCGGCTGCTGGGGCTGCTGCGGGATGTACGGCGCGGGTGCCTGCTGCAGCGGGACCGGCTGCTGCATCGGCTGCGGGTAGCCGTACTGCTGGGGCACGGGGCCCGACGGCGCCGCCGGCAGTGCGGGGAGGGCGGACGGCAGGGCCGGCAGGTAGCTCGAACCCGTGTCGTACGCGGAGGGCACTCGGATCGGGGCGATCTGAGGCGTGCCCCGCTCTGCGACGAGCGAGTCGTAGATCGGGGTGTCCGGAAACGACGGCGCGGTGTAGTAACCGCCGCCGTAGGAGCGGGGGGAGGTCATGGCACAGAGATTAAGCCCACCATGTGTCGATTGGGGAGTCTGGTTAGACGGTTCTTTAGGCAGCTCTGCGTTACTTCGGATCGCCAATGCGAGCGAACTTGCCAAAATCGGTCGCCGTGGCTCGTTTGAATCCTGTAAAGGGCAAGTGAGGGACGGGTTACCGCCGGGTCGTACCGTCTCCTCGTGCGGGCTCGCGATTACGTTGGGAAGATGGAAAGGCCGGTGCGGGTCGGGCGCGATGGGGGAGATCATGTCCATGCTTAAAGGAGCCAATGTCCGGGTCGCGGCGGACGCCGTACGGGTGGAATTGGGCTGGAGTTCGGGAGCCGGTGTCCCGGACGTCGACGCCTCGGCGCTGCTGCTGGCCGGCGGCCGGGTCAGGTCGGACGCCGACTTCGTCTTCTACAACCAGCCGGCCGACCCCGACGGCAGCGTCCGTCACGAGGGCAAACGGCCCTCGGGCGCGACCGTGACGGACACCCTGGCGGTCGACCTGTCGCGCGTCGCGCCCGAGGTGGAGCGGATCGTGCTCGCCGCCTCGGCCGACGGCGGCACCTTCGGCCGGGTGCCGGGGCTGTCCGTGCGGGTCGCCGACGCCGCCACGGGCCAGGAGATCGCCCGCTACGACAGTGCGGACGCCACGGTCGAGACGGCCTACGTGCTCGGCGAGCTCTACCGGCGGCAGGGCGAGTGGCGGTTCCGGGCCGTGGGCCAGGGCTACAGCACCGGACTCGCCGGTCTGGCAACGGACTTCGGGATTTCCGTCGATGAACCCGGCCAACCCGGCGAACCCGGCGCCTCCGCGGGCGCGTCGGGAGCCCCGCCGGCACCGGCGCCCCCGGCCGCGCCCGTCACACCGCCGGCCCCGCCCGGACCCCCGGGCACACCGGCACCGCAGCCCCCACCGGCCCCGCCCGCGCCCGTGACTCCTCCGGGCCCCTCCGCCCCGTCGAGCACACCGACCCCGTCGGCACCGCCGTTCACACCACCCTCCGACGCCCCACCCGCGCGTCCCGTCCGGTTGTCGAAGGTCACCCTCACGAAGGACGCGCCCACCGTCTCCCTCGCCAAGCAGGGCGGCGGTTCCGGGGCCATGCGCGTGAACCTCAACTGGCAGGTGCGCAAGCAGGAACAGCCCAAGGGCTGGGGTGCCAAGCTGAGCCGCGCGCTCGGTGCCGCACAGAACCTCGACCTCGACCTGTGCGCCCTCTACGAGCTGTCCGACGGGCGCAAGGGCGTCGTCCAGGCCCTCGGCAACGCGTTCGGATCGCTGGAGCGGCCCCCCTACATCCACCTGGACGGCGACGACCGCACGGGCGCCGTCGACGCCGGCGAGAACCTCACGATCAACCTCGACCACACGCACGACTTCCGGCGGATCCTGATCTTCGTGACCATCTACGAGGGCGCCAGCAGCTTCGCCGACCTGGAGGCCACCGTCACCCTCCAGCCGCAGCACGGCGCCGCCATCGACTTCGACCTCGGCCGATCGACGGTCCCCTCCCGCGTGTGCGCCCTCGCGCTGATCAGCCACACCGGCGCCGACCTCGTGGTGCAGCGCGAGGCGCGCTTCCTGGAACCGGAGCGGGGCGTGAGCCCGCAGCGTGCCGTCGACCGGGCCTACGCCTGGAACATGAACTGGACCCCGGGCCGGAAGTAGGCCGCCGGGCCCCCGGGCCGGGGCCCGGGTCCGAGAGCCAACGCCCCACCGGGCGGCGGGCTCCCGGTCCGTTCAGGGCTCCGGCCCGTTCAGGCTCCTGGTCGGCTCCGGGCTCGGCGTGCCCTCATCGGCGCTCCGGGGCCGCCTCGGCCTCGGGCCGCGCGTACGTGCGGCCCTTCCACGCGGCCCCGCGCCCCCGGTAGTGCTGCACCGCCGAATCGACGGTCATCAGCAGGTAGAGCAGCGCGGTGAAGGGCAGCAGCGGAGCCGTCCACAGCGGCTGCCGGTAGTAGCGCAGCATCGGCACGTACGTCCCCGTCATGACCGCCCAGGCCGCGAGGCCCGCCCAGCCCGCCGCGGCGCCCGCGCCCGCGAGTCCGGCGAACGCCGTGGCGGGCGGCACCAGGTAGATCAGCGCGAGCCCCACCACGGTGCCCGCCAGTACGAGGGGGTTGTGCCGCAGTTGGGCGTAGGCGCTGCGCGAGACCATGCGCCACAGATGGGACAGCCGCGGGTACGGGCGGACACTGTCCACGCGGTCCGCCAGCCCCAGCCAGATCCGGCCGCCGCTGCGCTGCACTGCGCGCGCGAGCGACACGTCGTCGATCACGGCCTGGCGGATCGAGTCGGGGATCCCCGCGCGTTCGGCCGCCTCGGTCCGCAGCAGCACGCAGCCGCCCGCCGCGGCGGCCGTGCGCAGCCCCGCGTTGTTGACCCAGCGGAACGGATAGAGCTGCGAGAAGAAGTACACGAACGCCGGTACGACCAGTTTCTCCCAGGCGCTCTCGACCCGCAGCCTCGCCATCTGCGACACCATGTCGTACCCGCCGCCGCGCGCCGACTCCACCAGGCGGCGCAGGCTGTCGGGTTCGTGGGCGATGTCCGCGTCCGTCAGCAGCAGGTACTCCGGGTCCTGCGCGCGCGCCAGGGCGACGCCGTGCCGCACGGCCCACAGCTTGCCCGTCCAGCCGCGCTCCGGCTCGCCCGGGGTGGCGACGCTCAGCGGCAGCCCGCCCTCGCTCACGGCCAGCGAGCGGGCCAGGTCCCCGGTGCCGTCGGTGCTGTTGTCGTCGACCAGGAAGACGGCGGCCTCGCCCGGGTACGCCTGAGCCAGCAGCGTGGGCAGGCTCAGCGGCAGCATGTCCGCCTCGTCGCGCGCCGGCACGACGATCGCGACCGACGGCCACCGCTCCTGCACGGGCACACCCTGCGCGCGCTCCGGCAGGCGCTGGTCCGTACGCCAGAAGAAGCCCTGCCCCAACAACAGCCAGCACCAGACGGCCAGCGACACCACCGAGATCCATCCCACGACGCTCATCCGCCGCAGTCTGCCCCACCGGAGCCGGACGGTCACGGTCGACTAGGGTGGCGTCGTGAAGATCGCGCTCATGGACTCCGGCATCGGGCTGCTCGCGGCGGCCGCCGCCGTACGCCGGCTCCGACCGGACGCCGAGCTCGTCCTCTCCTTGGACCCGGACGGCATGCCATGGGGTCCGCGCACGCCCGAGGACGTCGCCGGCCGGGCGCTCGGCATCGCGCGCGCCGCCGCGGAACACCGTCCGGACGCCCTGATCGTCGCCTGCAACACCGCGACCGTGCACGCCCTGCCCGTCCTGCGCACCGCCTTCGAGCCGGCGCTGCCCGTGATCGGCACGGTTCCCGCGATCAAGCCCGCCTCGGCGGGCGGCGGAGCGGTCGCCGTGTGGGCCACCCCCGCCACCACCGGCAGCCCGTACCAGCGGGGCCTGATCGGCGACTTCGGCGGAGACGCCGAGATCACCGAGGTGCCGTGCCCGGGTCTCGCCGACGCCGTCGAGCACGCGGACGACGCGGCGATCGACCGGGCCGTGGCCGCCGCCGCCGCGCTGACCCCGCCCGGTGTGCGGGCGCTGGTCCTCGGCTGCACCCACTACGAACTCGTCCGCGACCGCATCGCGGCGGCCGTCGCCCCCGGCGCCGCCTTGTACGGGTCGGCCGAAGCGGTCGCCACGCAGGCGCTGCGCCGGGCGGGCTTCGCGCCCGCCCCAGGCGAGGCCCCGGCGGGCGCGCCGACGGTCCTCGCGAGCGGCCGCGACGGCGATCTGCCGGGCGCCGCGCTCGCGTACCCGGAAGGGCGCCTGCTGGCCGCGGTCGGCCAGCCGGGCTGAGGCCCCGGCGGCGGGGCAACGGCCCCTTGCGACGGCGTGTCGCGACCGTCCCGCCTTGGGCGCACCGCCTCTCTCCGAGGACTCCCTCTTTCGCGGAACCTGGGTACGCTGCTGCCATGACGGAGCACTCACGCCACGAAGGCCCCGCTGCCCACGCCGCCGCGACCCTCTCCGAGATGTGGTCGGGACGCGCCACCAACCGCGTGCAGTGGGTGCTGGCCGCGGGCGGAGCGGCGTGCATCGCGCTCGGCGTCGAGCTCGCGGTGGACGCGAACTGGACGACGGGCGTCGCCGCCCTGCTGATCTCCGTCATCGGCTGCCTCGCCGCCGGACTCCTGATGCTGTTCGGCACCCTCGCGTTCGTGCACGTCGGCGTCCGGATCGACGAGGAGTGCCTGGAGGTGCGGTGCGGGCACATGGGCGTGCCGCGCCGCCGGATCCCGCTCGCCCAGGTCGTCGACGCGCACTTCGCCCCCCGCGTGACCCCGCAGCAGTGGGGCGGCTGGGGCTACCGGTGGCGCCCCGAGAAGGGGACCGCCGTCATCGTGCGCAGGGGAGAGGGCCTGGTGCTGCGCATGCGGGACGGCCGGGACTTCACCGTGACCGTGGACGACGCCCAGTCGGCCGTGCGCATCCTGCGCGCCCGCTGCCGCGGCGGACGCACCGCCGTCTAGGCAGGCGGGGCGCACCGCCGTCCAGCCCGGCGGACGTCGTCCGCGCGAACGGCGCCCCGCGAGCCGCTGCTCCGGCGTCCCGGGGGCGTGCCGCTGCCCGCAGCGC
>NZ_JAKGCV010000242.1 GCF_021556455.1 Streptomyces fuscigenes | reverse complement strand
CGCACCGGCCGCGCAGGACGGCCGGGAGCCGGCGGACACGGAGTCCGGACGCGAGCCGGCGGCAGGCACCCCCGACCCGCTGGACGTGCCGCACCCGGCCGCGCCGCCCGCCGGCGCCACGCTCTGGAAGCCCGGGACGGCCACCCCCGACGCCGTGGAGGAGTGGCGTACCGTCACCCGCCCCGACGGCACCCGCGAGCCGTTCACCGTCCCGGACATCGGCTTCCACGTCCGGCAGGTCGTGGGCCTCGGCTCCCTGCGGCAGGCCGGAGACCTGGCCGTCGCGAAGGCCTACGGCACCTCGCTCGGCCCCGCCGCCCGCGACGGCGGCCACCTCGGCGGCGACGCCCTCAAGGACGCCCTCGCCAAGGCGCACACCTCCGGCCTGACGCGGCCGGGCACGGCGTCCGCGCTTGCCCTCCACGACGGCACCACCGCCGAGTCGCTGTCGGCGTTCTTCTCCGACGCGGCCGAACGGGACGGCTACCAGGTCGCCGGACTGTCCGAGGACACGTTCGCGGGCGGCGCCCAGGGGGCGTACCGCCTCTACTCGCGCCCCGACCTGGCGAGCGCCGAACTCCTCGCCGTGGCACCGGACACGAACATGGAGAGCATGGCGCGCAGCACCGACGGGACCGACACCTCGGTGTCCCGCAGCGGCGCGCAGCAGCCCATCCTCGGCGGCGGGCCGTCGCTGGCGAGCGGCGACGCGGGCCGGGGCCAGCCCGGGCTCCAGGGCGCCGACGCGACCACGACGGAGGGCTTCAGCAACCGGCAGGGTGACACCGAAGCCGGCCAGTTCACGCTGAAGCCGACGGCCGGCCGGGCGTTCCTGTTCTCGATCCCGACGAAGTGGCTGGGCATCGCGGACGTGCACCGCACGTTCAAGGACGGCGCGGTCGGCTCCTGGATGCAGCGCAACCTCGGTCCGTTCGGGCCCGTGAAGACCGCGCCGCAGGCGGTCGAGGCGGACACGCACGTCCTCGCCTGGGTCCGGGAGGACGCCGCACGGCAGCTCGGCCTGGTCGACGACACGAACTTCCCGGCCGACGCGGCCTCCGCCTGGGACGCCGTGAAGAAGTCGGGCGAGGCGTGGGTCGCCGCCGACAACGCGTACTGGAAGGCCCGGCGCTCCCTGCCGGACCTGCGCGCGGCGTACGAACAGGCACGCGGTGACCTGCGGGCGGCGAAGCGGTCCCTCACGGACGCGCTCGCCACCGCTCCCGCCGACCTGGCCGCGATCGGCATGCACGACACGGCCGTACGCGAGGCGCGGGAGCTCGTGCGCGAGGAACGGGCCGCCGCGGCCCGTGCCGCCCGCGCCGTGCGGACCGCCTACGAGGGGATGACGTCGAGCGGTACGAAGGCCGAGGCAGCGGCGGCCGAGTTCCACCGCGTGCGCTCCGGCGCGGACCGCCTCACCCGCTGGCACCGGCTGCCCGCCGAGCAGCGCGAGGCGACACCGCAGCCGGAGGCGGTGGTGCACCGGCCCGCGCCCAAGGCCCCCGGCGCCCCGGCCGCCGAACGCCCCCGCTACGCCCTCGAACCGGGCGCCGCCGACCACCCGCCGCGGCTGACCTCGCCCGACGGGGAGCACACCTACGCGGTGTACGACGGGCCCCGCGACGGCGACGGCTTCTTCCACTCGTTCGCCGCCGGACTCGACCACGCGGACCCGGACCGGCTGGCCGGCCTGGTCCCGGTGGGCGACCCCGGGGAGACGGCCGACGCACTGCGGGCGCTGCTCGCCGACCAGCTGGACGCCCCGGACAACGCCGACCTGCTGGAGTTCACCGCGCCGGACACGCACGACACGTTCACCCGCGAGGAGGCGGCGGGCGCCGGCGTACGTTTCCGCGAGGGCTCCCCGCAGCAGCGGGAGTTCGACGCCACGGGTCACATGCCGCTGCACGAGGTGCTCACCCCGCACGAACGCGCCGGGCTCGCCGGGACCCAGCTGCGCAGGCGGGGCGCCACGGACGACGAGGCGTACGGCGACACCGGCTGGGACCACGGCGCGGCCGATCTGCTGCCCGCCCTCGCGGCGCGCGCCTTCGGCGTCAAGGTGACGGTCGTGCGCGACGGCGGCGCCTTCGACGAACACGTGCCGCCGGGCGCCACCGACACCGGCGAGGGGCTGCCGCACGTCGTGCTCCGCCTGGCCGACCGGAGCTTCGGCGTGGCGCTGTCCACGACCCGCCCGCCGCACGAGGAGACCGCCCCGGAGGCGGGCCGCGCCGGGGGCCGCACCCCCGGGACCGACGCACCGGAGCGGGAGCCGGCGACGACCGCCGCGGTCCGCGCGGACACGGGAGACGTACGGACGGACAGCACGGTGGAGGCCGTGCGCGAGGACCCGGCCGACAGGGCGAAGGCTGTCGAGACGGCCAAGGCTGTCGACACGGCGAAGGCAACCGAGACGGTGAAGGCGGCCGAGACGGCGAAGGCTGTCGGGACGGCGAAGGCGGCCGAGACGGCGAAGGGCGTCGAGACGGCGAAGGCCACGGACGCCGTCACCCCTGTCGCCACCGACTCCAGGGACGCCACCGACTCCAGGGATGGCAGCGGCCTCAAGGAAGCCACCGACCCCAAGGATGCGACCTCCGGCGCCGTCGCGGACCCCGCGTCCGGCGG
Organism: Streptomyces fuscigenes; assembly: GCF_021556455.1. Classification (GTDB taxonomy): domain Bacteria; phylum Actinomycetota; class Actinomycetes; order Streptomycetales; family Streptomycetaceae; genus Streptomyces; species Streptomyces fuscigenes. The sequence goes on along the minus strand of NZ_JAKGCV010000242.1, from coordinate 5,997 downwards.
GGATGTTCCCGCCGCCGTCGAACTGCCGCCGGGAGCCAGGCGCATCCTGGTCGTGTCCGACGTCAGCGGGCTGGGGCTCGGCGGGGTCCCGGTGTTCAACATGGAGCTGGTGCGCGGGCTGTCCGCCGCGCACCACGTGACGCTCCTGACGTCCGACCCGGCCCCCTACGACGCCGCGGTGAAGGCCCGCGAGCACGGCAACGCGGTGATCGTGAACCGGCCCGTGCCCGGGGTCGAGGCGCGTGACGCCTTCCACCGGCTCGTCGAGGCCCCGCCGCAGGAGCACGGGCTGCCGGCCGACCCCGACGCGTTCGACCTGATCATCGGTCACTCCCGCTTCTCCGGGCCGGGCGCGCTCGCCATTCAGAAGGGCTGGTATCCGAAGGCCAGGCTGGTGCACTTCCTGCACACCAGCCCCGTACGGCTCGACCGGATCAAGGACCAGCCGGAGAAGGGCGGCCAGAAGAGCCGGTCCGAACGCGAGGTCATGCGGGAGGCCGACCTCGTCGTCGGGGTCGGGCCGCTGCTGACGCGCGAGGCGGAACGCCTGTCCGAGCAGGTGCTGCGGGTCGCGGCGCTGCACGAGTTCGTGCCCGGCACCGAGGTCGGTCCGGTGGTCGAGAGGGCCGGCGGCGAGGACGGGGGCGGGATCCGCCTGCTGTTGCCCGGCCGGGCCACGGACGAGATCAAGGGTGTCGAGGGAGCGATCAAGGCGGTCGGTGCCGTACGGGACCGGGGTCTCGACGTCCGGCTGACGGTCCGCGGCGGACCGCGGCCCGCGGACGCCGACTACGCGTACTGGCAGGACATGGCCCGCGAACACGGTCGCGGCGGGGTCGAGATCCTTCCGTTCACCAGCAATGCGGACGACCTCGCACGGGACCGGGAGTCCGCCGACGCGCTGATCATGCCGTCGCTGCACGAGGGCTTCGGGCTCGTGGCCACCGAGGCGGCGGGCCGTGCCATCCCGTTGCTGGTCAACGGCGAGAGCGGGGCGGGCGAGTTCCTGCTGCGCTTCGGGGACACCGGCGCGAGTGCCGTCGTCGGGGCCCCGCACGAGGTCGGCGACCCCGCCTCCGCGCAGGCCAGGACGGGCGCGTGGGCCGACGCGATCGAGCAACTGGCCGCCGACCTGCCGCAGCGCCGGGCGCACGCCCTCCAGTTGCGCGACGAACTCGGCGCCTACTCCTGGCAGGACGCGGGCCGCTCGCTCGTCGACGCGGCGCTGCGCACCTCGCCCGACATCCGGGACGAGGCCTGGCAGCGGCGCGGCCACGGGGAGATCACCCGGCAGGGGCCGGGCGGAACGGTCGAGGTCCGGGGCGTACGGGGCGACTGGCAGCCGGCCCCCCGCTGGGACGGTTCGACGCCCCGGCCGCCCGCCGCGGAGGACTTCCGCGGCGCGGACGGGCCGCTCGCCGTCGATCCCGCACTGGACGTCGCGGACCGCACACGCGATGCCGCGACCGGCGAGGGGCGCGCGACGCACGCCCGGGAGGAGCACAGCACCCGGGAGGAGCACAGCACTCGGGAGGAGCACAGCGCCCGGCAGGAACAGGGTGCCCGGCAGGAACAGAGCGCCCGGGAGGAGCAGGGTGCCCGGCGGAACGGGCACGACGGTGGAGCCCCCGTCCTGCGGCGCTCGCCCAGCGCGCCCGGTAGCCTCGCCGCGCCCCCCGACGCCTGGACGCAGCGGCTCGCCGGCAGGGCGGCCGAGTTCGCCGAGGGCTCGGCGGAACTGCCGCAGGACCTGCGGACCGACATCGGCAAGCTGTCCGGCATGCTCGCCAAGACCGCGCTCACCATGCGCGAGAAGGGGCATCCGCACCTTCCGGCCGTCACGGTGACCGGGTACGACACCGGGGCCAGCACGGGCGAGGCGCACTTCGGCGAGGCGCTGCGCCTCGGCAAGGAGCGGGCCGAGAACGTCGTCGCCGCCTTCCGTACGGCCCTCGGCGGGCACCTGGACCGCCTGCGGGGCGAGAACGGCGACGGGCACGCCCTGACGGTGGAGGACTTCACCGTCAGGGCCCGGTCCGGCGGGCTGGACTCGCCGCCCGGCGGCTCGGGTCCCTGGCGCGGCACGCTGCTCACGATCGACGTGCGGCGTCCCGAACGCCCGGTGGGGCCGGCGTCCGGCGGCCCACGGGCGGGCCAGGACGTGAGCGCGGGCGTGGGCCGGGAAGTGGTGCATTAACGGCCGAAAGTGGGCGTACCGGGGGCCGGGGCGGCGCTGTTGCGCTGAGTGCGTGATCCCGCGCACCCGGCCCCACGGGCCATCCGCCACAGCCCACCCAGAGGAGCGACGCCATGCAGAAGCGGTCCGGTGACGCCGACTTCCCGTCCACGCCCGGCGAGGCAGAGACAGAAGCCGATACAGAAGCTGCGACGCGGCCCGCGACGGGAGCTGACACCGCTGCACGCCCTGCTCCCGGTGCCGCCGTTGATCCCGCCGCCGGTGCCAGTGCCAGTGCCGATGCCAGTGCCGGTGCCGGTGCCGGGGGCGGCCCCGCGACCGGGCCGCGGAACGAGGCCGAGGCCGAACTCGCCGTCTACCTCGCCCGCCACTCGTCCCCCGCGGCCTGCGCGGACGCGTTGATCCGGGACCCCGAGGGCCGGGTCCTGCTCGTCGAGCCGACGTACAAGGACGGCTGGGACCTGCCCGGCGGCATGCTGGAGGACGAGGAGCCCGAGGCCGGCATGGTGCGGGAGGTGCGCGAGGAACTGGGTCTTGAGGTACGGGCCGGTCGCCTGCTCGTCGTGGACACCGTGCCCGCGGACGTCCACGGGCGGACCATCCTGGCCTTCGTCTACGCGACCGAGCCGGTGCGCCCGCCCGCGGACGGCTTCGTCCTCCAGCAGGAGGAGATCGCCCGGGCGTGCTTCTTCACCGAGCAGGAGGCGCTCGGGCTGGTTCCCGGCGAGCTGGCGCGGCGCCTGGCGGGCGCGTTCGCGGCGGACCGCGCGGGCACGACCGCGGCCCTGCGCCACGGCCGCCCGGTGCCGCAGCCGCGGGCCGGGACGCCCGCCGGGCCCGCCGCCGCGGCCGGCGTGGGACCGGGGTCCCCGCGGTGACGCGCGAAGGCCGGGCCGCGTCCGTGGCCGACGCGTCGACGCGAGACGACCCGCAGCCGCCCGGGCCCGCGGCGCGGGCGCACACCGATGCCGCGGCACTCCTCGTCAACGACGCGGGCGAGTACCTCCTGCACCTCCGCGACCACATCCCCGGCATCCGCGACCCCGGGGCCTGGTCGCTGATCGGCGGGAGCAGGGAGGGCGACGAGACGGCCGGCGAGACGATCGACCGGGAGATCCTCGAAGAGGTCGGCCTGGTGGTGGCGGATCTCCGCCTCCTGTGCCGCGTCGAGCTGCCCGGGCCGGGCGGGGCCGCAGGGGGCAGGATCGACGTCTTCCACGGCCGGTGGAACGGCGACGCCCACGCACTGCCGCTCACCGAGGGCGTGATGTGCCATTGGTTCACCCGTGCGACGTCGGAGCGGCTGCGGCTCGGGCCGATCGCCGCCACGGCGCTGCGCCGCCACGGCCGGAGCGCCGGCGTGTCCTGAGGCGGGCCCCTGCCACGGCCCGGGCGATCCGGCCGCGCGTCAGCCCGTTGCGTCGGCCGGCGTCACGCCTCGTCGGGCCGTGGCGGCAGGGCCCGTCAGGTCGTGCGGGGCCGTGCCGGGCCGTGTCGGGCCCGTCAGGGCGCGGCCGGGGCATCGGAGGCCGGAACGTTGTACGACATGAGGGCCGCGCCGCGCTCCGGCAGCCGCATGCGCAGCTCGGTGACGGCCCCGTTGCGCAGGCCCGGCAGGACGCGGCGGTACTCGTCCAGCGGGATGCCGAGCAGGTGGCACAGCACGAGTCGGTAGAGGGTGTTGTGCGCGACCACCAGCACCCGGCCGCCGCCCCCGGCCGCGCCGCCGTCCTCCGGCGGCCGCGCCCAGGATTCGGCGACGCGCCACAGGGCCTGCGCACCGCGGGCGCCCGCGGCCACCGGGTCGTCGCCGCCGGGCAGCGGGCGGGTGGCCGGGCGTTCCAGGAACTCCTGCACGGCCTGCGGGTGTTCCGCGGCGACCTCGGCGAGGGTACGGCCCTCCGCGATCCCGAAGTCGAGCTCGCGCAGCCCCTCCTCGATGTTCTCCGGCAGGCCCGCGGCCCGCAGCGCGGGCGCCGCCGTGCGCCGTGCGCGGGACAGGGGCGAGGAGTACACCGCGTCCAGCCGCGCCGCACCCGCCCACCGGCCGAGCGCCTCGGCCTGCTCCTCGCCGCGCGGGGTCAGGGCGATGTCGCTGCTGCCGGTGTAGCGGTTCTCCGCGTGCCACACCGTCTCCCCGTGCCGGACCAGGAACAGCGTCGCCGTCCGCAGCGGCGCCGCCGGCGCGGAGGACGGGCCCGAGCCCGGACGGGAACGCGGATCGCGGCCGGAGGCGGACCCCGGACGCAACCGGTGATCGGAGCCGGAGTCGCGGCGGGAGCCGGAGCCGGAGCCGGAGTCGCGGCGGGAGTCGGAGCCGGAGTCCGAGCCGGAGTCCGGGCGGGAGCCCGAGCCGGAACCGGAGTCCCGGGCCGGGCGCGGAGGCGGGCCCTGGGGCGGGCTCGCCGTCATCCCTCGCTCCGCGCGTACCGTGCCGTCTCCCGGGGCAGCCAGCCGCGCTCCTCCAGCGCGTCGACCAGGACACCGAACGACTCGTCGAAACGGTCCTTCGTCGCGCTCCTCGGCGTGTACTCGGCGGCGATCCGCACCATCCCCCGCACGTCGTCCGGCGACCGTCCCGTGCCGCGCGCCGCGAGCACCGCCATGCCCAGCGCGGAATCCGCCTGTTCGGGCACGGCGACGGGTCTGCCCAGCACGTCGGAGCGCAACTGGTTCCAGTACGCGCTGCGCGTCGCCCCGCCCGTCATGGCGACCGGGCCGTCGACGCGCGCGCCCAGCCGGCGTACGTACGCCAGGCACAGCCGCTCGGCCAGCGCCACGCCCTGCAGCAGCGACGCGTAGTGGTCGGCCTCGTCCGCCGGGGTGCCCAGCGTGAACGCCTCGGCGTCCGGGGCCAGGAACGGGAACCGCTCACCGCGCGACACCAGCGGATACGTGACCGCGCCCGCCGGTTCGTGGGCGGCCGCGGCGCGGTCCAGCGCCGCCAGGTCCGCGCCGGGGAAGGACGCGCTCAGCGCGCCCGCCCCGACACTCGACGCGCCGCCCGGCAGCCAGGTGCCGTCGAGGGAGAGGTGGTTGTAGAGGACGCCGGCCGGGTCGTGGAGCGGCTCCGCGGTCACGCCCTTCAGGACGAGCGTCGTGCCGAGGACCGTGTTCCACCGGCCCACCTCCCAAGCCCCCGAGCCCAGTTGGGCGGCGCAGCCGTCCGTCATGCCAGCGACCACGGGGATGCCCTCCGCAAGACCCGTCGCCTCCGCGCCCGCGGCGCCGACCGTCCCGAGCACCGTGCCCGGCAGGACCACGTCGGGGAAGCGCATGCGGTCGGACAGGCCGAGCCGTTCCAGTACCTCAGCCGGCCACGCCCGGCGGCGGGTGTCGTAGCCCGACTTGAGCGCGTGGCTCGAATCCGCGGCGACCGGACGCCCCACCAGCCGGGACGTGACGAAGTCCGCCTGATGAGTGACCCGCGGCCGGGTCCCGGCGTCCGCCATGCCCTCGTCGGCGAGCCACAGCAGCTTCGCCAGCGCCCAGCCGGGCTGGATGCGCTGTCCCAGCCCTGCCCACAGCTCGTCGCCGGCCTCCTGGGCCCGACGGGCCTGCGCGGCCGCCCGGCCGTCGTCGTACATGAGCGCGGGGGACACGGGCTCGCCGTCCTCGCCGGTCAGCAGCACGGTCCCCGAGGTGCTGCACACGGCGACGGCGGCGACGGGCGCGCGCAGTTCGCGCAGCGCCTCGCCCACGGCGGCACGCGTCGCCGCCCACCACTCGCCCGGGAGCTGCTCGTGCCGCGCCCCGTCGCGCATGCCGGTCAGGGGCGCCGAGCCCCGGCCCCGCACGCG
>NZ_JAKGCV010000241.1 GCF_021556455.1 Streptomyces fuscigenes | reverse complement strand
AAGCGGCCTCCCCCGGCCCGTCCGACGGCCGCCGCGCGCCCGCCGCGGATGCCGCGTGCCCACCGCCTCCCGCTCCCGCTGCCGGCCCCCTGCCGGTCCGGCCTCCTACCGGCCGCCGCCGAACGCCGCGTCGAACGACGCGCTCGGCGGATCGAAGTCGAAGCGCTTCAGGTCGCGCAGCGCCTCGGGCGCCCCGGCCAGCCGGTCCATGCCCGCGTCCTCCCACTCCACGGAGACGGGCCCCTCGTAGCCGATGGAGCGCAGCATCCGGAAGACGTCCTCCCACGGCACGTCGCCGTGGCCCGCCGAGACGAAGTCCCAGCCGCGGCGGGGATCGCCCCACGGCAGATGGGAGCCGAGCCGGCCGTTGCGCCCGTCGAGGCGCTTGCGGGCCTCCTTGCAGTCGACGTGGTAGATCCGGTCGCGGAAGTCGTACAGGAAGCCGACCGGGTCCAGGTCCTGCCACACGAAGTGGCTCGGGTCGAAGTTCAGCCCGAACGCGGGCCGGTGGCCGACGGCTTCGAGGGCACGGTGCGTCGTCCAGTAGTCGTACGCGATCTCGCCGGGATGCACCTCGTGGGCGAAGCGCACGCCCTCCGCGTCGAACACGTCGAGGATCGGGTTCCAGCGCTCGGCGAAGTCCGCGTAGCCGCGCTCGATCATGCCGGGCGGCACCGGCGGGAACATGGCGACCAGGTGCCAGATGGGCGACCCGGTGAAGCCGATGACGGTGTCGACACCGAACGCGGCCGCGGCCCGCGCGGTGTCCTGGATCTCGGCCGCGGCGCGGCGGCGCACCCCTTCGGGCTCACCGTCTCCCCAGACCCGGGCGGGCAGGATGTCCTGGTGGCGCTCGTCGATGATGGCGTCGCAGACGGCCTGCCCGACGAGGTGGTTGGACACGGCCCAGCACTTCAGGCCGTACTTGTCGAGCAGCTGGTGCCTGCCGGTGAGGTAGTCCGGGTCGGCGAGTGCCTTGTCGACCTCGAAGTGGTCGCCCCAGCAGGCCAGTTCCAGGCCGTCGTAGCCGAAGTCCCGGGCGAGCCGGCACACCTCCTCCAGCGGCAGGTCGGCCCACTGTCCGGTGAACAGGGTGAACGGACGTGACATGCGGCTGCTCCTCCTAGGCTCGGCCGGTGGCGGCGACGGCCGCGGCGGCCGGTGGGACGGGTGCGGACGGGGCCGGTACGGGCGTGTAGAGCGCGTTGTTCGCGGCGCTCTCCTCCACCGCCGCGAGCACGCGCTGGACCTGCAGCCCGTCGGCGAACGACGGGGCGGGATCGGCGCCCTTCGCGACGGCCTCCACCAGGTCGCGCACCTGGTGGACGAAGGTGTGCTCGTAGCCGAGCGCGTGTCCCGGCGGCCACCATGCCTCCAGGTACGGATGCTGCGGCTCGGTGACGAGGATGCGCCGGAACCCGGCGATGGTGGCCTGTTCGGTGTGGTCGTGGAAGGAGAGTTCGTTCAGACGCTCCAGGTCGAAGGCGAGCGACCCTGCCGATCCGTTGATCTCCAGCGTCAGGGCGTTCTTGCGTCCGGCCGCGAACCGGGTGGCCTCGAAGGAGGCGAGCGCCCCCGAGGCCAGCCGGCCGGTGAACACGGCCGCGTCGTCGACGGTGACCGGGCCGAGCGAGCCGCCGGCGCCGCCGGAGAGGCCCGCGGAGGGGCCGTCGGGGACGGGGCGCTGCTTCACGAACGTCTCGGTCAGGGCCGAGACGCCCGCGATCGGCTCGCCCGACAGGAACTGCACCAGGTCGACGATGTGGGCGCCCAGGTCGCCGAGGGCCCCGGAGCCCGCGTACTCGCGGCGCAGCCGCCAGGTCAGCGGGAACTCCGGGTCGACCAGCCAGTCCTGGAGGTAGGTGACCCGCACGTGCCGCAGGGTCCCGAGCCGGCCCTGCTCGATCAGCTTCCGGGCGTACGCCACGGCGGGCACCCGCCGGTAGTTGAAGCCCACCATGGCGAGCTGGCCGCGGGCCCGGGCCGCCTCGGCCGCCCGGACCATCTCCTCCGCCTCGGCGACCGAGTTGGCGAGCGGCTTCTCGCACAGCACGTGTTTGCCCGCCTCCAGCGCCGCGACGGCGATCTCGGCGTGGCTGTCCCCGGGCGTGCAGACGTCGACCAACTGCACGTCGTCACGCGCGATCAGCGCCCGCCAGTCGGTCTCCGCCGCCGCCCAGCCGAGCCGGGCGGCCGCCTCCCGCACCGCGGACGCGTCGCGGCCGCACACCGCGGCGAGGCGCGGCCGCAGCGGCAGGTCGAACACGTGTCCCGCGGTGCGCCACCCCTGGGAGTGGGCGGCGCCCATGAACGCGTATCCGACCATGCCGACGCCCAGTGTCGGCGGCGCACCACCGGCCTCGGCCTCCGATGCCTGCGTGGGGGTCATAGGGGACACTCCTCGTCTGTGTCGGTCAGCGGTGTTGCAGCAGTCCCGGCGGGTATACCTCACCCGGCTGTGCGGGTCAGTTGAAGCCCGTCGGCAGGTACTTGTCGATGTTGGTCTTGTCGACGACGGCCGAGAACACCGCGATCTGCGTGGGGGTCTCCGACTCGGAGATCCCGCTGATGCCCTTCGCCTGGCCGAGCGCGCGCGCCAGGTCGATGGCGGAGGCCGCCATGCTCGGCGGGTAGAGCACCGTCGCCTTCAACACCCCGTCGTCGGCCTTGATGTGGTCCATGGCGGACTTCGCGCCGGCGCCGCCGACCATCAGGAAGCCGTCGCGGCCGGCCTGGTCGATGGCGCGCAGGGCACCCACGCCCTGGTCGTCGTCGTGGTTCCACAGCGCGTCGAACTTCTTCTGGGCCTGGAGCAGCTGGGCCATCTTGGCCTGGCCGGACTCCACGGTGAAGTCGGCGGCCTGGCGGGCCACCTTCTTGATGTTGGGGTAGGTCTTGAGCGCGTCGTCGAAGCCCTGGGTGCGCTGGCGGGTCAGCTCCAGGTTGTCGATGCCGGCCAGTTCGACGACCTTCGCGTCCGGCTTCCCCTTGAGCTTCTCGCCGATGTAGTGCCCGGCGTTGAGGCCCATGCCGTAGTTGTCGCCGCCGATCCAGCAGCGGTAGGCCTGCGGCGTGTCGAAGATGCGGTCCAGGTTGATGACGGGGATGCCCGCGCGCATCGCCTTGAGACCGGCCTGGGTGAGGGCCTTGCCGTCGCCCGGCAGGACCACGAGGACGTCGACCTTCTTGTTGATGAGGGTGTCGATCTGGCCGATCTGCACGGCCGTGTCGTTGGAGCCCTCGGTCGGCACGAACGTCACGTCGGAGTAGGACTCGGCGCGCTGCTTGGCCTGCACGTTGATGGCGTTGAGCCAGCCGTGGTCGGCCTGCGGGCCGGCGAATCCGATGGTGACGTGCTTGCCGGGCTTGTCGTCCGCCGCGGCCGGCTGCTTCGCCGGCGTCGACGCCTTCGCCTCGGGCTCGTTGCTGGTGCATGCGGTGAGGAGGGCACCCGCGCCGATCGCTGCGGTGCCGAACAGCAGTCCTCTGCGGCTCGTGTCAGGCATGAGGGTCGTGGCCTTTCGCGTAGGGAGGGACGGTTGTGGCGGGTGTGGGGGGCGGCGGGACCGGTGGGCCGGGCGGGTCCGGTGCGGCGGGAGCCGGCACGCGGTCGCCGGTACGCGGCGGCGCGGACGCCGGGGTCGGTGGTGCCGGGGTGGTGCGGGTGCCGTGGGCGGAGGCGGCGCGGCCCGCGTCAGGCCTCGCCCGGGCCCGCGCTCCTGCGCTGGACCAGGACGGCGGCGACGATGATCACGCCCTTCGCGATCTGCTGCACGTCCGTCTGGAGGTTGTTCAGGGCGAAGATGTTGGTGATCGTCGTGAACACCAGCACGCCCAGCACGGAACCGACGATGGTGCCGCGGCCGCCGCTGAGGAGGGTGCCGCCGATGATGGCCGCGGCGATGGAGTCCAGTTCGTAGAGGTTGCCGTTGGTGTTCTGGCCGGAGCCCGAGAGGATCACGAGCAGGAACGCGGCGATCCCGCAGCACAGGCCGGACAGCAGGTAGAGGTAGAGCCGCTGCCTGCGCACGTCGATGCCGGCGAGCCGGGCGGCCTCCGGGTTCCCGCCGACGGCGACGGTGCGCCGGCCGAACGTCGTCCGGTTCAGGACGAGCCAGCCCACCACGGTGACGCCCGCGAAGACCAGGACGAGCGGCGGGATGCCGAGGACGTAGGAGTCGCGGGAGCCGAGGTCCAGCACCGACTGGACGCTCACCACCTGCGTCTTGCCGTCCGTGAGCTGGAGCGCGAGGCCGCGCGCCGAGGCGAGCATCGCCAGCGTGGCGATGAACGGCACCATCCGGCCGTAGGCGATGAGCACGCCGTTGACGAGGCCGCAGCCGAGCCCCACCACCACCGCGGTGAAGGCGATCCCGGCGAAGCCGTAGTTCTGCGTCGCCAGGGTGGTCGCCCACACCGACGCGAGCGCGACGATCGCGCCGACGGACAGGTCGATGCCGCCGCTGGTGATGACGAAGGTCGCGCCGACCGTCACGACGCCGATCACCGAGGCCTGGGTGAGGACGAGTTGGAGGTTGCTGACGGCCAGGAACTCGTCCGGCTTCGTGATGCCGCCGACCAGGACGAGCGCGGCGAGCACCGCGAGCAGCGACAGACTGCGCGCGTCGAAGCGCAGTCCGAGGCGGCCGCGGCCGCCCGGGCTCCTCCCGTCGCGGTTCTTCCCGCCGGGGCCGGGCGCCGCCTTCGCGGTGTCCGCCCGCGCCGCGGGGGGCGGGTCGGTGGCGGGTACGGCGTCGGCCCCGCCCTGCTGGGCCTCGGAGGCAGGCTGTGTCATGGCGTCGGGCTCCCTTCCATCACAAGGTCGAGTACGCGGTGTTCGTCCAGGTCACCGGCCGGTGCCCGGTGCACGATGCGGCCCTCGCGCAGCACCAGCACCCGGTCCGCGAGGCCGAGCACCTCCGGCACTTCGCTGGAGACGAGCAGGACGGCGAGGCCGTCGTCCGCCAGCCGGCGGATCACGGCGTAGAGCTCGGCGCGGGCGCCGACGTCCACACCGCGGGTGGGTTCGTCCAGCAGCAGGACACGGCAGCCGCGCAGCAGCCACCGGGCCAGGACCGCCTTTTGCTGGTTGCCGCCGGACAGGGTGCGGACCGCGGCGTCGGGGTTGTCGGGCCGCAGGGAGAGCTCCCTGGTGGCGGCGTGCGCGGCGGCGCGCTCGGCGGACCGGTCGAGCCACCCGCCGCGCGAGAAGCGGGACAGCGTGGAGACCGACACGTTGCCGGTGACGGTGTCCAGCATCAGCAGGCCCTGCGCCTTGCGTTCCTCGGGGGCGAGCCCGAGCCCGGCGCGCACGGCGGAACGGACGCTGCCCGGGCGCAGGGGACGGCCGCCGACGAGGACGCGGCCCGTGCTGGGCTTGCGGGCGCCGTAGATGGTCTCCAGGATCTCCGAGCGCCCGGAGCCGACGAGCCCCGCCAGGCCGACGATCTCCCCCGGACGCACCTCGAGGTCGAAGGGAGCGAACTCTCCCTGCCTGCCGAGCCCTTCGACCACCAGCAGCGGCTCCGCCGGGGTCGTGGGCGCGGACGGGCGGGCGGGGAAGGCGTTCTCCACCGCGCGGCCCGTCATCAGGGTGACCACCTCGGCGGTGGGTGTCCGCTTGGCGGGCAGGCCGACGGCCACGGTGCGTCCGTCCTTGAGGACCGTGACGCGGTCGCCGATGCGGCGGATCTCCTCCAGCCGGTGCGAGATGTACACGACGGCGACACCGTCCGCGACGAGCGTCGACACGACGCGGAAGAGGTTGTCCACCTCGTCGGGGTCGAGCGCGGCGGAGGGCTCGTCCATGACGATGAGGCGCACGTCGTGGGAGAGGGCGCGGGCCATGGAGACGATCTGCTGCTGCGCGGCCGACAGGTCGCCGACGGGCCGTCCGGGGGGAATCTCCGGGTGCCCGAGCCGCTGCAGCAGGGCGGTGGCCCGGCGTCGGGCCTCGCGCCCCCTGACGACGAAGCCCGCCGTGGTCAGTTCGTGGCCGAGGAAGATGTTCTCCGCCACGGACAGGCCCTCCACCAGGTCGAGTTCCTGGTAGATCGTGGCGATCCCGAGGCGCATGGCGGCGGTCGGCGACTTGAGGGTGACCCGCTCGCCGCGCCAGGTGATCTCGCCGTCGTCGGGCTGGTGCGCGCCGGCGAGGACCTTGATCAGTGTCGACTTCCCGGCGCCGTTCTGGCCGAGCAGGCAGTGCACCTCGCCTGCCCGGACGGACAGTTCGACGCCGTCCAGCGCGCGAACGCCGGGGAAGGACTTGGTGATTGCGGACATCGTGAGCAGTGCTGGGTCGGGTGGCGCTGGCGCCATGGCATGTCCCCTCGGCAGGTGCGGCCGTGCCGGCCGCGGACGGCCGCGGTGCGGCCGCCGGTGTCGATACGGGTGTGACGTAATGGGCTGCGTGCGGTGCTCGTCGTGCGCGGTGCGGTGTGGTGCGGTGCTTGCGGTGCTCGTTGTGCGCGGTGCGTGCCGTGCGGTGCTTGCGGTGCGCGGTGTGTGCCGTACTCGTGGTGCGCGGTGCGTTGCTCGCGGTGCGTCGGGCCGGGCGACCGGCCGGTGAGCGGGAGTGCGGGCGCGTGCCGTGGTGCGTGGCGGACGCGGTCGTTCGCGTACGGGGCGGACCTGCGCGCGGCAGCCGTACGGCGGGACGGAGAACGGTTCGGAGCGCGTGGTGTCCGGTGGCTGGTACCTGGGTGCCTGGCGCCTGGCGGGCGTCACGTGCACGGTGGCGCGCGGACTGCTGTGACCGCCCCGACCGCGGCGGCGCTGTGCGACGCGGACGTGGCGGTGGTGCGTGTGCGGCAGTGGTGGCCTGCCGCGGTGACACGGGTGGCGCCGGTGCGTTCGGGGCGTTGACGAGTGTGCGCCGTGCGGACGGTGCGGGCAGTGCGGCGGTGCGGTCGGCATACGGGACGGTGCGTGTGGCCCCCGTGGTCCACGGGAGCCGTTGGGCCCGCGTGGTGCCGGTGGGGACCGTGCCGGTGGTGCTCGTGCGGCCGTGCGGGTGGTGCCCGTGCGGTGCTCGCGGTGGTCCGCGCGCCCCGAACGGTTTCGCGGTGCCCGATGCGGCGCCGGTGCCGCCGGAGCGGTGCCGGTGCCGCACCGGCCGCTCGCCGCCGGTGGGCGGCGGGAGCCGGCCCGGGAATCAGGCCGGTGAGAAGAGGTGGTCGCTGATGAGCCGGGCCGCGCCGGTGACTCCGGCGTTCTGCCCCAACTCCCCCAGCACGATGGGGAGATTGCCCGTCGCGAGCGGGAGCGACTGGCGGTAGACCTGGGTACGGACCGCGGCGAGCAGGGTGTGCCCGAGACCGGTCACACCGCCGCCGATCACCACGAGGCCCGGGTTGAAGAAGCTGACCAGTCCCGCGATGACCTGGCCGACGCGGTTGCCGCCCTGCCGGATGAGGTCGAGCGCCGTCGCATCGCCCGCGGCGGCCGCCGCGGCGACGTCGACCGCGGTCAGTGGCCCCTTGGCGGCCAGCCGGGCGGCGAGTTCGGGCGAGGCACCGGAGCGGGCCGCCTCCTCGGCGTCCCGGGCGAGCGCCGCGCCGCTGAAGTGCGCCTCCAGGCAGCCCTTGTTGCCGCACGCGCAGGCCCGGCCCTCGGGCTCCACCTGGATGTGCCCGATGTCGCCCGCGCTGCCCGTCGTACCGCGGTAGACCTCGCCGCCGACGACGATGCCGCAGCCGATGCCGGTGCCGATCTTGACGCACAGGAAGTCGTCGACGGATCGTGCGACGCCCGCATGCTGCTCCCCCATCGCCATCAGGTTCACGTCGTTGTCGACCATGACCGGGCAGCCCAGTTCCTGGCTGAGGGCCTCGCGGACGGGGAAGCCGTCCCAGCCCGGCATGATCGGCGGTGCGACCGGCACGCCCTCGGGGAACCGCACGGGACCCGGTACGCCGATCCCGGCGCCGTCGAAGCCGTCGGCGAGACCGGACACCCTGAGCTTCGCCGCCATCGCGAGCACCTGCTCGAACACGGCGACGGGGCCCTCCCGGACGTCCATCGGGTGGTTGAGGTGGCCGAGCACCTCCAGTTCGGCGTTGGTGACGGCCACGTCGACCGAGGTGGCGCCGATGTCGACACCGAGGAAGCGGAGTCCCGGTGTGAGCCGGATGTTGTGCGAGCGGCGCCCGCCCCGGGAGGCGGCGAGGCCGTCGGCGACGACGAGTCCCGTCTCCAGGAGCCGGTCGACCTCGACGGCCAGCTTGGACCGGGACAGGTCGACCTGGTCGCCCAGTTGTGCGCGCGAGTTGGGCCCACCGTCCCGCAACAGCCTGAGCAGTCGCGCCTGGTGGGCGTTCGCGGGTCGTGCCGTCATCCGTCTCACGCGCCCCTCCCCGCCATGTCGGCCGTATTTCCCGTCGCTTCCGGTGCTTTCGAGTGGAACGTAGCAGCGGTTGACCGCAGGGGGAAGAAGTTGCGCGGAAATCAGGAGCAACTTTCCCCACAGTGAAGACAAAGCGCGGGACACCTCGGCCTGACGGGTCGGGCCGGGCGAGCCGTCCTTCATGCGCTCGACGTACTGCGCGAGGGTGGTCGGCTTCTCGGCGTCGTGGGTGGAGGCGAAGGAGGAGACACCGAGGATGGTCTCCTGGTTCTCGAAGTCGCTGAGCAGGCCCTCCTTC
>NZ_JAKGCV010000240.1 GCF_021556455.1 Streptomyces fuscigenes | reverse complement strand
GTGCACGGCGGCGTCGCGGGCGCGCGGGCCGCGGCACGGGGTCGTCGGGCCCTGGGACGCGGCCCGGGGCCCAGCGCCCGGCGTTCCGGCGCCGAACCGTCACACAGAGCGACCGCCCAATCGCCGCAGCCCCTCGGGGGCCGGGCGCGGGCAGTCCCGGCGGCGGGGCGCGCGTACCGGACCGGTCCACCGCCCTTGTGGACGTTTCGTGCGTGCCGTCCGGGCTCGTGGAGGCTCCCCGGCCCGGCCCCGGGCTCAGAAGCCGGGGCCGCCGCTGCGGTCGGCGACCGACGCGAGACGTCCCCACAGCAGGTCGGCCATCGTGGTCACCAGCTCCTGGCGGGAGCAGGGCCGGTCGCCCAGCCACCAGTCGCCGGCCGCGTGCATCATGCCGACTATCCCGTGGCCCCAGATCCTCGCCAGCTGCTGGCCGTTCTCGCCCAGGTCGATGCGCTCCTCGATCACCGTGGCGAGCTCCTCGCCGAGCCGGCGCAGCAGCGGCGCCGAGTGGCGGCCGACGTCGAAGCCCTGGTCCAGCGGGGGCGCGTCCTCGGCGGGGTGCATCAGGAACCGGTAGACCTGAGGGTTCGACTCGATCGCGGCGAGGTAGGTGTCGAGCGTCGCCTCGACCCGGGCGCGGCGTTCGGCGGGCGCGTCCAGCGCCGCACGCAGGGCGCCGAGGAGCGCGTCCGTGTGGCGCTTGGCGAGGGCCTTGTAGAGGCCGCCCTTGTCGCCGAAGTGCCGGTACAGGATCGGCTTGGTGATCCCGGCCTCCGCCGCGATCGCGTTCATCGAGGCCCGGGGGCCGTCCCTGAGCACCACCCGCTCCGCGGCCTCCAGCAGCTGGCGCCGCCGTTGTTCGGCGGCCCGCCGCTGCTCGGCCTGCTGTGGTGTGGTCTCCATCGTTTCTCCCCGCCCTTACCTAAACCGTGACGCCCGCGCAACGTAACACCCCCGGCCGCGGGGGTGCTGATCAGGCGTGATCGGTTGACAGGGGCTACTCGTCGGTAACAGAATGTGGTTACCAGTGGTAACCATGGAGGGAAGATGGCCGAGTTCACACTCGAACCCAGCGACGACCAGAAGCAGGTCCGTGAGTGGCTGCACGGATTCGCCGCGGACGTGATCCGCCCTGCGGCCGCCGAGTGGGACGAGCGCGAGGAGACCCCCTGGCCCGTCATCCAGGAGGCGGCCAAGCTCGGGATCTACTCCCTCGACTTCTACGCGCAGCAGTACTTCGACCCCTCGGGTCTCGGCATCCCCATCGCCACGGAGGAGTTGTTCTGGGGCGACGCGGGCATCGCCCTGTCCATCGTCGGCACCGGACTCGCCGCCGTGGGCGTCCTCGCCAACGGCACCGACGAGCAGATCGGCACCTGGATACCGCAGATGTACGGGGAGCCAGGCGACGTGAAGCTCGCCGCGTTCTGCTCCTCCGAGCCCGACGCGGGCTCCGACGTCGCCGCCATGCGCACCCGGGCCGTCTACGACGAGGCCAAGGACGAATGGGTGCTGAACGGCACCAAGACGTGGGCGACCAACGGGGGCATCGCCAACGTGCACGTCGTCGTCGCCGTCGTGGACCCCGCTCTCGGCTCCAAGGGGCACGCGTCCTTCATCGTGCCGCCCGGCACCCCGGGCCTGAGCCAGGGCCAGAAGTTCAAGAAGCACGGGATCCGCGCCTCGCACACGGCCGAGGTCGTCCTCGACGGCGTGCGCGTCCCCGGCGCCTGCCTGCTGGGCGGCAAGGACAAGCTCGACGAACGCCTCGCGCGTGCCCGGGAGAGGGCCGTCAAGGGGGAGCGCGTCAAGAACGCGGCGATGGCCACCTTCGAGGCGTCCCGCCCCGCCGTCGGGGCGATGGCCGTCGGCACCGCGCGCGCCGCGTACGAGGTCGCCCTCGACTACGCGAGCACCCGCAGCCAGTTCGGCCGCCCCATCATCGACAACCAGGGCATCGCCTTCCAGCTGGCCGACATGCGCACGAGGATCGACGCCGCGCGGCTCCTGGTCTGGCGCGCGTCCTGGATGGCCACGACGGGCAAGAAGTTCGAGTCGGCCGAGGGCTCCATGTCGAAGCTGTTCGCCAGCGAGACCGCCAAGCAGGTCACCGCCCAGGCCGTGCAGATCCTCGGCGGCAACGGCTTCACCCGCGAGTACCCGGTCGAGCGCATGCACCGGGACGCGGCCATCTACACCATCTTCGAGGGCACGAGCGAGATCCAGCGCCTCGTCATCGCGCGCACCCTCTCGGGCGTGCCCATCCGCTGACCCCCCACGGGAGAGCCCGGCTCCGCTTCCGCACCCGCGGGAGCGGAGCCGCGGCCTTTCCGGGCGGGGGCTGCCCCGCCGTGCCGGCTCAGGCCGGCAGCTGCGCCTCGACGGCGGAGACGACCGCCGGGTCGTCCGGGGTCGTACGGGTGCGGAAGCGCGCCACGACCTCGCCCTGCGGGGACACGAGGAACTTCTCGAAGTTCCAGGCGATGTCCCCGGCCTCGCCCGCCGCGTCCGCCGTGCGCGTCAGCTCCGCGTACAGCGGGTGGCGGCCCTCGCCGTTGACGTCGGTCTTCTCCAGCATCGGGAACGTGACGCCGTAGGTCGTCGAGCAGAACGTCTCGATCTCCTCCGCCGTGCCCGGCTCCTGCCCGCCGAACTGGTTGCACGGCACGCCGACGACCGTGAAGCCCCGGTCGGCGTACGTCTTGTGCATCTCCTCCAGAGCCGCGTACTGCGGAGTGGAGCCGCACTTCGAGGCCACGTTGACGATCAGGACGGCCTTGCCGCGGTGGTCGGCCAGCGACGTGGGCTCGCCGCCGAGCGTGCGCAGCGGGATGTCGTGGAGACTCATGAACCGAATCCCTCCCCGATCTCCCCGGTGGAGATCGTACGCATCCATTGTGGACCCGCCGGTTCAGCAGCTGCCGTCCGACCGGTCCGCCGAGGTCCCGCCGGTTCGGCCACGGCCCGGCCGACCGGTCCGCCGGCCGTCCCCGGTGCCGCGGGCGGGCGCCCGAGCGGCCTGGGCGCGCGCCTGCCCGGGGCCGCCGGCGCTCTCGCGCCCGCGGCCTCGGACAGGAGGGGGCCTCAGAGCTGGCCCACCGACGTGACCCGCAGGACGGCCTGCCCCTGCTCGTCGGAGGCGGCGAGGTCCACCTCGGCGCTGATGCCCCAGTCGTGGTCGCCGTTCGGGTCCGCGAAGGTCTGCCGGACGCGCCACAGCCCGTGCGCCGCGTCCTCCTCGATCGACAGGAGCTTCGGGCCGCGCGCGTCCGGGCCCGTGCCGAGGTCGTCGTACTCGTCCCAGTACGCGTCCATGGCCTCGCCCCACGCGTCCTCGTCGAAGCCCGCCTCGGCGTCCATCGCCCCGAGCTCGGCGACCTTGTCGAGCGCGGCCAGCTCCACCCGGCGGAACATCGCGTTGCGCACGAGGACCCGGAACGCGCGGGCGTTCGTCGTGACCGGACGCACCTGGTCGGCCTTCTCCCGGGCCTCCTCGGCGGTCTCCTCCTCCGGGTTGGCGAGCTGCTCCCACTCGTCCAGCAGGCTGGAGTCGACCTGCCGCACCAGCTCGCCGAGCCAGGCGGTCAGGTCCTCCAGGTCCTCGGACTTCAGGTGCTCGGGGATGGTGTGCTCCAGCGCCTTGTACGCGCCGGCCAGGTAGCGCAGCACGATGCCCTCCGTCCGCGCCAGCTCGTAGAACGAGGTGAACTCCGCGAAGGACATCGCCCGTTCGTACATGTCCCGGATCACCGACTTGGGCGACACCGGGTGGTCGCCGACCCACGGGTGGCTCCTGCGGTACACGTCGTAGGCGTGCCAGAGCAGTTCCTCCAGCGGCTTCGGGTACGAGACCTCCTGGAGGCGCTCCATGCGCTCCTCGTACTCGACGCCGTCCGCCTTCATCTCCGCGACGGCCTCGCCGCGCGCCTTGTTCTGCTGCGCGCCGAGGATCTGCCGCGGGTCGTCGAGCGTCGACTCCACCACGGACACCATGTCCAGCGCGTACGACGGCGACTCGGGGTCGAGCAGTTCGAAAGCGGCCAGGGCGAACGTCGACAGCGGCTGGTTCAGTGCGAAGTCCTGCTGGAGGTCGACGGTCAGACGCACGATGCGGCCCTCCGCGTCGGGCGTCTCAAGCCGCTCCACGACGCCGCCGTCCAGCAGCGAGCGGTAGATCGCGACGGCCCGGCGGATGTGCCGCAACTGCTGCCTGCGCGGCTCGTGGTTGTCCTCCAGCAGGTGCCGCATCGCGTCGAAGGCGTTGCCGGGGCGGGCGATGACCGACAGGAGCATGGTGTGCGTGACGCGGAAGCGCGAGGTCAGCGGCTCCGGGTCCGCGGCGATCAGCTTCTCGAACGACGTCTCCGACCAGGCGACGAACCCCTCGGGCGCCTTCTTGCGCACCACCTTGCGCCGCTTCTTCGGGTCGTCCCCGGCCTTGGCGAGGGCCTTCTCGTTCTCGATCACGTGCTCCGGCGCCTGCGCCACCACCAGGCCCGCCGTGTCGAAGCCCGCGCGGCCCGCGCGCCCCGCGATCTGGTGGAACTCCCGGGCGCGCAGCGTCCGCACGCGGCTGCCGTCGTACTTGGTCAGCGCCGTGAACAGCACCGTGCGGATCGGCACGTTGACGCCGACGCCCAGGGTGTCCGTGCCGCAGATCACCTTGAGCAGCCCGGCCTGCGCCAGCTTCTCCACCAGGCGGCGGTACTTGGGCAGCATGCCCGCGTGGTGCACGCCGATGCCGTGCCGCACGTACCGCGACAGGTTGCGCCCGAACGTCGTGGTGAAGCGGAAGTTGCCGATCAGGTCGGCGATCTTGTCCTTCTCCTCGCGGGTGCACATGTTGATGCTCATCAGCGACTGCGCCCGCTCGACGGCCGCGGCCTGGGTGAAGTGCACGATGTAGACGGGAGCCTGGTGCGTCTCCAGCAGTTCCGTCAGCGTCTCGGTGATGGGCGTGAGGCGGTACTCGTACGACAGCGGCACGGGACGCGTCGCCGAGCGCACGACCGACGTCTCCCGGCCCGTGCGGCGCGTGAGGTCGTCCTCGAAGCGCGACACGTCGCCGAGCGTCGCGGACATCAGCACGAACTGCGCCTGCGGCAGCTCAAGCAGCGGGATCTGCCACGCCCAGCCGCGGTCCGGCTCCGCGTAGAAGTGGAACTCGTCCATGACGACCTGGCCGATGTCGGCGTTCCTGCCGTCGCGCAGCGCGATCGCGGCGAGCACCTCGGCCGTGCAGCAGATCACCGGCGCGTCCGCGTTGACGGACGCGTCACCCGTCAGCATGCCGACGTTCTCCGTGCCGAACAGCTTGCACAGGTCGAAGAACTTCTCCGACACCAGCGCCTTGATCGGCGCCGTGTAGAACGTGACCTCGTCCTGGGCGAGGGCCGCGAAGTGCGCCCCCGCGGCCACCAGGCTCTTGCCGGAGCCGGTCGGGGTGGACAGGATCACGTTGTTGCCCGACACGACCTCGATCAGGGCCTCCTCCTGCGCCGGGTACAGGGAGATCCCCTGTCCCTCGGCCCAGGTCGAGAAGGCCTCGAAGAGGGCATCGGGGTCGGCGTCCTTCGGCAGCTGATCGATAAGGGTCACGTCACCATCTTGCCCGTTCCCGGTCCCGATCCGGGAACCGGACGTCCACCCGAAGATCACGGACTGTACGCTGCGGTCCCGACCGGCATGATCGCCGGCGCCCCCGGTGGGCGCCGTACGGCGGTCCGGGCCGGTCGGCGCGGACCGGCAGGCGGCCGGGACCGCCGCATGACGACAGATGACAACTCCACAGGGAGACGGGTACGACCATGATGGGACCTGCACACTCACTCTCGGGGGCGGCCGCGTGGCTGGGGGTGGGTGCCGGCGCGACGGCGCTCGGGTACGACATGCCCTGGCCCGTCCTCGTCGTGGGGGCCCTGATCGCGTCCGGCGCGGCGCTCGCGCCCGACCTCGACCACCAGGCCGCGACGATCTCCCGGGCCTTCGGGCCGATCTCCAAGTGGGTGTGCGAGATCGTCGACGTGCTCTCCCACTTCGCCTACCGCCACACCCGGCTCAAGGGCGACCCCAGCAGCCGCAGCGGGGGCCACCGCACGCTCACCCACACCTGGCTGTGGGCGGTGCTGATCGGCGCGGGCGCCTCGGCGCTCGCCGTCCTCGGCGGGCACTGGGCCGTGCTCGCCATCCTCTTCGTGCACATGGTGCTCGCGGTCGAGGGGCTGCTGTGGCGGGCCGCGCGGGTCTCCAGCGACGTCCTGGTGTGGCTCCTCGGCGCCTTCGCCGCGTGGACCCTCGGCGGGATCCTGGACGAGCCGGGCAACGGCGCGCACTGGCTGTTCACGCAGCCCGGCCAGGGGTACATGTGGCTCGGGCTGCCCATCGTCGTGGGCGCGCTCGTGCACGACCTCGGCGACGCGATCACCATATCCGGGTGCCCGATCCTGTGGCCCATCCCGATCGGCCGCAAGCGCTGGTACGCGTTCGGGACGCCGAAGGCCATGCGCTTCCGCGCCGGCAGCTGGGTCGAGGTCAAGGTGCTGATGCCGCTGTTCATGATCGCCGGAGGCATCGGCGGGATGGCGGCGCTCGGCGTCATCTGAGGCGGGGCGGGCGGGCGCGGCCCGGGCGGGCCGCCGCCGGGCGCACCTCCGCTGGAGCGCCCGCGTCGCTGCCGGACCGCCCCCGCCGCCGGGCCGGCCGGCCGTCCGCGCCCCCGGTCCGGTCAGCCGTGCCAGGAGCGCCAGAGCGCCGCGTACGCTCCGTCCGCCGCCACCAGCTCCTCGTGCGGGCCCAGTTCGGAGATCCGGCCGTCCTCCACCACCGCGATCACGTCCGCGTCGTGCGCCGTGTGGAGGCGGTGCGCGATCGCGATCACCGTGCGGCCCTCCAGCACGCGGGCCAGGGACCGCTCCAGATGCCGGGCGGCCCGCGGGTCGAGCAGCGAGGTCGCCTCGTCGAGGACCAGCGTGTGCGGGTCCGCGAGGACGAGCCGGGCCAGCGCGACCTGTTGCGCCTGCGCGGGCGTCAGGGCGGCGGCGCCCGAGCCCACCTGCGTGTCGAGGCCGTCCGCGAGACCGCGCGCCCAGGTGTCCGCGTCGACCGCGCCGAGCGCCGCCCACAGTTCGGCCTCCGCCGCGTCGGTCCTCGCCAGCCGCAGGTTGTCGCGCAGGGAGCCAACGAAGACGTGGTGCTCCTGGTTGACCAGGGCCACGTGCTGCCGCACGGACTCGGCGGGCATGCGCGACAGTTCCGCGCCACCCAGGCTGACCGACCCGCGGCGGGGGCCGTAGATGCCGGCGAGCAGCCTGCCCAGCGTCGACTTGCCCGCACCCGACGGACCGACCAGCGCCACCCGCGAGCCCGGCGCGACGTCCAGCGACACCCGGTGCAGCACGTCGACGCCGTCCACGTAGCCGAACCGGACGTCGTCGGCGCGCACCTCGCGGCCCGCGGGCGCCAGTCCCGCCTCCCCGCCGTCCGGTTCGATGTCGCGCACCCCGACCAGCCGGGCGATCGACACCTGGGCGACCTGGAGTTCGTCGTACCACCGCAGGATGAGTCCGACCGGGTCGACCAGCATCTGCGCGAACAGCGCGCCCGTCGTGAGCTGCCCGACGTCGATCCAGCCGCGGAGCACGAACACCCCGCCGAGGACCAGAGTGGCCAGGAAGACCAGGGACGTCGAGATGTTGATGACGGGGAACAGCACCGTGCGCAGCCACAGCGTGTAGCGCTCCCACGCCGTCCAGCGGGCCACCCGCAGGTCCGAGAGGGCGACGCGGCGCCCGCCAAGACGGTACGACTCGATCGTGCGGCCCGCGTCGACCGTCTCGGTCAGCGAGGCGGCCACCGCGGCGTACCCGGCCGCCTCCGAGCGGTAGGCCGACGGCGCGCGCCGGAAGTACCAGCGGCAGCCCACGGCCAGCACGGGCACGGCGAACAGCACCGCGAGCCCGAGCGGGGGCGCGGTCACCGTGATGGCGCCCACCAGCAGCACCACCCACACCACTCCGATGGCCAGTTGGGGAACGGCCTCGCGCATGGCGTCCGCGAGCCGGTCGATGTCGGTCGTGATGCGGGACAGCAGGTCACCCGTACCCGCTCGTTCCAGCACGCCGGGCGGCAGGCCCACCGAGCGGACGAGGAAGTCCTCGCGCAGGTCGGCGAGCATCTGCTCGCCGAGCACCGCCCCGCGCAGCCGGACCGTCCTGGTGAAGACGGTCTGGAGGACCAGCGCGGCCGCGAACACGGCCGTGACGAGCGTGAGATGGAGCTGCCCCGCCGTCCGCGCGCCGTCCGCGAGGCGCTGGACGACCGTGCCCAGCAGGTAGGGGCCGGCCATCGACGCCAGCACGGAGCCCGCGTTGACGGCGATCAGCACCGCGAACGCGCGGCGGTGGCGGCGCAGCAGGCCGCCCACGTACGCGCGCACGGTCGCCGAAGAGCCGACCGGCAGGATCGTGGCCGTCTCGGGGGCGGCCGGGTCGTGCACGGGCCTGGCGACGCCGATCATGAGGGGTCCTCCGTCTCGCCGGTGCGGCGGTGCACGGCGTCCGCCGTGGCGCGGGCGGTGATGGTGCGGTCGGGGCCGTCGCGGTCCGGCTCGGCGCCGACCGGCGGGGGGCCTCCCGGGGCCGTGCGCTCGGGCGCGGCGCGTTCC
>NZ_JAKGCV010000023.1 GCF_021556455.1 Streptomyces fuscigenes | reverse complement strand
CCCTCCGTAGGAGCGCGTGTGTCGCGCGTGGCTCCGCCGCGCGGGTCCTCGTCCCCGCCCGGGTCCACCCGTACCGCCCAGGCGTCGCCGCAGCTGGTCTCGCCGCTGATCGGCCGGGTGAGGCCCGACGCGACGGACGCGCCGTGCCGCGCCGCCCGCGGGTCGGCGGCCTGCCCGCGCGGCCAGAACTGGGCCGCGAGGACGGTGCCCCGGCCGGGGACGGAGTGGATGTCGAACGCGTCGGCGAGCCGCGCCAGCGCGCCCAGGCCGATGCCGAGGGTGCCGGCCGTGGACGTGCCGTCCGTCAGCGCCTCGGCGACGTCGGCCATGCCGGGTCCCGTGTCCACGGTGACGCACTCGACGCCGGCGGCGCTCGGCGTGCGCAGGACGCGCAGCAGCAGCGCGCCGTCGGTGGCGTGCCGGTGCAGGTTGGTCGCGGCCTCGGTCACCGCGATCGCCACCTCGGAGGCGCGGTGGCTGTCGAGGCCGATGCGGCGCGCGAGGGTGGCGGCGGCCCCGCGGGCCGCGGCGGGCAGGCCGACGTCGTCGCGGAGCCACGCCACGTCCTCGTGGTCGAAGACCTGGAGGGCCGTCATCGCGCCCACTTGACGATGGTGACGGTGGTGCCCCGGCCGACCTCGGTGTCCAGGACGAAGTCGTCGACGAGCCGGCGCGCGCCGCTCAGGCCGAGGCCCAGGCCGCCGCCGGAGGTCCAGCCGTCGGTCATCGCCAGGTCGATGTCGGGGATTCCGGGGCCGGAGTCCTCGAAGACGGCGGCGACCCCGCGTCGCCCCTCCCTCTCGACCAGGCCCGAGCGCAGCTCCCCGCCGCCGCCGTACACGAGGGTGTTGCGGGCGAGTTCGCTCGCGGCCGTGATGAACTTCGTCTGGTCCACCAGCGAGAGCCGGCACCGCTGGGCGAGCGTACGGACCTGCTGCCGTGCCCGGACGACGTCGTCGTTGTGGGCGATGTTCTGCGTCTGCGGTTCCTCGTCCGCCGCCCAGGCCGCGGTCACCGTGGATCAGCGCCGCTGGCGGACCGGCGCAGCAGCGCGAGGCCCTTCTCCAGGTCGAGCGCCGTGCGCACGCCGCCCAGGGACAGCCCGAGTTCGACGAGCGTGATGGCCACGGCGGGACGCATGCCCACGACCACGGTCTCCGCGTCGAGGAGCCGGGAGATGGAGGCGATCGTCGCCAGCATGCGGCCGACGAACGAGTCCACGATCTCCACGGCGGTGATGTCGATGACGACGCCGCGTGCGGCGCGCGTGACGATCTGGTCGGCCAGGTCCTCCTGGAGGTTCAGCACGGCCTGGTCCTCCAGGTCCACCTGGATGGAGACGAGGAGGATGTCGCCTATCCGCAGGACGGGGACGCGTTCGCTCATCGCTGATCACCCCCGCGCGTCACCAGGTCGACACCCGACCTGGTGAGCGCGAGCTTGAGGGCGTCCGCGAGGGTCGCCTTCGTCACGATGTCGCCGAACTCGATCCCGAGCGCCACGATGGTCTGCGCGATCTGCGGGCGGATGCCGGAGACCGTGCAGTCGGCGCCCATCAGCCGGGCGGCCACGATCGTCTTGAGCAGGTGCTGGGCGACCTGCGTGTCGACCGCGGGCACCCCGGTGATGTCGATGATCGCCTGCTCGGAACCGGTCTCCACCAGCGCCTGCAGCAGCTTCTCCATCACCACCTGCGTACGGGCGGAGTCCAGCGTCCCCACGAGGGGCACGGCGACGACGCCGTCCCAGAGCTTCACGACCGGGGTCGACAGCTCCATGAGCTGGACGGCCTGAGCGCTGATGATCTCCTCGCGGGCGCGCGCGTACGTCTCCAGGGTGAAGAGGGCGAGGTCGTCGAGCAGCCGGCCCAGTTCCAGGTACGCGGCGACGTCCGCCGCGGAGCCCCCGTTCAGCGCGGGCTCCAGGACCCGCTTCAGGGCCAGCACGCTGATCGCGGTCTCGGTGGGCGTGAAGCCCTGGCGTGCCCGGTTGCGCGACAGCTCGGTCAGCAGGGCCCGCGTCTCGGACATCTCCTGGCTCTGGGCATCGGTGCCGCCCGCACGCAGCGCCTCCACCAGCGCTCCGTACAGCTCGTGCAGTTCACGGCCGACCTCGGCCTTGCTGATCCTCCCCTTGAGCGACCCGACCACGCTGTCGATCCACTGGTCGGCGAGGCTGCCCTCGTCGGCCGACAGCAGCCCCACCAGACCGGACCCGGTCCCCTGCTTCGCCATCACCGATACCCCTTAAAGGTAAGAAGTTGAAAATCAAAATAGTGAAGAAGGCAACACTGCGCCGAAGCGTACGTCATGGCCCGGGCGGGTGGTCGGGGCGGTGCGCGGTCCGTCGGGACGCGGAGGGCCGGGGCGTCGCGCGGGCGGGGTGCGGAGGACCGGCCGGGGCGGGGCGTACGACAGGACACGGAGGGGGGCGCGCACGTCGAGACGGGAGGACCGGCCGGGGCGGTGGCTCGTGCGGACGTGAGATCTCTCATGCGGCGGGCGGGCGCCACCGGGGCGACCGCGGGCGGTCAGAGGCCCGGTGCGCCCCAGACGGGGAACCAGCGGGCGAGGTCGGGCTCGATCCGCAGATCGCTCCCGAGGAGGGCCGCGACCTGGAGTTCACGCTGGTTGTCGCGCTTCTCGGCGCCGCCGGGCACGGGCGCGAACGGGTAGAAGGTGCCCCGCTTGAAGAGGTAGACGAGCGACAGGGGACGCCCCTCGGCG
Organism: Streptomyces fuscigenes; assembly: GCF_021556455.1. Classification (GTDB taxonomy): domain Bacteria; phylum Actinomycetota; class Actinomycetes; order Streptomycetales; family Streptomycetaceae; genus Streptomyces; species Streptomyces fuscigenes. The sequence continues at coordinate 27,627 of NZ_JAKGCV010000023.1, read as the reverse complement.
TCCCGGAAGCCGATCAGGGAGCAGAGCAGCTGGGGCCCGAACCCGCCGTCCTGGAGGAGGGTGTTGACCGCGTGCAGGTCGGTGACCAGGGCCGCCGTGTCGTCGGCCGGGCGGCGCGCGAGCAGCCAGGTGTAGCCGAAATCGTCCGTGCTGAATTCCACCGGCCGCCCGTCGCCTCCGGCCGTGGCGGCGTCGAGGAGTTCCCCGATGTCCTGCCGGACGCGAGCGAAGCTCCCGCCTTCCGCCCCGGCGAAGCAGACCGACCCGAGGCCGGTCGGCTCCAGGCCGGCGTCCGCCCGCAGGGTGAGCGCCGCCGACGGGACGGCGAAGAGCTGGTCGAGGTCGGGGCGTACCGGTTTGTCACGGCCGAGGACGGTGTCGAGGAAGCCCATCGGGCCACCTCCTCCCTGGAAGGATCCGGCGGTTTCCCGGCGCTGCGGGCGCGGTCCAGGGGCTTCGCGGCCCGGCGGGCGGCGCGGTGCGGCGGCCCCCCGGCGCCGCGGCCCGTACGGTCGCGCGGCCTGCGGACACCGCGGGCCCCTCGCCGGCCGCACGATCCTCGCCGGCCCCGGTCACGGGCGCCCCATCTCGGCCGAGATGCGGGCGAGCTGCTCCAGCCGCTGCTCCAGTGTGGGGTGCGAGGCGAACAGGTGGCCCAGGCTGTTCTTCGACGCGAAGGCGGGCACGAAGAAGAACGCGTTGTAGGGCTCCGCCCGCCGCAGGTCCCGCGTGGGGATCCGCGCCATCTGGCCGTCCACCTTGGTGAGCGCGGAGGCGAGCGCCGAGGGGCGGCCCGTCAGTTGCGCGGCGGCGCGGTCCGCGGCGAGCTCGCGGTAGCGCGAGAGCAGGCGCGTCAGCAGGAAGCCGATCACGTACACCACGGCGCTCACGAGCGGGACCAGCAGGATCAGGAGCCCGGCGGGGCCCGCGTTCGAGGCGCTCCTGGTGAGCCCGCTGAACAGGGCCACCCGCGTGATGACGCCGGCGAGCACACCGAGGAAGGAGGCGATGGTCATGACGGCGACGTCGCGGTGTGCCACATGCGACATCTCGTGCGCGAGGACGCCTTCCAGCTCCTGCGGTTCGAGGCGGCGCAGCAGGCCCGTCGTGACGCACAGGAGCGAGCTGCGCCTGCCGCGGCCGGTGGCGAAGGCGTTCGGCATGTCGCCGCGCGCGACGGCGACCCGGGGCTTGGGCATGTCGGCCAGCGCGCAGAGCCGGTCGACGGCTGCGTGCAGCTCGGGGGCCTGTTCGGGGGTGACCTCGCGCGCCCCCATGCCGAAGGCCGCGATCTTGTCGCTGAACCAGAACTGCGCGACGAACAGCGCCCCGACGACGATCACGATGACGACCCAGAAATGCCCGAGGACGGCCAGCAGGACCCCGACGAGGACCACGTACAGGAGGCCGATGAGGAACATGGAGGTGACCATGCGTGTGGTCAGCCCCCGGTCCTGCCGGTAGCGGCTCCGTTCCATGAGGCGCCTCCCTCGCTGCCCGATATGCCTACATAGTGCTCCTTTCCACTTCTGAACGTAATAAAGAGGGCATATGGAATCGGTCGCGGGGCGGGCGCACCCCGGGGACGCCGCCGCACCGCCGAAGGCCGTACCGCGGAAGGCCGCACCGCGGAACGCGGGGCGCGAAGGCGGGCGCGGACCACGGGGCGCGGAAGGCCCGGCGCGCGGCTCGTGTCACGTGCCGGGCTGCCCGGCCGGGTCGTCGGGCCCGGCCGTGTGCTGCGGATGACCGGGCGTGCGGCGGCTCTCCTTCATCTCGGCCTCGAAGAGGTGGTCCCGCCCCTGGGCGAGGTCGTCGCGCGCCTGCCGTTCGAGCGCGCGGAACGGCTCGTAGTAGGTGGCGTTGTAGGCCTCGACGATCTGGAAGGTCCAGTGGCCGGGGATGACGTTGCGGCCGACGATCTCCCGCTGGACGCGGTCGGCCCACTCGCCGTGGCCCGCGTCGCGCAACTGCTCCACCGCGGTGTCCAGCTCCAGGTCGGCGCCGCCGGTCAACTGGTGGAACGAGTACAGGTGTCCCCGGGCACGCTCGACCGTCTCCAGGGCCTTGGACAGGGAGCCGAGGGCCTCCACCGTCGCGTCGCTCATGCCCTTGGGCCGCCGGTGCGCGCGGTCGGGGCCGCCGTCGTCGTTCATGCCCAGGAGCGTTTCCCGAAGCCGGCACTTCTATCACGCGGGAGACGACGGCGACCCGGTCGGCGGACGGCTCACCCGGGGGCCCCGCCCGCGGGCGGGGCCCCCGGGTGAGCCGGCGCCCGGGGCCGCCGGCCAGGTGCCGCGGCGCGCCGCCGGTCAGCCGGCGAGCCGGGGGTAGTCGGTGAATCCGCGGTGGTCGCCCCCGTAGAACGTGGCCTCGTCGGCCGCCGTGTACGGGCCCCCGGCGTGGACGCGGGCCGGAAGGTCCGGGTTGGCCAGGAACAGCGCGCCGAGCGAGACGGCGTCGGCCAGGCCCGCGTCCAGGACCTCCTGCCCGGCGGCGACGGACGCGGGGAAGGCGTCCGGTGCGCTGTGCGGATTGACGATCAGGTTGCCCTTCCACAGCTGCCGCACGAGGGTGGTGAGCGGGCGGGCGACGATCTCGCACGTCTCCAGGAAGGCCAGGTTCGGCAGCGCCGGGACGAGCTTCGAGTAGATCGCCTCGGAGTCCCCCTCGGCGATGTCGTTGAAGGGATTGGCGGGCGAGATGCGCAGCGCGGTGCGCTCGTTGCCGATGGTGGCCGCGACGGCCTCGACGACCTCCAGCGTGAAGCGGACGCGGTTTTCGACCGTGCCGCCGTAGCCGTCCGTGCGCCGGTTGGTGTTCCGCGCGAGGAACTGGTGCGGCAGGAAGCCGTTGCCGGCGTGGATCTGCACGCCGTCGAAGCCCGCCTCGACGGCGGCACGCGCCGAGGCCGCGTAGTCCTCGATCGTCGCGGTGATCTCGGCGAGCGTCAGCGCGCGGGGCTCCAGGTAGTCCTTGGGTCCCTCGGGCGTGAACGTCTGCCCCGCCGGAGTGATCGCGGAGGGTGCGACGGAGCGGTGGCCGTCCGCGTACAGCAGGGGGTGGCCGATGCGGCCGGCGTGCATCAGCTGGACGACGATCCTGCCGCCCTCCGCGTGCACCCGGTCCGTCACGGCGCGCCAGGCCGTCACGTGCTCGGGTGTGTACATGCCGGGCGTGTCGAGGAAGCCCTGGCCGACCGCCGACGGCTGGGTCCCCTCGGTGATGATGAGTCCGGCGGTGGCGCGCTGCGCGTAGTACTCGGCCATCAGCTCCGTGGCCTCGCCGCCGGGCCTGGCCCTGTTGCGTGTCATCGGCGCCATCACCAGCCGGTTGGACAGTGCGATCTTGCCGAAGACGGCGGGGTCGAACAGCGAGGTCATCGGTTTCCCTCTCGGTCATACGGGTGGTCGGCCTTGCGGGAGGCGCCGCGGGGCGCCCGGTTGTGGGTCCTGCCGTGCGGCGCCGGGAGAGCGCCGCACGGCAGGAAGGGACGTGCCGCACCGGCGCGACGGGGGCGCACACCGGTGCGGCACGCCTCGGGAGTGTCCGCGCGGTCGCGGCGCCATAAGGGTGCGGCGGCCGCGCGGGCACGGGTTCAGGAGGCGGCCGCGAGGTGCCGGGCGTAGGCCGCGGCCATCCGCCCGCCGGTCTCGGCCGTGGAGACGAGGACCGCCATGTTGGCCTCGGCGGTCCGGCCGCCGGTGGCCCGGTCGACCGCCCTCATCAGGTACTTGGTGAGTCCCTGCCCGGTGACGCCGTCGCGTTCCGCCTGCGCGAGCGCGTCGGTGATGGCGGCCTCGGCCTGCGCCGGGTCGACGGCGTCCTCGGGCCGCGGCGGCGTCGTGATCACGACGGACCCGGGTGCCGGGGCGGCCCAGTGGTTGGCGACGACGCGGGCGATCAGGTCCTCGTCGTCGATGCGGTGCGGTGAACGCACGCCGCTGGAGCTGCAGTAGAAGGCGGGGAAGTCGTCGGAGCCGTAGGAGACGACGGGGACGCAGTGCGTCTCCAGGTACTCCATCGTCAGCTTGAGGTCGAGGATCATCTTCGCCCCGGCGCACACCACGGCGACCTTCGAGCGGGTCAGCTGGATGAGGTCGGAGGAGACGTCCATCGTGCTCTGCGCGCCGCGGTGCACGCCGCCGAGGCCGGCGGAGGAGAAGAACGGGATGCCCGCGAGCTCGGCGGCGACGAGCGAGGACGCCACCGTCGTCGCGCCCCTGGCGCCCCGCGCGAGGACCACGGGCAGGTCGCGGCTGGAGACCTTCGGGATGCCGGTGCCGGACGCGAACCGTTCGATGTCGCTCTCCGTCATGCCGACGCGCAGCGCGCCGTCCTCCACGCAGATCGTGGCGGGCACGGACCCGCTCTTGCGCACCGCGGCCTCGACGCGGTGCGCGGTCTCGGCGTTGTGCGGGTACGCGAGGCCGTGGGTGATGACGTTCGACTCCAGGGCGACGACCGGTCGCCGCTCGTGCAGCGCCTCGCGGACCTCTTCCGCGTAGACGATCGGGATGCCGTGCCCCATCACTGCGCCTCCGTCGGAATCGGCGCCGCGTAGTTGGGCTTCTTCCACAGGAGGTGCGCGCGGCCGGCTATCTCCGGGGTGTGCACCTCCTGCGTCCACCGGGACGGCTCGACGGCCTCCACGGCGATGGAGACGGAACCCTCCGGCACGCCGAAGACGCGCGTCACCGTTCGGGTCATCTCCTCGACCAGTTCGGCGCGTTGGGCGTCGGTGACGGTGGCGGGCCAGTGCTTGATGCTGACGTGCGGCATGCGTGCTCTCTCCTCTCGGCGGGGACCCGCCGGCGGCTGCCCGGAGGGGAGCCGGCCGGTGGGTCCCGTCCGCCGGTGTGCGGGTGGCGTGGTGGGGCCGACGTGGTGCGGTGTGCTGCGGTGCTCCGCGGTGGGGCGGTTGCCGTGTCGTGCGGTGCCTTGCTCGCACGGTGCGGGCGGTGCGGGGTGCGGGCCGTGCGGTGCTCGGGTCGTGCGCCGGTTCGAGCGGGTGCGGCCGCCCGCTCGCGGGCGCCGCGGCGCGCGGTGCTCAGCCGCCGGTCACGGACGCGATGCGCTCGGCGAGTTCCGCCACGCCCCCGTCCTTGAGCACGCTGTAGTGGTCGCCCTTCAGCTCGACGACGGTGGGCGGCGCGGCGCTGTAGCCCTCGCTCGACTCGATGAACGAGTAGTCGTCGCCCTGGGCCTTGAACACCGTGATCGGCGTGGTCAGCCGGCGCTCGCGCAGTTCCCGGAACGTGTAGTCGAACTCGTAGGTCTGCCCCACGATCCGCGTCACGCGCCGGATGGTCCCGGCGTCGAGGGCGGGGAGCATCTCGTGCACGAAGCGCACGAAGGAGTCCTCGTCGGTGACCCGGTCGAGGCAGGCGTCGAGCGCGCGTCCTTCGATCGCCCCGGCGAACACGGAGAACAGGATGGTCACGTAGGCGGGGTTCGCGAAGCTCGCGTCCCGGCCCCGGTGCCCCGCGCCGCGGCTGCGCAGCGCGGGATTGCCCGGGCAGATCAGCATGAGGTGCTCGACCCGCTCCCCCGCCTGTTCGAGCCGGTAGGCGGCCTCGAAGGCGACGCGCGCGCCGAAGGAGTACCCCCACAGCCGGTAGGGGCCCGAAGGCTGGACGGCCCGGATCTCCTCCAGGTCGGCGAGCGCCATCTGACCGATGGTGGGGTACGGCTCCTCGTCCGCGTTGATGCCGTGTGCCTGCACGCCGTAGAACGGCCCGTCGAGCCGTGCCTCGCGGCCGAGTCCGCGCAGGTTCATCGGGTAGCCGCCGAGGCCGGGCCAGCAGAACACCGGCCGGCCGCTGCCGCCGGGGCGCAGGGGCACGAGGCGCGAGGTCTCCCGCGCGCTCGAACCCTCGTCGATGCGGGCGGCGAGTGCCCCGAGTTCCGGCGACTCGAACAGGACCTGGAGCGGCAGGGAGGTGCCGAACTCCCGGTTGATCCTGTTGACGAGGGCCACCGCGTGCAGGGAGTTGCCGCCGGAGGCGAAGAACTCGTCCCGGACGGAGACGTCCTCGTAGCCGAGGGCGCCGCCCCATTCGGCGGCCAGCCACCGCTCGGTGTCCGTGGCCGGTGCGACGTACGGCGCGGGCCGCCAGGCGGCGGCCAGTTCGGGCAGCGCGGCGGCGGCCCGGGCGTCGGTCTTCCCGTTGGCGGTCAGCGGCAGCCGGGGCACGACGAGGACGCGCGCCGGGATCATGTACGACGGCAGGAACTTGGCGAGTTCCTCGCGGATCATCTCCGCGGGCCCCTTGGTGTGCACGGCGTCCTCGTCCATGCCCTGGTGCGCGGCCTGCTCCGGGGTGACGCGGCCGCCGACGAAGAAGTAGGAAGCGGCGGCGGGTTCCGCGCCGGCGGCGGCCAGCAGGTCGTCGAGGCGCGTGGCGGCGGGCAGCGGGTTGCCGGTCTTGGACGAGTAGCCGGACGACATCAGACCGAAGCCCGGCACGCGCTGCAGCCGGTGCAGGGCGGTGCCCAGCAGTACGTAGCGCAGCCACGGTTCGGTGCCGGCCCGGGAGACGGCGCTGATGCCGAACGCGGCCCGTTCGTAGACCCCTTGGTTGATGGCGATGACGTGCCGCTTCTCGACGACGTCGGTGCCGAGAGGCTCCAGGGCGCCGTCGCGGTAGCGGTAGAAGCCCGCGGCGAGTCCGGCGACGCGGTCACCGTGCGCCTGGACGAACAGCTCGACGCCGTCCTGCCGCGCCCCGGGCCGGTACGCGGCGACGTCGAAGCCGCCCAGGTAGAGGTCCTCGTCGACGACGTCCATGCGGCGCTTGACCCGCGGGTCGTACCCGGCGGGCTCGACGCCGAGGCCGTAGTCCGGCAGGACCTCCTCCAGCACGCCGAGCATGTGCCCGGCCTCCAGCTCCAGCACCTCGGCGATGTTGTTCTTGTAGACGGGCTCGATCGCGCGCCGCTTGCCGAGGAAGTGCAGCCGCAGCAGGGGCCCTTCGCGGTCCTCGGCGGCTTCGCCGACGCGTACGAGGGTGTGCTCGACCGGGTGGTGGTAGTAGAGGCCCGAGGGCAGGCCCGGCAGGCCCGGCGTCTCCAGGTACAGCTGCGTCGCGTAGAGCGCCCCGGGCGAGGCGTACGCGTACTTCGGAAGCAGCCGGTCCTGGCTGCGGAACGGGCCCAGCCAGCGCAGGATCTCGCCGAGTTCGGGCAGCGAGAGCAGCTGGGGCGAGCGGGACGTGACGCCCTCCGGGCGCGCCGCGAGCAGGCCGAGCAGGTCCTCGACCCCGACCGGGCCGCCCCCGTAGAAGCGGTAGGTCTTGCGGGCGAAGGCCTCGCGCCGCTGGCGCTCGCCGGGCTCGGAGCCCGGCAGCGCGACCACGGGCCGCCCGCCGAGTTCGGCGTCCTCGCGCAGTCCCGGGTTCGACAGCTGTGCCTTGACCTGGAGCTTCGACGCCTTGGAGCGGTGGTGGTCGGCGTCCTCGCGGCCCTGGTCCATGGTGGCGGCGGTGCGCTCGTTGAGCTCCACCGCGGCCACCAGCGTGCGGCCCTTCGTGCGGGGGTCGTCCGCGACGAGCGCCGCGGCCCTGCGCACCCAGGTGTGCTCCTCGATGCGGGCGGCGACCTCCTCCAACTCGACCCGGTAGCCGCGCAGTTTGACCTGGTTGTCGGTCCTGCCGGTGAACTGGATCGTGCCGTCCTCGTTCCACTGGCACAGGTCGCCGGTGCGGTAGAGCCGCTCGGTGGGGTTGAACGGCGAGGTGATGAAGCGGCGTTCGGTCTCCTCGGGCAGGCCGATGTAGCCGCGTGCGACCTGCCGGCCGCCGACGAACAGCTCGCCCGTCTCGCCGATGTCGACCGGCCGGCGGCTCTCGTCGAGGATGTAGCAGGTCACCCGGTCAGCGGGGACGCCCACGGGCAGCATCCCGCCCGGGCGCTCGCCGAGGCCGGCCGGGTCGACCCAGTGCGACGTGGCGTTGATGGTGGTCTCCGTCGGCCCGTACAAATTCACGAGCGAGACGCCGGGTACCGCCTCGAACAGGTCCCTGGCCAGCGCCGTCGTCAGCGCCTCCCCGCCGGAGAAGATCCGGTGCAGGCTTCCGCAAGCGCCGAGGCGCTCGGTGTCGATCAGCGCGCGCAGCAGCGTCGGCACGGCCTGGAGAGCGGTCACCCGGTGCTGCGCGATCATGTCGATGACGGCCTCGGGATCCCGGTAGATGCCCGGGGTGCCCATGACGACCCGGGCCCCCACGGCCGCGGCCAGGATCTCCCACTGCGCGGCGTCGAAGCTCATGGGCGTCTTCTGCAGGATGGACACGCGGGGCCCGAGATGGCCGCAGTTGGCGAGCCACTGCAACTGCGAGACGACGCTGCGCTGCTCGATCATGACGCCCTTGGGCCTGCCGGTGCTGCCGGAGGTGTAGATGACGTACGCGAGGTGCTCGCCGCCCGCGGCCGGCAGCGGGCCCGGCTGCGCCTCGGGCGCATCGGACGCGGTGACCACGGCGGTGCCCTCGGGCGCCAGGCCGCGCAGGCGCTCCCGCAGGTGCTCCTGGGTGACGATGACGCGGGTGCCGGAGCTCTCGATCATGTACCGCAGCCGGTCGTCCGGGTACTCGGGCGACAGCGGCAGGTAGGCCGCGCCGGCGGTCAGGATGCCCCACGCACCCGTCACCAGGTCGGCGGACGGCTCGGTGAACAGGCCGACGCACGTGTCGGGGAGGGCGCCGAGCGAACTCAGTAACGCCCCCGTCCGGTGCGCCTCGAAGGCCAGTTCGGCGAAGGTCAGGTCCCGGCCGACCGCCGTGACGGCGATCGCGTACGGCCGTATCCGGGCCTGCTGTTCGAGCAGGGAGCCGAGCGAGACTCCCTTGAGGGATACGCCGGACGTCAGCGTCTCGATGGCCATGGAAGGTGTCCCCCCGAAAGATGAGATGAAGCGTGCGGAGCGGTGCTCACACCCGGCTCGGGGCCGGTTCGCGCTCGGGCCGCGCCGGGGCCCCGGCGGGCGCGGGCCTGCGCTGCGCCAGGACCACCGAGCCGACGACCGCGGCCGCGCCGAGGATCTGCAGCAGGCCGAGCGACTGGTCGAGGAAGAGGTAGCCGAGGACGGTCGCGCACAGCGGCGAGGCGAACGAGAGGAAGGACGCCGCCAGCGCCGGCAGGCGCGAGAGCCCGCGGAACCACAGCACGTAGGCGATCATCGCCCCGATCAGGCTCAGGTACGCGAATCCGCCGATGTTTCCCCAGGTCAAGTGGGTCGGCAGGGCCTCGGTCGCGAGCGTGACCGGCACCAGGACCAGGCCGCCGACCGTCAGCTGCCAGCCGGTGAAGGCGAGCAGGGTGACGCCTTCGGGCCGGCCCCACCGCTTGGTCAGGACGATGCCGGTGGCCATGCAGGCGGCGCCGAGCACGCCCGCCAGGACGCCCACGGCGTCCAGCCCGGCGTGCGGTTCGAGCACCAGCAGCGCCACCCCGGCCGCGCCGAGCAGGCAGGCGCCGATCTGGATCGGCCTGATCCGGTCGCGGAGCAGGGCCGCGCCCAGCAGCAGCACGATCATCGGCTGGATCGACATCACCAGGGCGGCGACACCGCCCGGCAGGTGGTACGCGGCCAGGAAGAGGAAGTAGAAGAACGCACCGATGTTCAGCACACCGAGGACGAGCGCCCGCCACCACCAGATGCCGCGCGGGAACACCCGGGTCGCCGCCAGGAGGATGAGTCCCGCGGGCAGCGCCCGCAGGGTCGAGGCCAGCAGCGGCCGGTCGGGCGGCAGGAACTCCGTGGTGATCAGGTACGTCGAACCCCACACGGCGGGGGCGAGTGCGGTCAGGGCCGAGGTGCCGGCGACGCGCTGGTTGCTCATGGACGGGCTCCTGAGTCGGTGGTGCCGAAGAACCGGTCTCCGAAGTCGCCGATGCCCGGGAGCATGAAGGCGTGTTCGGTGAGGCGTTCCTCGATCGAGCTGGTGATGATCTGCAGGTGCGGACGCTCATCGGCGACCCGCTGGAGCCCCTGCGGCGAGGCCAGCAGGTCCACGAGCACGATGCGTTCCTCCTGGACGCCCTGCTCCAGCAGGACGTCGACGGCGGCGAGCGCCGAGCCGGCGGTCGCGAGCATCGGTTCGAGCAGCAGCACCGGGTGGTCGGCGATGTCGTCGGGCAGGTGCTTGTAGTACAGGTGCGGGAGCTTGGTCTGCTTGTCGCGCTGGATGAGGATCTTGCCCACCCGGATGCCGGGCATCATGTCCCGCAGCTCGGTCTCCATCGCCTCGCCGGCGCGCACCACGCTGACCGCGTAGGGGTCGCGGGCCGGTTCGAGTCCCTCGTAGACGGCGCCGATCGGGGTGCTGACCTCCTTCTTCGCGAAGGGCAGCAGGTCGAGCGCGGCCTCCAGCAGCAGCCGGAAGACGCGGCGTGAGTGCGTCACGAAGTCCTGCTGGGTGCAGGCGCGGTCGCGGATGACCGTGTGCAGTGCGCGCAGTTGGTCGGTCTGCGGGAGCACGTGGACGTTCGGTGCGGTGGTCACGACGGGTGCCTCTCCGGTGGTCGGTCCGGTGGTGGTCCGGGGGTCGGTGGTACGGGAGGGCGCGCGGGGGGACGCGCTGTCGTACGTGCGCGGCGCCGGCGGATGCCCGGCGGGCCGGGGCGGCCCGGTGCGGTGCGGCCGCGCCGGCGGGGGCCGGGCCCGGTGGGGCGGGGCCGGTGGGGCGGGACCGGTGGGTCCCGTGGGGCGGGCCGGGCGCCGCGCGGGGTCAGCCGATCTCGTCGAACGCCTTGCGGGCCTCGGCGACGAACGTGGCGACCTTCGCGCGGTCCTTGCGGCCGTCGGGGCCCTCGAGTCCCGAGTGGGCGTCGACGGCGGCCGGACGGACGGCGCGGATCGCGTCGCCGACGTTCTCGGGCCGCAGGCCGCCCGCCATCATCAGCGGCTTGGGCGAGCGGCGGACGAGGGCGGCGGAGACGCTCCAGTCGTGCGTGAGGCCGGTGGCCCCCTTGGCGCCGGTCTTCGGGTCGAAGGTGTCGGTGATGTACATGTCGACGTACGGGTGGGTGGCGTCGACCAGCTCCAGGAGCTCCTCGGTGTTGCCCTCCTTGACCACGAGGGACTTCAGGACGAAGAGGTCGGGGCGTATCTCCTTCAGCCGGCTCAGCTGGGCGACCTCGACGTCGCCGTGCAACTGGACGGCGACGACGCCGAGTTCACCGCAGAACTCGCTGATCTCGTCCGCGTCCGTCAGGTAGCTGATCAGGACGCCCGCGTGGGGTGCCTCGAGGCCCTTGATGATCGCGGCGGCGTCCTGCTCGGGGATGTCGTCCTTGCCGGACGGCAGGCGCAGGGCGAAGCCGATCCAGTCCGCGCCCTCCTCGATGACCATGTCGGCCTCTTCGGCGTCGATGATGCCGGCGACCTGGACGAGCTTGTTCACGGTGACCATGAAGTGATCTCTCCTCGGCTGGTGCGGGTCTCCGCCGGAGCGGTCCCCACTCGCGGGGCGGACGGCCGCGGTGCGGCCGCCCGGGCCGACCCGCCGTGCGGCGGGCGGCCTTCGGGCCGTGCTGTGCTGTCGTGCCGTGCTGTCGTGCCGTGCTGCCGCGGCGCGTGCTCTCGTGCCGTGGTGCCCGGTGGTGCGGTGGTGAGCGCTCCCGCCGGCGCGTGCCCCGCGCGGCGCGTTCCGCGGCGCGGGGCTCGCGCGCGTCAGTAGTCCGTGAGGTGGTGCTGCCGCGAGAAGCCGGGGGCCGGCTCCCCGCTGCCGTACGTGTCGTGGTGCGTGGTGAGCCGGGGCGAGCGGCGCCCCGGGTGGAGGCGGACCTCGCCCGGGTAACCGAGCGGGACGAGGAGCGCGATGTGCAGGTCGGGCCGGTCGGCGATGCCGATGGCCCGCTTCACCGCCGTCTCGTCCCAGCCGCCCATGGGGCTGGTGCCGAGGCCCGCGGCCTCCGCCGCGACCATCAGGAAGGCGGCGGCGAGCATCGCGTCCTTGATGGCGCACTCGCGCTCCAGGCCGCGCTCGCTGCGCGCTTCGTAGAACTCCTTGACGCTGCCCGGCGTGCCGGCCGCGTAGGCCTCGGTCCAGGCGCCCCGCTCGCGCGCCTCGCGCCAGATGTCGTCCCGGCCCTCCCGCCAGGCGCCCGACTCGGCGACGAAGACCAGGACGACCGGCGCCTCCTGGGGGTGCGGCTGCCCGCCGGTGGCCTCGGTCAGCGCCCGCAGGCCCGCGGCGCCGGTGACGGCCACGATCGAGCGGGCCTGGAGGTTGTAGCTGGACGGTGCTTCCAGGGCGAGGTCGATCAGCTCCCGCAGCAGTGGGGCGGGAACAGGATCAGGACGGTAGTGGCGGATGGCCCGTCGCGAGCGGATGGCCTGTGCCACGGTCTCGCTCGTCCCTTGTGGGGGCATGATCGAACCTTTCGATGTCGAACTATCCAGTACCAAGAAAGTAAGTCCTGGACTACGCTGACGTCAAACGTCTCGATGTCGAAGTAACCGAGGAAGAGGTGGATCACCGTGCGTGACCGCGTCGACGGATTCCTTGATCAGTGGGCCGCCCAGCGCACCGATCTCGACCTGGCCGCCATGGGGACGGTGGGGCGCAGCCTGCGCCTCGCGCGGCTCCTGAGCGCGGGTCTCAAGGAGTACTTCGCCGCGGAGGGCATGGAGACCTGGGAGTTCGACGTCCTCGCGACGCTCCGCCGCAGCGGCGGCCCACTGACGCCGAGCGCCCTCGCCGCCAGCGTCATGATCGGCTCGGCGGCGCTGACGAACCGGGTCGACCGCCTCGTCACCCGGGGCCTGGTGAGCCGCGACGCGGTCCCCGGGGACCGGCGCAGCCTCCACATCACCCTCACCGACGAGGGCCGGGAGCTCGTGGACCGCGTCGTCGAGGGCCACGTGCGCAATCAGCGCCGACTGCTTTCCGGCATCGACAAGGAGGACTGCCGCGCGCTGGACGAGATCCTCCGCGCGCTGCTCGTCTCGCTCGGCGACGTGCCGTGAACCGCACCCCCGTCGGCTCCGGAGAGGATTCCCCCGGATATACGCACGGCTTCCCGGAACTGTCGCCGAGATGAATAATCGCGGCCCCGCGGCCTCGGTCGCCGACACCTCCCCCGGGCTTCCCACCGACTTCGCCTCCCCCGTGTGGCCATGAATTCGGTTCCGCACAAACTATGAGTTCGCAGCAGGCTTTTTGGCAAGGAGGCAAGGGATGCGGAAGCGGGGCGTTGTGCGCGGTATGTCCGGATGTGCATCCCGCCGGTGTGTGCACTGCGCAGACCCGAACCATCGGGCGCGTGGCCACCGGATGCCGCGAACGGCAGAGTCCAGTGCAGTGTCGGGGGGCGCCGCCCGCCGCCGGCTGCGGCCGGGGGCGGAAGCAGGTCGCCCCGTGATCTCCGGGAGAGCACAGGGGGGAAGAACATGCCGCAAGCACCGGCTCCCGCCGCGGGCATCGAAGAACTGAGGGCGCGGCTCGACCGCGTCGACGCACAGTTCCTGGACCGGCTGCGCGAGCGCATCGAAATCTGTGTCCAGATCGCGCACCACAAACGCGAGAACGACATTCCCATGATGCAGCCGCACCGCATCGGAGTGGTCCAGGAAAGGGCCGCCCGATTCGGTTCGGAAAACGGAATCGATCAGAAATTCCTGCGGGAGCTGTACGACCTCGTGATCGCGGAGACGTGCCGCGTCGAGGACCTCGTCATAGGAGGTTCGGCCGCATGAGAACCCTGCTGATCGACAATTACGACTCCTTCACCTACAACCTCTACCAACTGCTCGGCGAGGTGAACGGCCGCCCGCCCGTCGTCGTGCGCAACGGCGCGGACTGGTCCACGCTGCGCATGGAGGACTTCGACGCGATCGTCGTCTCGCCCGGCCCCGGCCGGCCCGAACGCGAGCGCGACTTCGGCATCAGCTCCCGCGCCATCCTCGACAGCGGCCTGCCCGTGCTCGGCGTGTGCCTCGGCCACCAGGGCATCTGCCACCTCTTCGGCGCCGAGATCGGGCTCGCGCCGCAGCCCATGCACGGCCGTGTCTCGCCCGTCCACCACGACGGCCGCGGCCTGTTCGCCGGGCTGCCCTCGCCCTACGACGTGGTCCGCTACCACTCCCTCGCCGCGACGGACCTGCCAGCCGAGCTGGAGCGGACCGCCTGGACCGAGGACGGCGTCGTCATGGGCGTGCGCCACAAGACCAGGCCGATCTGGGGCGTCCAGTTCCACCCGGAGTCCATCAGCAGCGAGTACGGCCGCGAACTCCTCGCGAACTTCCGCGACATGGCCCTCGCGCACGGCGCCGACAAGGGCCGGCCGCGCTACCGCGTCCACGTGCGCACGGTGCCCTGCGAACCTGACACCGAGGCCGCCTACCGCGAGCTGTTCCACGGTGACGAGCACGGCTTCTGGCTGGACAGCGGCGCGGTCGTCGAGGGCCTGTCGCGCTTCTCCTTCCTCGGCAACGGCAGCGGGCCCCTCGCCGAGTACGTCACCTACCGGGTGGGCGACGGCGCCGTGACCGTGCGCGGCTCGGCGCGCTCCGGGGGCGCCGAGGAGATCGTCGAGCAGCGGTTCTTCGACTACGTCGAGGAGCAGCTCGCGCTGCGCTCGGTACCCACGCCCGAGGGCCTGCCCTTCGACTTCAACCTCGGTTACGTCGGCTTCCTCGGCTACGAGCTGAAGGCGGAGACGGGGGGCAACGCGGCGTACAAGGCCGAGACGCCCGACGCCGCCCTGCTGTTCGCCGACCGGATGCTCGCCGTCGACCACGCCGAGGGCGTGAGCCACCTGCTGGCGCTCTCCCTCGACGGCGACACCGCCGACGCGACGGCCTGGCTGGACGAGACGGCGGCCCGGCTGACGGCTCTGCCGCCGCGCGGGAGCGGCCGGGCGGCCGCAGCCTTCGAGGGTGTCGGCATGACCGACCCCGCGGCCGGGGGCACGGTCGGGATGCGCCATGGCGAGCGGGCGTACCTCGACCGCATCACGCAGAGCCTGGAGGAGATCCGCCAGGGCGAGACGTACGAGGTGTGCCTGACCAACGCGGTCACCCTGGACGCCGTCATCGACCCGCTGCGGACGTACGGGCGGCTGCGCGCCATCAGCCCCGTCCCGTACGGCGCGCTGCTCCAGTTCCCCGGCGTGGCCGTGCTCAGCGCGTCCCCCGAGCGGTTCCTGACCGTCGGGACCGACCGGGTCGCCGAGTCGAAGCCGATCAAGGGGACGCGGCCGCGCGGTGCGACGCCCGCCGAGGACGAGGCGCTGCGCCGGGACCTCGCGGGCCGCGAGAAGGACCGCGCGGAGAACCTGATGATCGTGGACCTGATCCGCAACGACCTCAACGTCGTCAGCGAGGTCGGCTCCGTCCACGTGCCGAAGCTGTTCGACGTCGAGACCTACGCGCCGGTGCACCAGCTGGTGTCCACCATCCGCGGCACGCTGCGCGCGGGCGAGTCGGCGGTCTCCTGCGTCCGCGCCGCCTTCCCCGGGGGATCGATGACCGGCGCGCCCAAGCTGCGGACCATGGAGATCATCGACCGGTTGGAGGAGGGGCCGCGCGGCGTCTACTCCGGCTCGCTCGGCTGGTTCTCGCTCAGCGGCGCGACCGACCTGAGCATCGTCATCCGCACGCTGGTCGCCACCGCCGACAAGGTGACCTTCGGCGTCGGCGGGGCGATCGTCGCCCTGTCCGACCCGGACGAGGAGTTCGAGGAGACGGTCGTGAAGTCCCGGGCCATGGTGACCGCGGTCCTCGACACCGCGGCGCAGCCGGCCGGGGGCGCCCGGTGATCCGCCGGTGCGTCGTCGTCGGCGGCTCGGGGGCGGTGGGCGCGCTGTTCGCCGAGCGCGTCCGGGCCACCGGCGCGCGGGTCTGCCTGGTCGATCCGGCCGAGCCGTCCGGCGGCCGGACGCCGGACGGCGCCCCGTGGGTGCGCGGCGACGTGACCGCGATCGACGACCGGCTCGCGGCCGAACTCGGCCACGCCGACCTGGTGGTGCTCGCGGTCCCCGAACAGGTGGCGCTCGCCGCCCTGCCCGGCGTCGCCGGGGCGCTGCGGCCCGACGCGCTGCTCGTCGACACGCTGTCGGTCAAGCAGCGCTTCGCGGACGCCGTGCGCCGGCACGCCCCCCGGGTCCAGGCGGTGGGCCTGAACCCGATGTTCGCGCCGTCGCTGGGCTTCGAGGGGCGCCCGGTCGCCGCCGTCGTCGTCGGCGGCGGACCGCGCGTCGCGGGGCTGCTCGACCTCGTCGCGAGCTGGGGCGCGGTGATCGTCCCGGTGGACGACCGGGAGCACGACCGCCTCGCGGGCGCCGCCCAGGCGCTCACCCACGCGGCGGTGCTCGCCTTCGGGCTCGCCCTGACCCGGCTCGACGTGACCGTGGCGGACCTGCTGCGGATCGCGCCCCCGCCGCACCGCGCCCTGCTGTCGCTGCTCGCCCGCATCGCGGGCGGCACACCGGAGGTGTACTGGGACGTCCAGGCCGCCAACCCGGAGGCGCCCGCGGTACGCAAGGTGCTGGCCGACGCGCTGGCCCGGCTGACCGACACCGTGGAGGGCGGCTCCGAGGGGGCGTTCGAGGACCTCGTCGGCGAACTGCGGGCCCACCTCGGCGCGGAGCTGCCCGCCCTCGGCGAGAGCTGTGCGGCCCTGTTCGAGCACCTCTGACGCGCCGCGGGCGTCCCGGCCCGCCCGTATCGCACCGCCCCGCAGGACCCGAACGGCCCGCACCAAGAGCACGGCACGCACCACACGGACGCACCGCACGGCCCGCACCACCGCACCACGGAACGCAACGCACCACCGCACGCACCACGGAACCACCGGAACGACCCGAGACGAGTCCGCCCGGGCGACGCGCCGCCACCGCGGCCGCGGCGCCCGCGGCGGCCCACGATCAGGAAGGTGCACCTCATGACCACGTTCGCCCCGACCGTGCTCACCCCGGACCAGCGCGCGAAGATCTCCGCCGATCCGCTGGTGGGCGGCGGCAACCTGCTGAAGTCCGCCCTCGCGGCCAGCGTCGCGCCCGACGAGCGGTACATCCACTCCGACCGCGCGATCACCACCACCTCGGGCGAGCCGCGCCACGACTTCAGCATCGCCGAGGTGGACGAACTCGCCCAGAGCTGGTCGGCCTGGTACCTGGCCCAGGGAGTGGGCCGGCGCGACCGGGTCGCGGTGTGGATCGAGGACTCGTTCGCCTACTCCGTGCACTTCTACGCCCTCGCACAGATCGGCGCGGTCGCGGTACTCGTCAACAGCAAGGCCCCGCAGGCCATCGCGCAGTCGCTGCTGGAGCAGACGACCCCGGTCGGCCTCTACACGGACGCCGCGCGGCTGGAGCGCCTCGGCTCCGCGCTCGACGGCCTGGGCCTCGCGTGGACGCGCACGGAGGAGGAGCTTCCGGCCCCGCCCGCCGCGGCGCTCGCGGACTCGGACTACTGGCCGCACCACGACGACGACCCGGTCGTCATCCTGCACTCCTCCGGCACCACCGGCCGCCCCAAGCCGACGATCCACACGCACCGCTCCATCGTGTCGGGTCCGAAGTTCCGGCTGGTGGACCACACCGAGGTGCCCGGCGCCCTGATGATGACGGCGCTGCCGCAGTCGCACCTGGGCTGCATCGCCTACACGGTCTACGCGGTCCTCGGCGGCACCCCGTTCGTCGCGCTCAGCGACCGCAGCGGTGAGGAGCTGGCCGCCGCGGTCGGCCGGCACCGTCCGACCGCCGTGATGTCGTTCGCGCACGGCTACGCCGAACTGGCCGCCGCCGACCTGGCCGTGGGCTCCGTCGACTCGGTGGCGGTGTGGACCTCCATCGGGGACGCGGTGCACCGGGCGCACATCGAGAAGATCCTCTCGCTGCGCAGCCCGGAGCTGAAGCCCTCCGCGTTCTTCGACCGCCTGGGCACGACCGAGCTGGGCTGGGGCGTGCTGCTCCAGGTCCACACCCTCGACAGCGAGCGCAACGACCGGTGCGCCGGCAAGCCCGTCGGTGTCGCCGAGGTCGCGATCCTGCGCGAGGACGGCAGCCCCGCGGCCGTGGGCGAGGTCGGTCACCTGGCCGCCAAGGGCCCTGCCATCACGCCGGGTTACTGGGCCGACTCCGACACCACGTACCGCTTCAAGCTGGCCGGCCACTGGCTGCCCGGGGACATGGCCTACCGGGACGCCGAGGGCAACTTCTTCCTGGTGGACCGCGCGGTGGACGCGCTGCACACGCCCACCGGAACGGGCTACTCGGTGTTCATGGAGGAGGTCGTGCTCAACGAGGTGCCCGAGGTGGACGATGTCGCCGTCGTCGCGGGCCGCGACGGCGACACCGTCGTGCCGGTCGCCGTCGTCACCGTCGCCGATCAGACCGACGCCGACCCGCACAAACTGCTCGACCGTGCCAACGAGGCACTGGCGGCGGCCGGCCACCCCGCACTGGGAGTCCTGGAAATAGCCCGCACGCCGGACCAGTTCCCGGTGGGTGTCACCGGTAAGGTACTCAAGCGCCAACTCCGCGAGACCTACGCGAATTTGCGGAACTACGCGGAGCGGGCCGACTCCACTTCCCTCGCTTCTCACATCTCCGAGGAATCAGCGTGACGCAGAGCACTCAGGCTCAGACCGCAGACACCCCCGCCGAGGTCGACTTCTACTTCGACCCGGCCTGCCCCTTCGCGTGGATCACCTCCCGGTGGATTCTCGAGGTCCAGCAGCAGCGCGAGCTGAATCTCCGATTCCGGGTGATGAGTCTTTACGTTCTCAATGAGAACCGCGAACTTCCCGATTGGTATCGTGAGTTGGTGAACAACTCGCTCACGCTGACCCGCCTGTGCGTCGCCGCGGAACAGAAGCACGGCGGGGAGGTCCTCGCCGGCCTCTACACCGCGCTCGGCACCCGCATCCACAACGGCGGCAACAAGGACTTCCGCGCCGTCGGCGTGGAGGCCCTGGCCGAGACGGGGCTGCCCGCCGAGCTGATCGAGGCGGCGGACAGCGACGCGTACGACGAGGCGCTGCGCGAGAGCCACCACCTCGGCATGGACCCGGTCGGCGAGGACGTGGGCACGCCCACGATCCACATCGACGGTGTGGCCTTCTTCGGGCCCGTCCTCAATTCCATCCCGCGCGGCGAGGAGGCGGCCCGCATTTTCGACGGCGCGCGCGCTCTCGCGAACTACCCCGACTTCTTCGAACTGAAGCGGACCCGTACCGGAAAGCTCTCCTTCGACTGAGCCAACCGCACGACGTGGGCCGCCCCTTGCCGGGGCGGTCCACGTCCTCACGAGGACAGGCACCTGGACATGCAGCAGACTTCCGCGGACACCGCCCCCGCCCCACGCCCGGACGCCTTCATTCTCACCGGATCGTTCCTGGTGGTCTGTCGCGCGCCCCTGTATCTCGAAGAACTCACCCGCAGAGGGCTGAAGGTCCTTCTCATCACGCCCTCGGCGTGGCGTGAAGAGGCTTTGCGTGCCTCGGCCGATCCCTCGCACCCGGCCTCGGCGATCGACGAATTCGCCTTTGTCGACGGCGACGTGAGCCGCGACAACTCCTATCTTCCCGGTGCCGTCTCCGCGGCGCGCCGCTGGCGCGAGC
The DNA here is from genome assembly GCF_021556455.1 of Streptomyces fuscigenes. Lineage (GTDB taxonomy): Bacteria > Actinomycetota > Actinomycetes > Streptomycetales > Streptomycetaceae > Streptomyces > Streptomyces fuscigenes. The sequence continues at coordinate 8,056 of NZ_JAKGCV010000023.1, read as the reverse complement.
GGTACCGGATCACGGGCGCCTACGCCGTCGGCGAGACCCAGGTGGAGCCGACCGGCCTGCTGGCGGATGCCCTCGGTCTCGCCACCCCCGGGCTGCGCGCCACCCGCGTGTGCCGCAACAAGTACCTGCAGCGCTGGTACCTGCCGGAGTTCAGCCCCGCCTCCCTCGTCGTCGCGCCGGACGAGCGCGGGAGCGCGGACCTGAGCGAGGTGCGCTACCCCGCCGTCGTCAAACCCGCCGGGCGGCACTCCAGTTCGGGTGTCGAGTCGGTCCTCGACGCGGCCGCCCTGCGCGTCGCGCTGGACGCCTTCCCCGCGCACGAGACGGTGCTGGTGGAGGAGAAGATCGCCGGCCAGGAGTACTCGGTGGAGAGCCTGGTCCAGGGCGGCCGGATCGTGTTCGCCTCCGCGACCCGCAAGGACACCACCGACTCGCACGCGCGCACGTTCGTGGAGCTGTCCCACACCGTCCCGAGCGACCACCCCGGCACCGAGTCCGCGCTGCTGGAGGCGAATCGGCGGCTCCTGGAGGACGGGCTCGACTTCCGCGACGGCATCGCCCATGCCGAGTGGCGCGTCGACGCGAGCGGCCGGCCGGTGCTGATGGAGGTCGCCGCCCGCACGCCCGGCGACGGCCTGTGCGTGCTGTACGAACTGGCCACCGGCGCACCGCTGGAGCCCGAGATCGTCCGCATCGCACTGGGCGAGCCCGCCTCGTACCCGCGACCGCGCAGGCACGCCCGGCAGGTCTACCTGGAGCACGCCCCGGGCCTCCTCGCCGACGTCGCCGTCGACGGCTTCGGTGTCGAGCCGGCCTGGGTGGGCGAGGGCGGCCTGTGGCCGGTCATCGGCCCCGCCGCGGCCGGGGACGCACCCACTTTGCGCGCGGTGCTCGTGCACAAGGACCGCGGCGCGCTCCTCGGCCCGCTGCTCAGCTCCGAGGACCGTGCCGTGTCGTTCTTCATCGACGCGCCGACCCTCGAGGAGCTCGACGCGCTGGAGGCCGAGGTCCGCGCGGCCGTCGGGATCCGCACAGTTCCGGCCGACGTCACCCACGTCCTGGTCGGCTACAGCCCGGTGATGCTCGCCAAGCTCGACGAGTCGATGCCCCCGTCGTCCGTCCTGGTGCTGGAGGAGCCCGCGGTCGTCGCCGCGCGGGGCATCGGCGACCTCGCCGAACGCCACGCCTGCGTGGGCGCGCTGCTGCCCGTTCCCAGCCAGGACGAGCGGCATCCCCACCGCATCGCGGACACACTGCCCCGCCCGCCGCGGGTGCGGGCCGTGGTGCCCGTCGTGGAGTACGGGGTCGTCGTGGCCGCCGCCCTCGCCGAGGCCTGGGGCCTGCCCGGCGCGGGCCTCAAGGCGGCCCGGGTGCTGCGCGACAAGGCGCTGCTGCGGACGGCCGCGGCCGGCGGTGCGATCGCCCAGCCCGCCTGGGCGCGGGCCGAAGGACCGGACGGGGTGGCCGAGTTCCGGGCCCGGCACGGCGGCGAGTGCGTGCTCAAGCCGGCGGGGCGGCAGGCCAGCCTCGGGGTGCAGCTGCTCGGGCCGGACGACGACGTGGCGGCCGCCTGGGCGCACACCACGGGCGCCGACGAGCCGACCCTGCGCGCCGCCTACCCGGACACCGCCCACTACCTCGTCGAACAGCGCCTGCACGGACCCGAGGTGAGCGTGGAGGCGTTCGTCCACGAGGGCGCGGTCGGCTTCACGAACATCACCGCCAAGTCCGTACTCGACTCGCGCCACCCCGTGGAGACGGGCCACGCCCTGCCGGCGGCCCTGCCCGAGTCGACGTCCGCCGCGCTGGGCGAGGCCGTCGCCCGCCTCGCCGAGGCCACCGGGTTCGGCTCCGGGATCCTGCACTCGGAGTGGATCCTGGACGGCGGCCGGCCGCACCTGGTGGAGTGCGCGGGCCGGCTGCCCGGCGGCGCGATCACGGTCCTCGTCGACCTCGCGTACGACACCGACATCCTGGCGAACCTGCTGCGGGTGCTGGAGGGCCGCGGGCCCGTCGCGCCGATCGCCCCGCGCCGGGCGGCGGCGGTGCGGTTCCTGACCGCGGCGCCGGGCACCGTCGGCTCGGTGGCCGGCGAGGAGGAGGCCGCGGCCGTACCCGGCGTCGAGGAGGTGCACGTGTCGGTGGAGCCGGGCGCCACCGTGCGGGCGACCACCAGTTCCTGGGAGCGCGCCGGTTTCGTCGTCGCCACCGCCGGGACGACCGCGGACGCCGCCCTGACCGCGGAGCACGCCCGGTCGCTCATCACGGTCCACACCGATCCCGGCCGCGACGCGGGTGCCGGCAGCGAGCCGCCGCGGGACAGCACACCGGCCCCGGCCGGCGCCGGGGGGCGGTGACCGGTGCGCCGCATCTCACCGCGCGAGTACGTGCCCGCGACGCCCGCGGGCCGCACGTTCGCCGTCACCTCGCTGATCAACGCCGTCGGGACCGGCCTGTACCTGGCGGGCTCCGCGGTGTTCTTCGTCCGCTCGGTCGGGCTGAGCACCGCGGAGGTCGGCCTCGGTCTCGCCGTGTCCGGCATCGTCGGCTTCCTGACGACGGTGCCCATCGGCGCGCTCGCGGAACGCATCGGCGCCCGGCGCATGCTGGTCCTGCTGCAACTGTGGCGCGCGGGCTGGTTCGTCGCGCTGACCTTCGCGCACGGCGTCGTCGGCTTCACCCTGGTGTCGTCGTGCCTCGCGGCCGCGGAGGCCGCCACCCAGCCCATGACGCAGGCCGTGGCGTCCGCCGCGACGGAGGCGGGCGACCGCACCCGCACGATGGCGATCATCCGTACGGTCCGCAACATGGGCTTCTCGCTCGGCGCGCTGCTCGCGGCGCCCCTGCTGGCCTCGCACAGCATCTGGGCGTACCGGGGCATCGTGCTGGGCACGGCGGCCGCGTTCGTCGTCTCGGCTCTGCTGCTGACCCGGCTGCGCGCGGTGGCGGGGGCCACCGCGCAGCGCAGGACGAGCCCGCTGGCCGCGATCAGGGGCTTCCGGGACTGGCGCTACCTGCTGCTGACCGGCCTGAACGGGGTCCTGAACCTGCACACCACCATCCTGTCGGTCGGCATTCCGCTGTGGGCGCTGCACGCGACCCGCGTCCCCACGGGGCTGCTGCCGATCGTGGTGCTGACCAACACGGTGCTGTCGGTGGTGCTCCAGGTCCCGGTGTCCAAGTCCGCAGAGGGGCCGGGGGGTTCGGCGCGTGCCCTGCGCCTGGGCGGCGCGGCCCTCACCGCGTGCTGCCTCGCGATGGCCCTCGCGGCCGGGCCCGGGTCCGCCTGGCTCGCCGGTGCGGTGCTGCTGGGCGCGTGCGTGCTGCTGACCTTCGGCGAGATGTGGCAGGCGGTCGGCGGCTGGGACCTGAGCTACGAGTTCGCTCCCGAGGACCGCAAGAGCACGTACCTGTCCGTCTTCAGCCTCGGCGGGACGGGGCAGCGCATCGTCGGTCCCGCGCTCGTGACCTCGGTGGTGATCGCCGCCGGCCCGGCGGGCTGGATCGGCCTCGCCGTGGTGTTCGCCGCCGCCGCGCTGCTCGTCACGCCCGTCACCCGGCTGCTGAGGCCTCTCGACGGGGCCGGTGCGCAGGGTGCCGGCGCGCCTGCCGGGCCGGCGACCGCCGCGGCCGCAGGGACACCCACGGAATCGGAAGGGGCCACCCCATGAAGGACGGCAAGGACCTGCTGGTGGTGGGCGTCGGCACGATGGGCCGGCCCTACCTGGAGGCGGCGGCGCGGCTCGGCGTGCGCACGCGCGCCGTCGAGTCGGCGGCGACCTGGGAGCACCGGCCGCAGGGGCTCGCGGAGACGTTCTACCGCGCTCCCGGCGGGCCCGAGGAGCTGTGGAACCTGGCGGTGACCCGCGCGGTCACGGAGCGGGTGCCGGGCGGTGTGGTGGCCTTCGCTGAGCCGCACGTGCTGTCCGCCGCGCTGGCCCAGGAGCGGCTGGGCCTGCCCGGGCCGTCCCTGCACGCGGCCGTCATCTCCCGCAACAAGGCGCTGCAGCGCACGACGTTCGCCGACCACGGCGTGCCGCAGCCGGAGTTCCGGCTCGTGGCGAGTGTCGCCGACGCGCGGGCGTGGATGCTCGAACGCCTGCCGGTGGTCGTCAAGCCGCTCTCCCGGGCGGGCAGCGAGGGCGTGGAACTCGTCGCGGACGCGGCCGCCGTGGGTGACGTGATCGCCCGGCGCGCGGACGAGGGCACCGTCCTGGTCGAAGAGGCCGTGGAGGGGCCGGAGTTCAGCTGGGAGGCGCTGGTGCGCGACGGGGAGGTGCTGTTCGCGAACACCACCGCGAAGGAGACCACACCGCCCCCGTACTTCGTGGAGCTGTCCCACCGCTGCGGGCACCGCTTCGACGACCCGGCCACGACGGCCCGCGTGGACGCGCTGACCAGGGGCGTCCTCGACGCGATCGGGATGCGCACCGGCCTCGTCCACCTGGAGTTCAAGGTGGGCGCGCGGGGGCCGGTGCTGATGGAGACCGCGGTGCGCACCCCCGGCGACTACCTGCCCGACGCGATCGGCCTGACCTTCGGCTTCGACCTCTACGAGGCCGTGGTCAAGCTGTCCCTCGGCCTGCCGGTGGACGGCCTTCCCTCCGGCGGGCCGGCCGCGTGGGCGGCCACGTACTTCCCGACGGCCGCTCCCGGGACCATCAGGCGGATCGGCGGGATCGAGGAGACCGAGGCCCACCCGGCGGTGGTCCGGGTGCGGCTGCGCAAGGGGCCCGGCGACACGGTGCGCCCGCTGACGTCGTCCTCGCAGCGGATGGGGCACGTCCTGGTGTGCGCGGACTCGCCGTCGGAGCGGGAGGACGCGCTGAAGTTCGTGCGCGAGACGCTGCGGGTGGAGGTCGATCCGGCCTGAGGCGGTCGGCGCCCCGGCGAGACGGCCCCGGCTCCTCCACGCGCATTGCGGGAGGCCGGGGCCGTCCGCCGCCCGCCGTCGGGCCGGTTTCCCGGCGTACGGCCACGGCCTCCCGCTCGCGGTCGCGGCGTCAGCCGGCGGTGCCGTACGCCGCGGCCACCCGCAGCACGATGTCGTTGGCGGCGGCCTCGCCGACGGTGACCCGGGCGCCCTCGCCCGGGAAGGCCCGGACCTCGACGCCCGCTCGCGCGCAGGCGGCGGCGAACTCCCCGGTGCGCTCCCCCAGCGGCAGCCACACGAAGTTCGCCTGCGACGGCGGGACGCGCAGGCCGGCGTCCCGCAGGGCGCCCTCCAGCCGGTCCCGCTCCTTCGCCAGCGCGTCGACGCGCTGCAGGAGTTCGGCCTCGGCCTCGGCACCGAGCGACGCGACGGCGGCGACCTGCGCAGCGGAGTTCACACCGAAGGGCACGGCGCGCGCCCGTATCCTCGCGGCCACCGGCGCCTGCGCGACGGCGTAGCCGATCCGCAGTCCCGCCAGGCCGTAGGCCTTGGAGAACGTCCGCAGCACCACGACATTGGGCCGGTCCCGGTAGAGGCCGACCCCGTCGGGGACGTCGATGTCCCGGACGAACTCGCGGTAGGCCTCGTCCAGTACGACCAGCACGCCGGGCGGCACGCGGTCGAGGAAGCGCTCCAGCTCGGCGCGCCGCACCACCGTGCCGGTGGGGTTGTTGGGATTGCACACCACCACGATCCTGGTGTCCTCGCGCACGGCCGCGGCCATCGCGTCCAGGTCGTGCGCGTCGTCGCGCAGCGGCACCCGCACCGACGCGCCCCCGCACACCTCGGTGAGGTGCGGGTACGCCTCGAACGAGGGCCACGCGTACAGTGCGCTGCCGCCGTCGGCGAGCGCCGCGTGCAGCAGGTGCAGCAGCACTCCCACCGATCCCGCGCCGAAGGCGAGATGGTCCGCCGGGACCGACAGCCGGGCGGCGACCGCTCCGGTGACCTCCGCGGCGAGCCGGTCGGGATAGCGGTTCATTTCCGCGACGGCCGCCTCGGCGACGATGCGGCGCACCGAGGGCAGAGGCGGGTAGGGGTTTTCATTGGCAGACAGTCCGTAGGGCGTCATGCGGCACCTTTCCGGCGCGTAACGGCGCGGCGCCGGCTGCGGGATAGAGCGGACCACCGGCGCCGCGGCAACAAAGAAAGGGGAAAATGAAATGGATCCAAAAACGGAGCCATTCGGCGCGCGCTGCGGAACCTGTGGCCGCGCGCGGCGCGACATCTCACCCTAAGAGGCGGCCTGTGCCGCCGCAAGGCCGTCCTTCGACGGCAGCCGCTCCACGAGGGCGCCCGCCGCCTGCCCCCGAAGGCCCATCAAGTAACCGAGCTGGAGCCTGTGCTGGGCGCCGTACTCCTTCTTCAGCCAGGCGACGTGCGCCTGCAGCGAGCGCAGGCTGAGTCCGAGGCGGCGGGCGATCTCCTTGTCGGAACGCCCCTCGACCAGGAGTTTCCTGATGGACTCGCGAATGGCGGGGATCACCTCCGGTGCCGCGTCCGCGGCGCGCACCGGCAGGAAGGGGAAGGGGGCGGCCCGGTCCCACGCGCGGTCGAAGACGTCGGCGAGGAAATGCACCACAGCCGGCTCCGTGACCAGCACCGCCCGGGACCGGTCGGCGTTGGCGGGGATGAACGCGGCGGACCGGTCGACCAATATCATCCGGTCGAAGAACTCGGCGAGGGTGCGCACCTGGACCCCGTACTGCGTGACCGACTGCACATATTCCTTGGTCGGCTCGTCGAAGCGGGTGCTGTGCTGGTAGAGCGTGCGCATGCTGATGCCGGCCGCGATCCTGTTGCGCACGGCGCTGAGCGCGTCGTCGAGCACGGGGCCCGGGCGCGGGCCGTCCGGCTGCGCGGTGAGGATCTCGGTCCTGGCCGTGTCCAAGATCTTCTGGATGGCGCGATTGATCTCCACTTCCCCGTCGAGATAGCGGAATCCGGGATTCTGCACCGCCGCGTCCGGGCGGACCTGTCGGTATTCGTCCGGCCCGTCCTTGTGGACGCACAGGTCGGGCTGTTCGGCCTGTATCGCGATCATGCAGGAGATCTCACTGAGCGCCTGCGCCATGCGCAGTAACGTTTCACGCTTCTCCGGCTCCGCGCTGGGCGACCAGTCCGCGGCAAGGCTCTGCAACGCCGCGGTACTCCCCTCGGCCCCGGAAGCGTCCCTCGCGTCGTCGATGTCCGTTTCGTGTGGGCCCGTCGGCATTTGCATCCCTCGTTTCATTGCAGTGCGCCGACCCGAAGCATGTCCGAACTCCTACAGGTCGTCCAGAGGTGGCAGAGTTACGTCTACGAAAAGAAAAGCCACGGTTTGCGCGGGTCTATCGACGTCGACGCAAACCGAGGCGTCATTGTGCAAACAGCCGAAATCTTACTGCAAAGGAAATGTCATGCTCGGGGGAATGTTCAGTTCCAGGCAGATGGCGAGATCGAGAGGCGTCTTCGCGCCATTCTCCGACGGGTGCGCAACGCCCCCCGCGCACCGGCCCTGTCTCCGCCTCGACGGAACCGTCCGCGCGAACGACGTCGGCTGGAACGTTCCCGGCTGACCGCGCCGACCGGTTCCCGCACCGCTGCCGGCGGTTCGGGCGGCCACCCGCGCGCCGACGGGGGCGCGCGCGTGGCGGCACTCCCGGCCCGTATCGGGCCGGACCGCCGCACCAGCGCGGAATCCGCACACCTCTGGGGGGAGACGGAATGCTCCGGGCGGACATGCTCCGGGCCGACGACGGGCCGTTCGTACCGGAACCACCGGGGACCGGGGCCGACGGCGCCCCCGGGCCCCGGCCGCCCTTCGCTCCGGGGCGGCGGGCGAGTGCCCCCGGCCCCGGAGCCCACGCCCACGATCCTTACCCATCACGGCCGTTAGGCCGAAAAGCATCGGTATCGGGGGTCGTACCCGCATCCTCCGAGCGCCCGGGCTCCGCCCGGAGTCCGAAGCTGCGCTACCACGAGTGGCCGTGCCCGGGGGCGTTCGTCGAAGGCCCCTTCGCCCTGCGGGCGTTCGGCGACGCGGGCCCCGCCGAACGCCGGGCGGGCGACGGGCCGGCCGTGGCCGGGCGGCGGGGCGAGCAGCCCTGGTCGTTCGCCCCGGTGCCCGCCGTCCGCCGCCAT
>NZ_JAKGCV010000239.1 GCF_021556455.1 Streptomyces fuscigenes | reverse complement strand
CGGGCGGGCGGGCCGCCGCGCCGGGCGCGTAGCGCCGTACGCTTCGGGCGGTACGCGGTCGCCCGTCGCGCGCCCCGCGCCTCCCGTCCCACCCCGCACGCCCCCGCCGCACGAGTGCAGAAGGATGCCTCATGAACAACCCCATCAACTCCGCCGACCCGGACGAGCTGACCGTGGTCCACGTCATGCGGCACGGAGAGGTGCACAACCCGGACGGCGTCCTGTACGGCAGGCAGCCCGGGTACCACCTGTCCGAGCTGGGCCGGCGGATGGCCGACCGGGTCGCCGAGCACCTGGCGGACCGCGACATCACGCTGGTGGTCGCCTCGCCGCTGGAGCGCGCGCAGGAGACGGCGGCGCCCATCGCCAAGGCGAAGGGGCTCACGGTGGAGACCGACCTCAGGCTCATCGAGGCCGCGAACATCTTCGAGGGCAAGACCTTCGGCGTCGGGGACGGCGCGCTGCGCAAGCCGGCGAACTGGAAGTACCTGACGAACCCGTTCCGGCCGTCCTGGGGCGAGCCGTACGTCGACCAGGTCGTACGGATGATGGGCGCGCTGTCGAAGGCGCGGGACCTGGCACGGGGCCACGAGGCGGTGTGCGTGAGCCACCAGCTGCCGATCTGGATCCTGCGCAGCTTCGTCGAGCGCCGCAAGCTGTGGCACGACCCGCGCCGCCGGCAGTGCACGCTGGCCTCGCTGACCACGTTCACCTACCGCGGCGACCGGATCGTGTCGGTGGGCTACTCGGAGCCGGCCCGCGACCTGGTCCCCGCGCACCTGCTGTCCGGCGCCAAACCCCAGCCGGGCGGCGGCAAGGCGTTCGGAGCATAGGGACAACCCGGACGGAGCATCCCGTATCCGGCGTGATCGAGCGCGTGTTCGTCTCGCGTTCGTAAAGATATGATAATTCCATGAACCACCGTGTTTGTTGCACAGTCTCACGGTTTGTCGCTTGTAAATAATGTGATGAACCGACAAGTTCCTGACCAACGCTTGCCGGTCACCTGAGACCTGAACACGGATGGGGACGGTATGCGCAGCATCAGCCGGAGAGATCTCCTCGGGGCCGGAATGGGCGCGGCGGCGGCGGTCGGACTTGCCGCCTGCGGCGCCGAGAAGGCCGTCGGACACAAGGCGCCGACCGGGACGAAGACCAAGGCGGGCGAGGGCGCCGCGGCCGGAGCCCCGCCCAAGAAGGCCGTCACCCTCATCGGGGACGGCTCCACCGCGTACACGGGCAAGCAGCCCCACCAGCCGCCCGCTCCCGTGCGGCTGGAGCCGGGGCAGACCCCGCCGCAGTTCGTCATCTTCTCCTGGGACGGGGCGGGGGAGGTCGGGACCGGCCTGTTCACCCGCTTCCTCGACCTCGCCCAGCAGCACGACGCGAAGATGACGTTCTTCCTCTCCGGGCTCTACCTGCTCCCGGAGTCGAAGAAGCACCTCTACCAGCCGCCGAACAACCCGGTCGGCGCCTCCGACATCGGGTACCTCAAGGACGCGCACATCACCGACACGCTGGCGTGCGTGCGCCGCGCCTGGAACGACGGGCACGAGATCGGCACCCACTTCAACGGCCACTTCTGCTCCGGCAGCGGATCGGTCGCGAACTGGACGCCCGAGCAGTGGCGCAGCGAGATCGACCAGGCCATGTCGTTCGTCACCACGTGGAAGACGAACTTCGGCAGCACCGTCGGCGACCCCCTGCCCTTCGACTACCGCAAGGAGCTCATCGGCGGCCGCACCCCGTGCCTCCTGGGCCAGAACCAGCTGCTGCCGACGGCCGCGGCCCTCGGCTGGCGCTACGACGCCTCGTCGCCGGGCGGCACGCAGACGTGGCCCACCAAGAAGCTCGGGCTGTGGGACTACCCGCTCCAGGGCATCCCCTTCCCGGGGCACAGCTTCGAGGTCCTGTCCATGGACTACAACATCCTCGCCAACCAGTCGAAGAACTCGACCCAGGGCATGACCTCGCGCTACGCGGGCTGGCGGGAGCAGGCCACCCAGTCGTACATGGCCGGCTTCCAGCGCGCGTACGAGACCAACCGGGCGCCGTTCTTCATCGGCAACCACATGGAGACGTGGAACGGCGGCATCTACATGGACGCCGTCGAGAACGCGCTCAAGCAGATCGCCGGACGCAAGGACGTGCGGCTCGTCTCCTTCCGCCAGTTCACGGACTGGCTGGACGCGCAGGACCCTGCTCTCGTGCAAAAGCTCCAGGCGCTGGAGGTCGGCGAGAAGCCGGCGGGCGGCTGGTCGAGCTACCTCAAGGCGGCCTGAGCCGCCCGCGCGGGTCCGGGCGCCACGGTCGGCGCCCGGACCCGCGGGCAGGCCGGGCAGGCCGGGCGGGGGAGGGCGGACGGCGGCGCGGTGCGCGGGCGCCCCGCGGCCGGCATCCGCGGTCCGCCGGGGGCATCGTCGCAGTTGCGCGGGGTCTCCACAGGGCCCGCTCATCCGCTCCTTACAAGGGGCCCTTGGGGCGGCCCGGACACGCAGGGGGGTGGGAGGGATTGCCCGAATCGCCCATGCGAAACTTTTCACATGAACTTCGGTCGCGCCTTCCGACGCACCACGGCCCCCAAGCGCTCCCGCCGGGCGGTGCGTGCCGCAGCACTGCCGGTCGCCGTGGTCGCCGCGGCCCTCGCGCTCACGGCGTGCAGCGGCAAGTCCGGTGGCGGCGGGGACACCAACTTCGTCACGAGCACCTCGGACGGCATCGACACCGTCCCGCAGGCCGACCGCAAGCCCGTCGGGACGATCAAGGGCACCACCCTCGACGGCAAGGCCCTCGACGTCGCCTCGCTCAAGGGCAAGATCGTCGTACTCAACGTGTGGGGCTCCTGGTGCTCGCCCTGCCGCGCCGAGGCGCCCCACCTCGCGAAGGTGGCCAAGGCCACCGAGGGCAAGGGCGTCCAGTTCGTCGGCATCGACACGCGCGACACCAACAAGGACCAGGGCGTCGCGTTCGAGAAGAACTACGGCGTGCCCTACCCGAGTCTGTACGACCCGACCGGGCGGCTGCTGCTGTCGGGCTTCCCCAAGGGGACGCTCAACCCGCAGGCCATCCCCTCCACGATCGTGCTCGACCGCGACGGCAAGATCGCCGCGCGCGCCCTGCAGGGCCTCGACGAGGCCAAGCTGACGAAGATGCTCGACCCGCTGATCGCGGAGAAGTGATCCCGTGCACGGCGTACAGGTCCTCGCGGAGGCGGGCTACAACTCCACGGTCATGAGCGGCGCGCTGCTCGTCGCGCTGCCGATCGCCGTGCTCGGCGGTCTCGTGTCGTTCTTCTCGCCGTGCGTCCTGCCGCTCGTGCCCGGCTACCTGAGCTACGTGACGGGGGTCACGGGCACCGACATAGGACAGGCCAGGCGGGGCCGGATGGTCGCAGGCGCGAGCCTGTTCGTCCTCGGCTTCACGGCCGTGTTCGTCTCGGGCGGCGCCCTGTTCGGCTTCGCCGGCCAGAACCTCCAGGACCACCGCGCCGGACTCTCCCGCGTCCTGGGCGTCCTGATGATCCTCATGGGGTTCTTCTTCGCGGGCCTGATGCCCTGGATCACCCAGCGCGAGGTGCGCTTCCACAAGCGCCCGGTCTCCGGTCTCGTCGGGGCGCCCCTGCTCGGGGCGCTGTTCGGGGTCGGCTGGACGCCCTGCCTGGGGCCGACGCTCTCCGCGGTGAACATGCTCGCCCTCAGCCAGGGGAGTGCTGGGCGCGGGGCCGTTTTGTCCGTCGCGTACTGTCTGGGGCTCGGGGTGCCCTTCGTGCTCGCGGCCGTCGCGTTCCGCAAGGCACTGGGCGCCTTCGGCTGGGTCAAGCGCCACTACACGTGGGTCATGCGGATCGGCGGCGGCATGATGGTCGCCACCGGACTCCTGCTCGTGACCGGCGCCTGGGACAGCCTCCTGCAACAGACGCAGTCGTGGTCCAACGGCTTCTCGGTGGGGATCTAGCACCATGGGCAACACAGACACACACGCCGGCCGGAGCAGGGCCGACGGCGCCGACCGCGGTGCCGACGACGCCGGCCCGCCCGAGGCCGACGGGGCGCCGGGCGCCCTCACACGCGACGAGGCGGACGCGCGCGAGATCGGCGCGGCCGGTTCGCAGCTGTCCACCGCGCCCCGCGAGGAACCGCTGCTCTCCGGCCCGACACTCGGCCCGATCGGCTGGTTCCGCTGGTTCTGGCGCCAGCTCACCTCGATGCGCATCGCGCTGCTGCTGCTCCTGCTGCTCTCGCTCGCCGCGATCCCCGGCTCGCTGATCCCGCAGTCCAGCGCCGACCAGAACAAGGTCGACACGTTCATCACCGAGCACACCACGCTCGGGCCGCTGTACGACAAGCTCCAGTTGTTCCACGTGTACAGCTCGGTGTGGTTCTCCGCGATCTACATCCTGCTCTTCATCTCGCTCATCGGCTGCATCATCCCGCGGACCTGGCAGTTCGTCGGCCAGCTCCGGGGCCGGCCGCCGGGCGCCCCGAGCCGCCTCACCCGCCTGCCCGCGTACACGACCTGGCGCACCGAGGCCGCGCCCGAGGCCGTGCGCGAGGCCGCCCTGACGATGCTGCGCCGCCGCCGCTTCCGCGCCCACGTCGTCGGGGACGCCGTCGCCGCCGAGAAGGGCTACCTGCGCGAGGCCGGCAACCTGGTCTTCCACGTCGCGCTGATCGTGATGCTGCTGGCCTTCGCCTCCGGCTCCCTCTTCAAGTCCGAGGGCGGCAAGCTGATCATGGAGGGGGACTCGGACGGGTTCTCCAACACGCTCAGCCAGTACGACGACTTCACGTCGGGCCCGCTGTTCGACACGAGCAACCTCGCGCCCTTCTCGTTCTCCCTCGACGACTTCGTCGGCACGTACGAGCGCAGCGGCCCCGAGGTCGGCACCGCCCGCACGTTTCAGGCCGACATCCACTACTCGGCGGGCCCGCGCGACGGCGAGCACAAGGGCGTCATCAAGGAGAACCACCCCCTCAAGATCGAGGGCTCCAACGTCTACCTCATCTCGCACGGCTACGCGCCGTCCGTCACGGTCAGGGACGGCGCGGGCAAGGTCGTCTTCCACGGCGCCACCCCGATGCTGCCGTTCGACAAGAACCTCTCGTCCAGCGGTGCCATCAAGGTGATGGACGGCTACCGCGACAAGAGCGGCAAGAAGGACCAGCTCGGTTTCGCCGCGCTGTTCGTGCCGACGTTCGGCGGCAAGGGCCAGATGCTCTCGCAGTTCCCCGCCGCGGACTTCCCGGTCCTCAACATCGGCGCCTACCACGGCGACCTGGGCGTCGACTCCGGCGTCCCGCAGAACGTGTACCAGCTGAACACCAAGGTGCTCACGCCCTTCAAGGACGCGAAGGGGCAGATCCTCAAGCAGAGCCTGCTGCCCGGCGAGACCATGAAGCTGCCCGGCGGCTCCGGCTCCATCACGTTCGACAAGGGCCCGATCAAGGAGTGGGCGAGCTTCCAGATCACCCACCAGCCCGGCGAACTGTGGGCCCTCGGCGGCGCGATCGCCGCCATCCTCGGCCTCGCCGGCTCCCTGTTCATCCAGCGGCGCCGCGTATGGGTCAAGGCCGTGGCCGGCCCCGACGGCACCACCGTCCTGGAGATGGCGGGACTCGGCCGCAGCGAGTCCGCGAAACTCCCCGAGGAGCTTGGCGACCTCGCCGTCACGCTCCTTCCCGAGGCGCCCCCCGCGCCCGAACCCGACGCCGACGACGCGGGGGAGAAGCCCGCCGCCGCACCAGCCGAACACGCCGAAGGGGCCGAGAAGTGATGCTCGCCGCCGGAACCAACGAGAACCTGGCTCACACCAGCAATGTGCTGATCTATTCGGCCATGGCCGTGTACATGCTGGCCTTCTTCGCCCACATCTTCGAATGGATCTTCGGCAGTCGCAGCAAGGTCGCCCGCACGGCGGCCGCGCTGACGCCGGGCGGCTCCCGCGCCGAGGCCCAGGGGAACGCGAAGGACGCGGGCACCGTCACCATCAAGGTCGCGACCAAGGGCGGCGGCACGACCGTCCTGGAGCGCCCGAAGATCATCACCCGCTCGGCGTCCGGCTCGCGCGACGTCCCCGACGGCCCCGGCGCCGACGGCGGCGACGTGCAGGGCGACATGTGGGGACGCATCGCGCTGTCCCTCACGGTCCTCGCCTTCATCATCGCGGCGGGCGGCGTCCTCACCCGCGCCCTGTCGGTGCAGCGCGCGCCGTGGGGCAACATGTACGAGTTCAGCATCACGTTCTCGACGGTCGCCGTCGGCGTGTACCTGGGCCTGCTGGCCTCCCGCAAGCTGAACATCCGCTGGCTCGGCCTGCCGCTCGTCACCACCGTCCTGCTGACGCTCGGCCTCGCCGTCACCGTGCTGTACACCGCGAGCGACCAGCTGGTGCCCGCGCTGCACTCGTACTGGCTGTGGATCCACGTCTCCACCGCGATCTTCTGCGGTGCGGTCTTCTACGTCGGCGCCGTGTCCACGCTGCTCTACCTCTTCCGCGACCGCTACGAGACGAAGCTCATCGCGGGCGAGAAGATCAGCGCCTTCGCGACGTCCGTCCTGGAGCGGCTGCCCGCGGCGGCGACCCTGGACAAGCTTGCCTACCGGGTCAACGCGGCCGTCTTCCCGCTGTGGACGTTCACGATCATCGCCGGCGCCATCTGGGCCGGCAGCGCCTGGGGCCACTACTGGGAGTGGGACCCGAAGGAGACCTGGTCGTTCATCACCTGGGTCGCCTACGCCTGCTACCTGCACGCCCGCGCCACCGCCGGCTGGAAGGGCCGCAAGGCGGCGACGCTCGCGCTGATCGCGTTCGCGTGCTTCCTCTTCAACTACTACGGCGTCAACATCTTCGTCACCGGCAAGCACTCGTACGCGGGCGTCTGAGCCGCTCCTGCGGAACACGGCACGGGTGTGCCCCGGCGGGATCGCGAAGATCCCGGCCGGGGCACACGCGCGTGCGGGCGCCCGCGCACGCAGGCGACGGGCGGGCCCGTCCCGTGCGGCGCGCGGGACCTTCGCGCGGGCGGCGGGTCAGCGGCGCGGCCGCGTCCCCTTCTCCTGCTTCGGCACCTTCTGGCCGGTCGTCGGCAGCGTCGGCTTGGGGAGCGTCGCCACCTCCTGCTTCGCCTCCGCGAGCTGCTCGGCGGTGTCGGTCGGCAGCTTCGGCGGCTTCGGCGCGCTCGTGCCGAACCCGAAGGCGGACGTCAGGTCGCCGAACGTGCGGCGCCGCCACTGGCTGATGTTGGGCTCGGCCACGCCGGTCACGCGCTCCAGGAAGCGCAGCACCGAGGTGTGGTCGAAGGCGTCGCCGGCCGCCCAGCCGCCGACCGTCCACGGCGAGACGATGACGCACGGCACCCGGAAGCCGCCGCCGATCGGCAGGCCGTCGATGAACTCGTCCGCCGTGCCGGCCTTCGGCGTCGGCGGGACGACGTGGTCGAACAGGCCGTCGTTCTCATCGTAGTCGAGGATGAAGGCCGTCTTGCGCCACACGTCCGGGTTGGACGCGATCGCCTCGATCTTGGAGGCGACGTAGTCCGCGCCGGCGGCCGGCAGGTAGTCGGGGTGCTCGGACTGGGTGCTCGTGCAGATGATCCAGGAGACCGTCGGGAGCCGGTCGTTGCGGGCGTCGTCCTCGAAGGCGCCCGCGGGACCCGGCTGGACGCCCTTGTCGTAGAGCGGGTCGCCCGGCTTCGCGTTCTTGAAGTTGGCGAAGTTCTCCAGCATGTTGCAGCCGTAGTCGTCCTCCTCCTGGTACACCTTCCAGGACACGCCGGCCGCCTCCAGGCGCTCCGCGTACGTCGTCCAGGTGTAGCCGCCGGCCGGGGCGACGTTGCTGATGATCGGGCCGCCGTGGGTGCCGTTCGGGTCGACGGTGCCGGTCATCCAGAACATGCGGTTGGGCCAGGTCGGGCCCATCATCGAGCAGTAGTAGTTGTCGCAGACGGTGAACGCCTCGGCGAGCGCGAACTGGAACGGGATGTCCTCGCGCGTGTAGTAGCCCATGACGTACGGGCCGTTCTTGCCGTCGGCGGCCCGGTGCGCGGGCAGCCAGTTGTCCATCTTCCCGTTGTTCCAGGCGCTGTGCTGGACCGACCAGGCGTGGCTCGTGGACGGGATGGCCTGCGCGCTGGTGGTGCGGGTGTCGAGGTGGAACGGCAGCATGTAGCCGTCCGGGCTGCCGGGGTCCGGCTGGTAGAAGACGGACCGTCCGGTCGACAGCTTCGCGGCCTGCGGGTCGGCGAACCCGCGGACGCCCTTCAGCGTGCCGAAGTAGTGGTCGAACGACCTGTTCTCCTGCATCAGGCAGACGACGTGCTCGATGTCGTCGATCGAGCCGCGGCGCGGCGGGCCTGCGGCGACGGCCTTCTGCACGGACGGCGGCAGGAGGCTGAGGGCGGCGCCTCCCGCGGCGGCGCCGGCGGCGGAACCGAGGAGTCTGCGACGGGTCATGCCGGGCATGGGGGTACCCACTTCCCTTGAGTCGTGAGGATGCGATCGGCCGCGCACGACTCTCTCCGGGCCGGGGCGGGGAAAGTCAGGCCACTTCGATGAACGCCCCGCCAAGCAACGGCAAAAGGGGGCGGCGGCGGCCGCCCGCGCCGGGGGTGGGACCCGGCGCCGCGCGCGGGTGGGCGGACCGCGGGGCGGGGGAGGGCGTCGCCG
>NZ_JAKGCV010000238.1 GCF_021556455.1 Streptomyces fuscigenes | reverse complement strand
CGCCGGTTCGTGCGGCCGCGGCCACGTCCGGCGGCGCTCCCGGCGGGCGGCCGGCACGTGCCGGGCGCCGGCGGGGTCCGGGGGCGCGGGAGCCGGTTTGACCCCTTGACGGAGTCAACCCTATTCTTGACCGTCGGCGTGTAGGTGTGCGCCCACCCCTGAGCACCCACCTCCCGTTTTCCGGGGGAGGCCGCTCATCCGATCCGGACCGTCCCGGCCCTCGTGGCCGTGCGAGCGGCTGGCGTCAGGGGTTCCGTTCCGAATGAGAGTGAGATCCGCGTGTACGCCATCGTGCGCAGCGGTGGTCGCCAGCACAAGGTTGCTGTCGGCGACATCGTTGAGGTTGACAAGATTTCCACTGCCAAGGTGGGCGACACGGTCGAGCTCTCGACCCTGCTCGTGGTCGACGGCGAGGCCGTCACCAGCGACCCGTGGGTGCTGGACGGCATCAAGGTCACGGCCGAGGTCGTGGACCACCACAAGGGCGCGAAGATCGACATCCTTCGCTACAAGAACAAGACCGGCTACCGCCGTCGCCAGGGTCACCGCCAGCAGTACACGGCGATCAAGGTCACCGGCATTCCCGCGGCTGCGAAGTAAGGGACTGAGGATTCATGGCACACAAGAAGGGCGCATCGTCCTCCAGGAACGGGCGCGACTCCAACGCCCAGCGGCTCGGCGTGAAGCGCTTCGGCGGTCAGGTCGTCCTCGCCGGTGAGATCATCGTCCGTCAGCGCGGCACGCACTTCCACCCCGGCACCGGGGTCGGCCGCGGCGGCGACGACACCCTGTTCGCGCTCAACGCCGGTGCGGTCGAGTTCGGCACCAGCCGCGGTCGCCGCGTCGTGAACATCGTCCCGGTCGCCTGACGCGCCGGTAGCGGTTCACCAGTTCTGCGCTCAGGGCGGGCCCCCTTCCCGGACGGGAAGCGGGTCCGCCCTTTGCGTGTTATCCCAGTAAGACGTACGAACCGACGCGTGCACGCACCGCGCACCCCGTACGCCCCGCACGTCTTTCGTTGTCTTCTCCAGGAGGAAGCCCACCATGACCACCTTCGTGGACCGCGTCGAACTGCATGTCGCCGCGGGTAACGGGGGCCACGGCTGCGCCTCCGTCCACCGGGAGAAGTTCAAGCCCCTCGGCGGCCCGGACGGCGGCAACGGCGGCCGCGGCGGTGACGTCGTGCTCGTCGTCGACCAGTCCGTGACCACGCTGCTCGACTACCACCACGTGCCGCACCGCAGGGCCACCAACGGAAAGCCCGGCGAGGGCGGCAACCGGTCCGGCAAGGACGGCCAGGACCTGGTCCTGCCCGTGCCCGACGGCACGGTGGTGCTCGACAAGAACGGCGAGGTCCTCGCCGACCTCGTGGGCCAGGGGACGACGTACGTGGCCGCCCAGGGCGGCCGCGGGGGCCTCGGGAACGCCGCGCTCGCCTCGGCCCGCCGCAAGGCGCCCGGCTTCGCGCTGCTGGGCGAGCCCGGCACCGGCGGCGACGTCGTGCTGGAGCTGAAGACCGTCGCGGACGTGGCGCTCGTCGGCTACCCGAGTGCCGGCAAGTCCTCGCTGATCTCCGTGCTCTCCGCGGCACGCCCGAAGATCGCGGACTACCCGTTCACGACGCTCGTGCCGAACCTGGGCGTCGTCACGGCCGGCTCCACCGTCTTCACCGTCGCCGACGTGCCCGGCCTCATCCCCGGCGCGAGCCAGGGCCGCGGCCTCGGCCTGGAGTTCCTGCGCCACGTCGAGCGCTGCTCCGTGCTGGTGCACGTGCTGGACACCGCGACGCTCGAGTCCGACCGCGACCCGGTCTCCGACCTCGACGTCATCGAGGAGGAGCTGAAGCAGTACGGCGGCCTCGGCGACCGGCCCCGCATGGTCGTCCTCAACAAGGTCGACATCCCCGACGGGCGCGACCTCGCCGAGATGATCAAGCCGGACCTCGAGGCGCGCGGCTACCGCGTCCTGGAGGTCTCCGCCGTCGCCCACATCGGCCTGAAGGAGCTCTCCTTCGCCCTGGCCGAGATCGTCGCCGAGGCCCGCGCGCGCAAGCCGCGCGAGGAGGCCACGCGGGTGGTCATCCGGCCGAAGGCCGTGGACGACACGGGCTTCCGGGTGACGCTGGAGGAGGAAGAGGACGGCTCCGGCTCCGGCATCTACCGCGTGCGCGGCGAGAAGCCCGAACGCTGGGTGCGGCAGACCGACTTCAACAACGACGAGGCCGTCGGCTACCTCGCGGACCGGCTCAACCGCCTCGGTGTCGAGGACGAGCTGCTGAAGGCCGGGGCCCGCCCCGGCGACGGCGTCGCCATCGGCCCTGAGGAGAACGCGGTCGTCTTCGACTGGGAGCCGTCGATGGCGGCGGGCGCCGAGATGCTCGGCCGCCGCGGCGAGGACCACCGGATGGACTCGCCCCGGCCTGCCGCCCAGCGCCGCCGGGACCGGGACGCCGAACGGGACGAGGCGGCCACGGAGTTCAAGAACTTCGACCCGTTCAACTGAGCGGTTCCCCGGCCGGCCCGCAGCGGCCGGGTACGCAGGGGGCGGTGCCACGCGATCCGTGGCACCGCCCCCTGCGGCCGTGTTCAGCGCTCGAAGCTGCTGCGCTCGGGGAAGTACTCCTCGAAGAACCTCACCAGCATCTCGGACTCCTTCTCGTAGTCCTCGGGCGCCGAGTTGGTGTCGTTGATGCAGAAGGTGTCCATGTCGCGGCGGTGGAGCAGCCGGCGCAGCCTGCCGGGCGTCTCCGGCGTGCTCAGGTCCGTGTACATGTACCGGATGCTCCCCGGCACGGCGCGCGTCGTCAGGTACGCGTAGTAGTGGTGGAGCGACGACGTGATCGAGTAGTCGCCGCTGTGCCGGAACTGGTGGGAGGCGGTCTCGGAGAAGACCTCCGGGAACTTCTCCTCCAGCTCCTCCAGGACCGCGCGCTGCTGCGGATGGGGCGTGTGCTTCATCTTGTTGCGCATGGTCCGGCCGAACAGCGACTCGATGAGGAGGCGGTTGTTCTTCGCCGCCGACAGCACCGGGGGGTCGTCGGGGCTCGGGGCGCCGAGGTCCACCTGGGCCTTGGAGAGGAAGAACTTGCTGAGTCCGTTGGCGTGGAAGAAGTTCTCCGCCGTCACCGGCCGGCCGAAGCACACGTCGTCGTTGACGTAGAGGTAGTGGTCGGCGAGCCCCGGGATGCGGTGCAGCCTCGACTCGATGGCGTGCGAGTTGAACGTGGGCAGCCTGCCGGTGTCCCCGAACAGTTCCCGGTGCGAGACGACCCGCAGCCGCTCGTTGGACGTGTCGAGCCACGCCGGCACCTGGTCGTCCGTGACGAGGAAGATCTTCCGCACGAACGGCGCGTACTTCTCCAGGGAGCGCAGCGAGTACTTGAGCTCGTCCCTGCTCGCGAACCGCGAGTCGTTCGCGGCCTCGTCGTTGAGGCGGCCCAGCCCGTGCGACTCCATGGTGGCCGACTTCCGGGCCCGCCACGCCGGGTCGTTGCCGTCGACCCAGGTGTAGACGACGTCGATGGGGAAGGTGACGTCGAACATGCGCGGCGCCGTGAAGGGCTCCAGCGTCGGGTACTCCCGCTCGTTGATCGAGAGGGCGGCGGGCAGCTTGTCCGACAGCGGGATGCGCGCGCCGGTGCGGTTGGGGCGGGGCGCGACGAGGGAGCCGTCCTCGGGGGCGGTCGACCAGAACTCCAGCTCGCAGGCGTGCGAACCGCCGAGGTAGGACTGCCCGGCCGTGGAGAGGTAGACGGAGAAGACCCGCACGCCGCCGACGTCCTTGGCGACGGGGTTGCGCGCCAGCTTGCTGAAGCGGGCGGGGCGGGCGATGTCGCCGATGTAGACGGCGTTGTCGGTGTAGGCCTCGTGCAGTGCCGAGAGGGCCCGCTCCCGGTCGTGCTCGTGGGCGGCGACGGTGATGCGCTGGCGCGCGTCGGCCGCGTCCACGACCCAGTACTCGACGTTCGCGGTGGTGAGCGCGTCGACGACGAGGTCGAGGTTGCGCTGGCGGGCGCCGGCGGCGCTCACGCCGTCCTCGGCGACGCAGACCCACGAGCGGCTGCCCAGTTGCGCGATGCGCAAAGGAGCGGCGGAATCGGTGAGTTCGCGGGCCTGCATCTGGGTGGTGTAGCGCTGGATGGCCCGCTTGGCGCGGCGGCCGGGGCCCCCCTGCAGCGCCGCGGTCCTCACCTGGTCGGCCATCTGGGTGGGCAGCGAATCCATCACGCTTTTGCGTATACGGACGGGCACCACATGCCGCATTTTCATCTTCGCTCCGAGGCGTATCCGGTCGTGGCCGCGTGGCCGGACACACACCTCGCGGCCGGTTACTGGTGCCGTGATCACCAACGGAATTGGGACGCGTACCCGTTCGCTCCCGCGACGGGCGCATCCCGGTCCCCCCGGGTGCTTCCTGTGGCTCCTGTCCCATTATGCCTGAGCGTTTGCTGTGAGAGAGGCAGCACGATGTGTTCTGTTCCGGTACTGTTAACTTTCCCTCATTTCGAGTGAGGCGGGAGCCGTCCCGGTGCCGTGAGAGCGCTCCGGAGCCGGACGGCGACGGTTCCCGGGGCCAGTTGGTTGCCGCGATCCCTGTGGAGATTGCGTGAGAATGGCGCGATCTCCCGGTGGTTCGAATGAGAAGACGATGAGAATCCACTCTTCCGTCACGC
Source organism: Streptomyces fuscigenes (assembly GCF_021556455.1). Taxonomy (GTDB): domain Bacteria; phylum Actinomycetota; class Actinomycetes; order Streptomycetales; family Streptomycetaceae; genus Streptomyces; species Streptomyces fuscigenes. The sequence continues at coordinate 3,997 of NZ_JAKGCV010000238.1, read as the reverse complement.
GGTCCCACTACCGCCGACAGGTCTCCTGCATGGGCGCGCAGGGTTTATATCTGATTTACGGAAGGTGTCGGGACCTTTCCCGCGCCTTGCGTGGTGCTCACGGAGAGTGCAACCATCACGCTGCCCCCCGATCGTCGCTAGGTAGGTTGCCCCGTGTCTGTGCCAGCTGATGCCCACATTCGAACCACGGCAGTTGTTCTCGCCGGTGGCACCGGCCAGCGCGTGGGCCTGTCCATTCCGAAACAGCTCCTGAAGATCGCGGGCAAGGCGGTCATCGAGCACACCCTGGCGATCTTCGAGCAGTCCGAGAGCGTCGACGACATCGTCGTCCTGATGGCGCCCGGATTCGTGCCCGACGTCGAAAAGATCGTGGCCAAGGCCGGTTTCACCAAGGTCACCCAGGTCATCGAGGGCGGCGCGACGCGCAACGAGACGACCGAACGGGCCATCGAGCTGCTCGGCGAGGGCCTCGCCGAGGGCGAGGACCGCAACCTCCTCTTCCACGACGCCGTGCGCCCGCTCCTGTCACAGCGCGTGATCGAGAACTGCGTCACCGCGCTGGAGCGCTACCAGGCCGTCGACGTCGCCATCCCGTCCGCCGACACGATCATCGTGACGCGCACCCACGGCGAGGACGGCGAGTTCATCACGGACATCCCCGACCGCGCCCGGCTGCGCCGGGGCCAGACCCCGCAGGCGTTCAAGCTGTCCACCATCCGCCGCGCCTACGAGGTCGCCGCGGAGGACCCCAACTTCCAGGCCACGGACGACTGCTCCGTCGTGCTCAAGTACCTGCCCGACGTGCCGGTCCACGTCGTCGCGGGCGACGAGTACAACATGAAGGTCACCCAGCCCGTCGACGTCTTCATCGCCGACAAGCTCTTCCAGCTCGCGTCCACCGCGGCCCCCCAGCAGGCCGACGAGGCCGCCTACGAGGAACTGCTCTCCGGCAAGACGATGGTCGTCTTCGGCGGCTCGTACGGGATCGGCGCCGACATCGCCGAACTCGCCGGGCGCTTCGGCGCCAAGGTCTACGCGCTCGGCCGCTCCACCACCGGCACCCACGTGGAGAACCCGGAGCACGTGGACGAGGCGCTCGCCACGGCGTACGCGGAGACGGGCCGGATCGACTACGTCGTGAACACGGCCGGCGTACTGCGCATCGGCAAACTCGCCGAGACCGACAGCGCGACGATCCAGGAAGCGCTGAACGTCAACTACCTGGCGCCGGTCCAGATCGCGCGCGCCTCGTACAAATACCTCGTGGAAACCAAGGGCCAGCTCCTGCTGTACACCTCCAGCAGTTACACGCGGGGACGGGCCGAATACAGCCTGTACTCGTCCACCAAGGCGGCCATGGTGAATCTCACCCAGGCTCTCGCCGACGAGTGGGCGGGCGAGGGCATCCGGGTGAACTGCGTGAATCCGGAGCGCACGGCCACCCCGATGCGCACGAAGGCGTTCGGCGACGAGCCCGCGGGCTCGCTGCTGTCCTCGGAGGCGGTGGCGCGCACGTCGCTCGACGTGCTGCTGTCGGAGCTGACCGGGCACGTCATCGACGTGCGCCAGCAGGATCCGACCCGCGGCGCCTCGGAGGCCTCCGGGTTCGAGCAGGCGCTCGCCGCCGTGCTCGACCGCCATGGCGATGTGTAATACTCATCGCCAAGTTGCACTTATCGGGCCTCCTGCTCATTCATTGTCGGCTGGGCCGACCGAATGATGTGGGAGGCCCGAATGCGTGAAGTTCCGCCTTCACATTTCCGTCCCATCGTGAAACAACCGGCAACCCCTCTGGAGCAGGTTCTCCCGTGATTTCGACCGCCATTCGACTGGCCCGCGTGGGCAGCCGGTCCGAGCTGGCCGCTGCAGTCCTCATGGGACTGGGTTATCCGTGCGTGATGCTCGCCGCATTGATTCCCGACCTCTGGTTCTTCGCGGTGGCAGCGGCAGTCACCTATATCGCCGACCGGTACCTGCACCAGCGCGGCTCCTACTTGATAAACCGTCTGGAGAAGGTGCGGGCCGGCGTCGCGATCCGGTTCCTGGCGCGGCAGCTCCTGCTGATCCTGCTGCTGGCGCGGCTGCATCTGGCCGGCGCCACGCTCATGTACGTGGCGGTGGTGGCCTTCCTGGTCTTCTACGCGCTCAACACCGTGCAGGGCGCGCTGGTCACCCTCATCCGCAAGCGCCGGTCGATGCCGGTCGTCACGCGCAACATCGACCTGGGCGCGCTGGGGATCCCGGACGCTCCGCCGCGGTTCCTGATGGCGCAGTCGGTCGCCAAGATGCTCCACCTCGATCTCCCGATGGAGATCGGCGTGTTCGCCGCCGCCGCCAGCGGCGCGTTCGTCTACGGCTACATCGGCGCCGCGGTCTCGACCGGCCTCGGGCTGGCCTACATCGCCGTGCTGGCACCGAACCTGCGCGGGCGGCGAATCGTTCCCGCCGCCCCCCGGGTCCTCGCCGCCGTCGACACCTGGCTGCGCGCGTACGAGCCGCGCACCGTCCTGTACTTCTCCGGCTCCAAGGAGTCCGCCTACCAGGTCAACATGTGGCTGGAGACCATGGAGCAGGTCGACCGCCCGCTGATCATCCTGCGGGAGCGGGGCATCGCGAACCAGCTCGCCCCCACCTCCGTCCCGGTGATCTGCGTCCCCGGCGGCACGCACCTGATGAACCTGGAACTGTCCACGGTCCGGGTCGCGCTGTACGCCGCCAACGTCGGCAAGAACATCCACATGCTGCGCGTGCCCACCATGAAGCACGTCTTCATCGGCCACGGCGACAGCGACAAGATCGCCAGTGTCAACCCGTACTCGAAGGTCTACGACGAGGTCTGGACGGCGGGCCGTGCGGGCCGCGACCGCTACGCCCTCGCCGACGTCGGCATCCGCGACGAGGACATCGTCGAGGTCGGCCGCCCGCAGCTCGCCCCCATCGAGACCTGGACGGGCGCGCCCGCGCACCCGATCCCGACCGTCCTGTACGCGCCGACCTGGGAGGGCTGGGACGACAACCCCGGCAACACGTCCCTGCTGCTGGCCGGCGAGAACATCGTCAAGAAGCTGCTCGGGGCCGAGTCGCCCGTGCGGGTCATCTACAAGCCGCACCCCTTCACCGGGATCCGGGACAAGAAGGCCAAGGCCGTCCACCAGGCGATCATGGCGCTGCTGGAGGCCGACACGGCTGCCCGCGCGGCCGAATCGCGCTGGTCGCAGGCCTCGGCCGAGTCGCTCGCCGAGCGGCAGAAGGCGGCCGAGGACCTCACCCGCGTGCAGGGCCGACTCGACGCCCTGGCGACCTCGGGCCGCAAGGGCGGCGACGAGGCCGAGGTGTCCCGCCTCGCGGTGGCCGACCAGGAGCGCCTGGACGAGACCAAGCGGCTGCGTGCCGAGTGGAACGACGCCTACTGGCGCTCCTTCGGCTGGTGGGAGCACCGGACCGTGACGGGCGCCGAGCCGAAGCTCTACGACTGCTTCAACCAGTCCGACGCGATGGTCTCCGACATCTCCAGTGTCGTGTCCGACTTCATCGCGAGCGGCAAGCCGTACGCGGTGACGGACTCGGCGGCGATCGGCGCGTCCGAGTTCCGGCGGCAGAACACCGCGGTGCGGGCCGCGGTGATCCTCTCCAACGACGCGAACGGGATCGACGAGCTGCTGAGCGCGGTCGCCGACCCGGCGGCGGACCGCCTCAAGGAGCGCCGCGCCGAGCTGAAGCACTACCTGCTGGGCCCGGAGAAGCCGACGTCCATCGAGCAGTTCAACGCGGCCGTCGAGGCGCTCGCGATCCAGGCCGAGGCCCGCAACACCGGCGTCGCCAAGCGCCTCGCGGAACCCGAGGAGGCCGCCGGGCTCGACGACTCGGCCCCCGGGCCGGGGGACGAGGAGCGCGACGCGCACGACTCGCCCGTGCGCGGCTGAGCCGCGGCCCCGCCCCGGCGCGGGCGGGACGGGTGACGACGAAGCGGGCGGAGGCCCGGCGCACGGGAGCGCCG